>JAKIWH010000004.1:32855-33122 GCA_022750125.1 Thermoplasmata archaeon
CTCCCGCGACCCAGCGTCCCTCATCCGAAGTAAAGTACGGGGGCGGGAGGATGATGGCTCCGTATCCGACGTAACAGGACGCGCGGGATTTCTCCCGGAATTACTATTCCCCGACCCCGGTGCGTCGCTAGGTCAAGGACTCCGCCATCGGGGAGCGAGCCAGCCCGAACGTCCTCCGTGCCTCGGCGGTTCCCCGGAAGGCCGGGAAAAGTCGCAAGGCGAGCGACGAGCCGAAAGCCGCTGCCACCACGGTCGCGATGAACAAGG
>JAKIWH010000004.1:33132-37704 GCA_022750125.1 Thermoplasmata archaeon
TCGAGAGAGTGAGGAGCAGGATCACCGTCGCGCTGGTCAGCCGCGCATTCATCAGGACGCAGACCGGCGCTCCGAGCCCGCTCCCCACGGAGCGATAGACTCCCGGGGCGAGCCCGGCGATCTTGAGGACGGTCGCAACTCCCACGAGCCCGAGCAGGAGGGGAAGGTTCGCCAGGACAAACCCGCCGTTGACGGCGAGGCCGACGGCGAGGAAGTAGAGGGGTACGAAGATCGCGAACGCGAACTTCTGCAGATCGGCAAGGAGGGTCTTCGACACGTAGCGGGAGCACAGCAGCCCGAGTAGGAAGACGAACAGAATGCCGGGGACGCTCACCATCGCCGAGAGCGTCGCCAGAATCGCGAGCGAAAGCAGGACCGACCGGGTCGAGGCGTTCGTGAAGGCGCCGGGGGCGTGCTCCTCGACCCGGCGAATCAACCTCGGCAGCCCCACCGCCGCCGCGCCCAGGGCCGCCAAAAGCGCGAGGGAGAGGAGGACGGCGGTCCCGTTGAAGAACGAGGTGCCCGTGATCGTCGCGTCCTCGACCAGGTTGACGACCAGGGTGCTCGCCAGTACGAGACGGCCCAGGGGCAGCTCGGCCACCCCGTACTGGTGGAGCGTCGTATAGACGATGGAAACGGACGTGTCGGCCAGCGCGGTCGCGCCGATGACCGCGACCAGCATGGGCATCTTGAGGACCCAAAGGAAGACGAGAAGGAGGCCGGCGAACGGCACGACGAATCCGGGAATCCCGATGCGCAGCGCAGGGCCGGCGTTCTGGCGGAGGAAATCCCAGCTGGTCTCGAGCCCCGCGAGGAAGACGATCAGGAGGCTCCCGAGCACCACCAGCGACTGGGCCTGCGCGGGCAGCCGAAACAGCAGCAACGCGCCGAGGAGGATGCCGAGCAGGATCTCGAGCGCCGTGATCGGCAGACCGAGCATCTTCGCGAGGAGGGCGGATCCTAGGGCGGCTGCGAGCAGAACGACGAGGGCGAGGTCGAGCATCATGGCGGAGCACTCCCCGCGTGAGCCGTCGATCGCCCAGGCGACAGGATCGGAGTCGTGAGTCCCCCGAGGTACCGGGGGGGCGCACGAAGGACGGGACCGCTCCGACCCCGGGGACGAGCCGTCCTCAGGAGGTCCCCGTGTCGTCCGGGGTCCGGTGAGCGGTAGGGGCGCTGGGGAGTGCGTCCGCACGCTGGGTCTGACCGCAGACGCGACGAACCTGGCTCGAGGCCAAGTGCCGAGCCCGGCGTGCTCGACCTCGACCGGTCCGCCCCCGTCGGCTTCGACCGAGAGTCGCCCGTCCCGGCGTGAGGAACGGTGCGCGGGGGGTGGGCGGACGGCGCATGTCGGGCCTTCATCGGGGACCCAACTGGAGTCGTCGACGCGGGTTCCTCACGTGAAGCCCGTCCGACCTAGAGATTGGTTCCCCGAGTCGTGACCTCGATCGGAGCCCCCGGAGCCGCTCGAGCTCTCGGGCTCGAAGGTCACGACGTTCTCACGCTCCCAGGGTGCCGGGGCTGGCTCGATTCGGGAGGCCGGGCGGATCGCTCGGTGGGCGAGACCGGAACCGGTGAGGCGAGGGGGCCGGACCCCGGAAGCGGTTCCTCGCATCCGGGGCAGCTCATCATCCACGGCCGGAGGGGGGTCCCGCAGCTGCCGCAGACGGAGCCGGAAGGGGCGGGCCCGGGGTCGGGGGAAGCGGGCGCGCCTCCGCCGGCTGCGGGCGAGGTTCGCCGTCGCCGGGTGAGTCCCCAGAGCAGGAGGATTGCGGGGATGACGAGCAGTCCGAGTACCCAGTAGTGCACCGATGCCGGATGCGCGGAGCTCCCGGGAGGCGTCGTGGGGGTCCCGACGACCAGCACGCTGTGTACCGACGCGTTTCCCGCACGGGAGTCGGTGACGACGAGTCCCACCGAGTATCGTCCGGCTTCGGCCCAGGAGTGCTGGACGGTGCAGCCCGACAGGGTCGTGGATCCTCCCAAGCTCCACACGCAGCTGTAGTTCCCCGAGCCCCCCGACACCTGCGCGGTCAAGCTGACGATCGCCCCGGGCATCGGATTCGAGCTCGACGACGTGATCGAGGCCCGGATCGTGTCGTAGACGAGCAGCGAGGGGGCAGACCCACTCCCGGTGGCGCCGAGCGGGTCGGTGGCCACGGCGCTGACCGTGTAGCTACCGGGAGTGGAGTACGCGTGGCTCACCGAGCTGCCGACACCCTGGTTCTTGTCGCCGAAGTTCCACGCAATCGTGTACGGGCCGCCGGCGCCACCGGCCGCCGATGCCGAGAACTGGAAGGGCACCGAACTCTGTCCCGAGAGCGCGGGGGCGACGATGACCACGGTCACCGGTTGAACCACGACCGCGATGGCGCCGTGGGCGGAGCCGCCGCTCGTGTCCTGGGCCGTCACGCTCACGGTGTAGTTCCGGGCGACGGCGTACGCGTGGCTGACGTGGGAGCCCGCCGCCGTCCCGCCGTCGCCGAACGACCAGTCGAGCGAAACGAAAGTCCCGGTTCCTCCGGACGGCTGGGCCGTGAAGTTGAGCACGCTCCCGGGTGCCGCGGAGCCGTGGGAGGCCAGCACGGTCAAGTTCGGGGCAGGTCGGACCTGCTCGAGTAGCGAGGCGTGGGCCGTCGCTCCCGACGCGTCGCTCACCTTGCAGGTCACGCTGTAGAGGCCGGCGGCGGAGAACGCGTACGACGTCGAGGAGCTTGAGGAGACCGAACCGTTGCCGAAATCCCAGAGATAGCCGTACGGTGGGATTCCCCCCGTCGCCGAACACGTGAACGAGATGCGCTGCCCGGCATCCGTCGTCGTCGGGTCGGCGATGGCCGACGCTCCGAGCAGTTCCGGGGTCCCGACGGTCACGACGTTGGAGCTCGCGCGGAGGGCCGTTCCTCCGCAGCACGTGTCGACGACGGCTACTTGGAAGGAGTACCCCGTCTGCGGGGAGAGGCCAGTCACGCGGTACGAGACGGTGGACACGTTGGGGATCGTCGCGACCGTGGCGTACGCCCCGCCGGACGCGGACTCATTGAGCTGGTAGTCGGAGAAATGGATCTCCCCCCCGTACGTGGCCGGGTTGGTCCACGAAAGGTCCACCGAGGAACTCGTGAGGTTCGAGGAGGTGAGCGACGGAAGCACCGGCTGTTGGACCGCTAGGACGTTGCTGGTGGTGGAGCCGAGCAGGCCCTGGTAGTCGATCACCCGGAACCAGTCCGTCGTTCCTGGACTCAGATGGGGCTCTCCAAACTCGGTCGAATTCGGGTTGGTGACGTTGGCGATGGCCTGCCATGGCCCGGACGAGCCGTTCGTCGATAGGTCCACCTCGTACGAGCCGAAGACGAGGTCATTCGTGTGGTCCCACGAGAGACTCACCGCCGTTGGATCAAGGCCGTTGGACGAGAGGCTGAACGAGGCCCGCGGCGCTGCATGCGTCTCCGAGGACGACGCGAAGGCGACCGGGCTGCGGACCAGCTGGGCGGCATCGTGATGGACGAGGGCCATCCCTCCGAACACGAGGACGGCTAGGAGCGCCAACGTCCACGTGGCTCGGCGTGCGAGCGGGCTTCGGACGTCCCGGAACATCGGGGCCAGATTGTCGTCAGCTGCGGCAAAAACCGTGCCCATACGTCGTTGGGCGCGGCGAAGGAGGTCACCGTCTGCTTACGACGGCGGCCCGAGCGAATCGGTCGCACCGGCCTCCTGACTAGAGCACACCCCACGAAGACTTCCGGTGGAAGTTCCTGTTCTTGGGGTAACGGAACCCCTATCGACCCACCCTCACCTCCTTGGCCCTGCGGGGTGCGCCTGGGCGCCCGAGGAGATCGGTAAGAATGTGCCACGAGCCACGGATTGCGCGGGGGTGTCTCCACCGTGCCCGCTCGGCGCCTCGACGGGAGCTCGCTTGGCTGAGCTTCGCCGTGGTGCTCGCATTCTTGGCGACGGGAGTATCCAGCGCGCCGGCACTTCGGTCCGGACCGCCGACCTTCCTGACCACGACGCTCACCTCTCCGTTCGTCTCCGCCGACACGGAATTCGGGATCAACGGGACCGCCTCCGGGAGCTCCGGCAGCCTGCTGGTCGTCCAAGGTGACACCCTAGTCGTATTCGTTGCCTCGCACTCCTCCGCGACGGTCCACTCGGTCTCCGACAGCCTGAGGAACGGGTTCCACGCCGTGGGCGCGGGCGCGTACTACGTAGACGCGAACGGCCCGGAGCGGCTCTCGGTCTTCGCAGCGTACAACCTGAGCGGCACGGGCTTTGACTCGGTGAGCGTCTCCACCAGCACCTACTCCTGGACGGTCGTGACGGTCGTAGAGGTCACGGGGGTGGCCGCGACTCCGCTCGACGCCGTGGCCAGCCCCTCCAACTCCTCCCAGCCTGGGATGAACCCAAGCACCGTGTCGAGCTCGATCGCGGCGAACGCGAGCGACCTCGTCCTGCTGGGTCTCGGGGTCCGAGGGACCGCGAGCATCAGCCCCGTGGGGTCGGATCAGCTCGTGCAGAGCGGCACGGTACCGGCGGGGTTCAACGCCGCCACGGGAGCCGCGCTCCGGCAAACGCAGG
>JAKIWH010000004.1:37714-41143 GCA_022750125.1 Thermoplasmata archaeon
GAAATCGGTTCCCGTGCGATCGCATACGGGGACGGAATGATCTACGGCGGTCAGCAGGACGGTTCGCTTGTTGCGGTGGACGCGAAGACGGGTGCGCCGGCGTGGACAGTAGACACCGAAGCCGCAGGAACGAACGCGGAGGGGAACGCCTTTGGCGAGTCGAACCCGTGGGCCGTCTGGGTCGCCACCAGCCTGTCGTTCAAAGGCGGGATCGCCTGGTGCACGCCGCTGTGCAGCTCGTCGTGGATCCACATCGTCGGGCACGGTGGGTTCGGGTTCCAGGCCACGAGCGGAACCTCCACCGCGTTCCCCGCCCAAGCGGGGGATCTCCTGCTCGTCTTCGCGAGCCTCCGAGGGAGCACCCCCCAGGTCCACGCGGTCACCGACGCGGCCGGCGACACCTTCGCGAGCGTCGCATACTCCGCGGTCTCGGGATGCTGCAAGAACGGCCTTGCGATCTGGGACGCTGTCAACGTGAAGGCCGCAACGAGCGAGACGCTCACCGTCACTCTTTCCACGAGCGCGCCAGCCGTCGTCACCTACTTGGTGGTCGCGGGGGCGAATCGGACCTCGCCGGTCGACGCCCGCTCCGCGTTCACCAGCGCCAACTACTCGAGCGCGATCACGAACTCGATCTCGGCCCACCCGGGGGATCTGGTGATCCTGCCGGTCGCCGAATGGGGACAGTTCACGATCTCCTCGACCCAGGCGAAGTTGATGGACGAGAAGTCCGTCCTCGTGCCTTGGCAGAACGAGACGGGAGCAGATTTCGCGCTCGGCCTCCCAACGAACCAGAACAACGTGACGGTGCGCGCCAGTCTCACCTCGGCCACGGCCTGGGTCGCAGACGCCCTGGCGCTCCGACCCAGCACGGGAGTGACTCCGCCCCCCGTCGAACACGTCGTCGCAATCGTGCTCGAGAACCACGCCAGGTACGAGGTATTCCAATCCTCCCCCTACCAGCGCTACCTCGCGGCACGGTACGCCCAGGCGACGAGCTACTTCGCCCTGTGCCATCCCTCCGCACCGAACTACCTCGCGATGACCTCGGGAGCGACCGATCAGTGCGGAACCGACAACTACAACATGTACAACGGGACGAATCTCGGCGATGTCCTCGAAACGTCCAAGAAGACCTGGGCGAGCTACCTAGAGTCCCAGCCCGCGAGCTGTTCCACCTCGAGCCAAGGGCTGTTCAACATCCACCACGACCCGTTCCTGTACTACTACGACGTCGTCACGAACTCGACGCGGTGCTCCTCTCACCTGCTGGGGAGCGCCGCGTTCAACGCCTCGGTGGCGAGCGGGACACTTCCGAGCTACTCGCTCTACGTGCCGAACATGATCGACGACTGCCACAACAGTGCGCTCTCGACATGCGACACCTGGTTGAAGAAGTTCCTCGGGCCGATCCTGAACGCGACGGGGACCGCCGAGAAGGCGATGCTCGCCCACACGGTGTTCTTCGTGACCTACGACGAGAGCCTCGCGAACGACACGAGCGGAGGGACGGGGATCGCGGGAGGCCATGTGTACTTCGTGGCGATCAGCCCGTGGTCGCTGGGCCTCTCGTTCGCCGCCACGACGACACCGTACGGCTTCCTCTCTACGGTCGAGTGGCTCCTCGGCGTCGGAAGCTGCGGGAACAACGACGGGCTCGCCGCGAATCCGCCGATGACCTCGCTGTTCAGCTAGGAGCCCACCCCCGCCGGGAGGGAGCGGGGCCCGGTCGGCGAGGGCGGCGGTTTCCTCAGGCGGCCGTCGTGTAGTGGAGCTGCGCGTCCCAACCGCCCGACAGCGGCACGAGGCCCGGATTCCACACGACGAGCTCGAGCCCCCGGCCGGCGTTCGCGTCGCCGATTCCGAAGCGGAGGTGGAGATCCAGGAAGGTCGGACAGAGGCCCAGCGTCGTCGCATCGCACCAGAGCGCGGTCAACGCGTGACCGCCAACGAACGCGCTCCAGTTCGCCGGCGTGACCACGGCGACGCTGAGACCGCACGGCGGTAGCGGGACCGGAGGGCAGCCGGCCGCGCTCAGGTTGAGGCCGACCGCGATCCCGGCGGAGCCGTTCGGTGCGACGAGGGGGGACGCGATAGCTTGCGAGGGTCCGGGCTGTACCGTCCGGTTGTGGACGTCGGCTACCTCGACGGTCCGCGCGGTCGGGTGACCCCCCGGGGGGGAAGGGGACGGTGACCACAGGGTCGGGAGGCGGCCGTGGTCGACGACAACCGTCAGGGAAAACGCCGCAGCTATCGTCAGCAGGGCGAGGGCGAGCACGAGGAGGATCGGCCCGGCGCGCTTGGCCGGGGGCTTCGGCGACGGCTCCGGCGTACGCTCGGTCCCCGTCGGGGGCGGCGTGTCCTCCCCCGTTGGGTCCCCCCCATCCTCTGGCGGGTCGGACGGAAGGGTCGCGAGCGGCAGGCCGCATCGCTTGCAGAACTCCGCGGCAAGCGCGTTCGCGAACCCGCAACCCGGACAGAAGCGCTCGACCATCCGCCCGACCTCGCCTTCCGCGTCCGACTCGCGGGTCCCCCGACCCGCCGCCGGCGGAGGGACCTACCCGGGACCGTACCCACCTAGGAGGCGACGAGACCTGAAGGGCGGGGTAAGGCCGTTGTGCTACGCTCACGGCGTATCGGGGCCGAAGAACACGGGGGAGTAGGGAGTCCGGGCTCGTGCCCCTGTTGAGTTGCGGATGCCGGATCACACCGCGCCACGTTCGGGACTCGAGCGGATTGCGGCGTCCGAGCCGCCGGGCCGGAGTACCGTCGAGGGGAGGCCCTATTCCAAAGGATGTTAACAGGGTCGACAGCTGGCAGGCCCGTCATGTCGACCGATCCCTTGCCGTTCGCCACGCGGGTAGTCCGGGCGACCAAAGGCTCCGGCTCGCTCCGAGCGACGATTCCGCAGGTCGTTGCCGCCACGCTGGGCCTGCGCCCAGGCGACTGGCTGAGCTGGATCCCCGATCCGGTGAGCGGCGAGGTCCGCGTGGAACGCGTCGGCCCGAGCGAGGCGGCGGACGGAACGCAGGAGGCGAATCCGGAGCGGAGAGATCTCCGCCTGCGGGTGCCTTCGACTAGCGACGCGTGACCGGGCCCTGCTCGTCGATGGAGCGGCGCACCCGCGATCTCGGGGAGGAGGCCCGTCGGTCCCCCCGGCTCGCCCGGTGGACGAGTTGGGGGAGCAGCGATGCCCGCGAGACGAACCGGTAGCGCTTGGCGCGCGTCTGCCCGAGGGCTTCGAAGATCCCTCGACGGACGAGCTCGTTGAGGTGCCGAAGGACCGTCGGGCCGCTTCGGCCCCCGACCCAGCTGGCCGCTTCCTGCGCCGAGAACCATCCGGGGCTCCGTCGGGCCCGGGAGAGGAGCCGGAGCGCGGTCTCCTCCAACGGATTCGAGGTGGGTTGGCGGTCGAGCCACCGTTCCACG
>JAKIWH010000004.1:41153-44522 GCA_022750125.1 Thermoplasmata archaeon
CCGCCTCGTCTCCGGCTCCGACGCTGTTCGTCCGGCGCGGTACGCGTCCCGGACAGCATCGACGGTGTGGTCGACGAGCTCGGTGAACGATCCGGAGACCTCCGTCCAGAGCATCAGCCTCAGCCGGAGCTCGGGGTCACTCGCTTCGGTCGACGCAAACGGCACCGTCGCGGCGTTCGGAAGGCCAAAGAGGTGGAGATAGTACTGCGAGAGCATCCAGCCCACGGCGTGGTTTCCGGAAGGGAACGGGCGTACGCTTTGGAAGCTGTGCATCAGCACCGTCGCAGGGATCACGGGGGCCAGCGTGGGTCCGACGCGGTCCACCCACTCGAGGACGGCGGCCAGCTCCTTCGCTACGCTCTCCGGTGGGCAGGCGCGGTAGACCGGCGTCCCGGCGGGGCCGACCCCGACGAACGACCTCTCCCGCAGCTCGCCCGGAGGGAACGGGACGTCCAGCTTCTGGAAGAGGACCTCGTGGACCGCCTGGACCATGTGGACCGTCCAGGGAGGGCGAAACCGCGCCCCTTCCGACAGGAACTGGAGCTCGTTGAGGCCGAACCGCTGGCGGTGTTCCGCGAGGTCCTGGGCCCGATCGAGCTCGGGGCCGCTCGACCCCTGGGGCCGGCTCGGGTCGAGGTCGGAAGCGAAGAGCTCGCCGGCCCCGAGCCCCCAGTCGACCCCCTCCTCGAGCAGTTCGTCGTACTGGTCGAGCCCGAGCACGGCCCGGTCGAGCTCCCGGTCGTGGGCCCAGATCTCGGAGAGGCGAGCCGAGAGGTCGAGAGGGGCCGCGATCTCGGGGCGGAACGGCACCCGCGACCGGTACGTGACCGGGTACGCGACGTTGCAGTGTCCATACTTGGCCGCGATCACGGCCATGGCTATCCAGTCTCGCCGGAGGGTCGGATATGCCTTTCTCGCCGGCCCTTTCTCTATTGTGAGCCCCCCGGCGAGCCTTCCTGCTGGGGTGTCGTCCGTGGCGCTCATCCTCGCAGCCTCCGGTGGTACGACCAGGCGAGACACGAGAGGCCCGCCCCGCCGAGGGCGATCAACCCGAAGGGGAGCGGCGAGTTCCAGGTCCCGACGGAACCCCCCGGGAACACGGGGAGCCCGAGCGGGCCCGCCGCGGGGTTCGGCGCGAGCTTCGCCGAAACGCCGAGCGTCGTCGTGGCATTGGCCGACCGCACGGTGCCGTCCGTCACGGTGACGGTGAGGGTGTAGTCCCCCGCCTTCGCCGTCGGGAACAGGAAGCTCGACCCCCCGGAGTCGACGGAGTGGCCGTTCGAGCTCCAAGCGTACTCGACCAACCCAGAGGCGCCCGAAACGGCGGCCGACACCGTGACCGAAGTTCCCACGGGGGCAGGGTTCTGGCTGAGGGAGAGCTGGACCGAGAGCGGCGGGGTGATCGTCACCGCCGCCAACGCGGAGGCGGAGCGGCCCGACGCGTCGGTCACGGTCGCCACGACCGTCGCCGTCCCCGCGGCGAAGAAGCAATGCGAAACGACGGCGCCCGAGCCCTTCGCGACGGAACCGAACGTCCACGCGACCGTGTAGGGGGCGGTACCGCCCGAGAGCTGGGCCGAAAAGTTGACGCACATCGGCGCCGGCCCGGAGACGGTCGACGGCGTCACCGTGACCGCCAGCGTGGGGGGATGGACGGTGATGCCTGCGGTCGCCGCGCCCGTTCCCTTGAGCGAGTCGGTCACCGTCAGGCGGGCGGTGAAGCTGCCCGTCGTCCGGTACACGTGGCTGGGCGAGGCACCGGTTCCGGTGGTTCCGTCGCCGAAGGTCCACGCGAAGGAGTAGGGCGCCACGCCGCCGGTCGCCGAGCCGGAAAACTGGACGGTCAGCGGGGCGGTGCCCGAGGCGGGCGTCTCGCGGACCGCCGCGGTCGGGGTGGCTCCCGGAAGGGGGACCCCCGCGGGTCGCGGGGCGTTGAGCAGGAGGATCCCCTGGGAAGGGATGGTGAAGGCGAGGCCGAGCGTGCCGTTGGTGGAGCTCGGGCGGGTCATCCCCGAGGTCCACTGGTAGGTGGTCCCCGTGACGGCGGTCGGGAACGCGGTCCCGAGGGCGAGCGCGACCGACTGGGTCAGGTTCGCATTGACGACGAGCAGGCTCTCGGTCGTCGAGTTCTCCGAGACGACCGCCCAGACGCTGGGGACCGCGGTGCGCACGTTGACGCCGAGGACCGTGCCCCGAGCGAGGTGGTTGAGGAGCTGGGAGTACAGCCGCCCGGTCGGCGCGAGTGAGTAGTTCGCGCCCATCATCGAGAAGCCGAACTGGGTCGTCGAGTACGTCTGCAGGTCGAAGACCGAGAGCTGCGTGACGTTCGCGCGAAGCGCCTGGACGGTCGACGCCGCGAGGAAGACCGCGTTCGCGTAGCTGCCCGCGTAGTTGGAAGGTGCCCACCCGGGGCCGGCATTGAACTCGTCCACCAGGATCGGCAGGCTCGCGCACTGCGTGCAGGAGCCCGTGATCGCGGTGCGGACCGTCTGAACGCTCGTCGTGATGTTCGCCGAGCTCGCGAGGGGGTCGTAGAACTGCTGGAGCGTGACCGAGGTCGACAACGCGGTCGAGGGGTAGGTGTGGTAGGCGATCGCCGAGAGATTGGGCCCGTTGAGCTTCGTGACCGCCTGGAACCAACCGGTGTTGCATTCGCAGGCGGCCTGGATCCCGATGAACTTCCCCGACGGATCGACCGCGCGGACGGCGGCGATCGTCGCCTTCACGTCGTACGCGTAGGCGAGCGGCGTAGGGACCGAGTTGTCCGAGGTCGACCACTGGGTCCACGGAATCCCGTAATGCTTCCAGCCCGTCGGCTCGTTCCCGATCGACCAGTAATCCGGTTGGAACCCCACCGTTTTGACGATGTACTTCGCGATGGTCGCATCTTCGGCGCTGTTGTTGTTCTCCGCCGGCAAATCGAGGATCGAGTGGCAGCTCGTTCCCCGCGAGCTGCACCACTGCTTGAACGCGCTGATGTTGTAGCCGCAGACTCCCATCACACTCCCATTGTCGGTGTACTGGACGTTCGCGGCGATGTTGCACTGGTCGCTCTGCTGACTGTACCGGAACCAGACGAACGAGGTCTGGTTGAGGAACGCTCCCACCTTGGATTGGGAGGCGATACAGGTCGGGCAGTTCGTCTGAACGACCAGCGACCAGAACGCCGACGAGGTCTTCGAGGTGATCGTACCGTTCAGGAGGGAGGCGAGGACGGGCGTCGGGCTCGCGAGCACGGAAGGGGGAGGCCTCTGGGCCGCGTCGGTCGGCCGGAGGGGAGCCGGACCCCAGGTCGCGGCCAGCAACGCCGGCGCGAGGAGAAAGGCGAGGGCGGCGAGCGCTACGACCACGGTGCGCCGCGATGCCGGA
>JAKIWH010000004.1:44543-45769 GCA_022750125.1 Thermoplasmata archaeon
GCAAGGTGGACCCGGGCGGGAGCTGCCGCGTCCCGCGGTCTCCCTCCGGCCGTCCGGAAGATGGCGGGGCGCCCGCCTGTCCCGTGAGACGCGGATAGCCAGTTGTCGGGAGGTTACGGCATTCAATTCAGGATATCTTGTATCCTCGATTGTATATAGTATTCCTGAAGTCACGTCGTAATCATCCACCAATATTTCGACGGATTGCGTTAGGTTCTACCGCATTCTGTGCAGTTTGTCAAGAAATTGACCTTGGGACAAGACGGCCGGCGTGCGGCCGGAATCGAACTGGAGTCGCGATCCGGGCCCCGACGAAGGACCATCCGCAGGGGGTCGTCCCCTGCCGGGGCAACCTAGCTGAGGTCGTTCCGGTCCGTGGCGGGAGGAGAGGAGGCGGGCCGCCGGCTCGCGTCGTGCAGGTAGAGGAGGACCGGCTCGCCTAGTTTCGCGAGGACGAGGCCGCGTTCGGTCAGCAGGTACCGCACCCGAACGGGGGTAGTCGCGAGGACCATCCGCGCCACGAGCCCGCGCTCTTGGAGGAGCGCGAGCTTCTGCGAGAGCACCCGGGCACTGATCGTGCGAAGCTTCCGTCGCAGCTCCTCGAAACCAAGCAGCGGGAAGCCGTACAGTAGGGAGATGATCTCCAGATTCCACTTCGAAAAGATCGTACGGACGATCTTCACGTTCTGGGCCGCGCGTACGTCGGGAGGCTCGGGGGGCAACGTCCCGAACTGGGCGGCCATCTGCCGCGAGAACCGTTGCGCGAGCTCCGCGAATTCGGCGAAGTCCCGTGCCACCCCTCGTGCCTCCGCCGGAGGGGACGGCGCTGGTCGCGCGCGTGAGGCGCCTCGGGCTTTACTCACAGGGCTTGATCTCCGGAGCGGGTGGGCCGCTCGGTCGACGGATGTCGAGCGATGCTATAGGACCAAGGTGTAGGCTAGGGGGACCTTTCCGCCCGGGTCCCTAACGGTCCGGTGGCCCACGGCCCGGCGTTCGGGAACCGCAGCGAGGGTGGTATCGAACAGCGCGGCCTGGGGCACGGGGAGGACCACGCTCCGGTGCCGGGCGTCGCAGCCGTTTCGAGCGGAGGACCGAGGCGCACCTTCCCTAGCGGAACCCCCTTCCTCTCCGTACGAGCGCGTGTCCGGCGTTCGCACGGGGTGGGGCGCGGGGCCCGTAGCTGCCGGAGCGACCTCTTAGGGTCGAGCCCCTTAGGGATCTACGCG
>JAKIWH010000070.1:0-6301 GCA_022750125.1 Thermoplasmata archaeon
GTCTCGGCGAACGGGATCCCCAACACCCAGCCGTACACGGTCGAGCTCGGGGCGAGCGCCTACACGGGCACGGGCACCTTCGCCATCACGAACCTGAGCACGAACAGCTACACGCTCGGGGTGCCGTACGTGTTCGACAACACGACGGTCGGCGTGCGCTATGTGCCCGGGGCCGCGAACAGCTCGCTCACCCTCGCGGGCGGAAGCCTCCTCGTGGACGCGAACGGAACCCTCACGGTGCCGTTCTCGACCCAGTATCTCCTCACGGTGAGCGCCACGGCGGGCGGCACGGTGACCCCGAACGGGGCGACCTGGGAGAACGCGGGCGCGCAGCTCGCTCTCACGGCGACCACCTCGAGCGGCTTCTCGTTCACCGGCTGGAACGGGACCGGTACGGGCGCGCGCACGAGCAAGAACCCCTCGGTGACGGTCGTCGTCGGTGGGGTCATCTCGGAGACCGCGCAGTTCACCGCGATCCCACACCCGCCGCCCGCGACCTACTCGCTCATGGTGACGGAGCAGGGACTGCCCGGGACCGCCAGCTGGGCGTTCGGGGTCGGACCCGCGAGCGCCTCGGGAACCGGGTCGCTCTCGGTCGCCGGGCTCAACGGCACCTACACGCTCACGGTGCCGACCGTCTACGTGACCTCCGGGATACGGTACATCCCGAACGGTAGCGCGACGCTCACCTTGCCCGTGGACCTGACCACCCAGAACGCAAGTCGATCGGTCACGTTCACGGAGCAGGTGCTCGTGACGCTCGAGACCTCGGGCCAGGGAACGGTCACCGGGACCTCGGGCTGGGTCGCTTCGGGTGCGCCGATCCAGCTGAGCGCCACTCCGGCGACCGGCTGGCTCTTCGCCGGCTGGGTCGGGACGGGAACCGGCGCGTCGAACGCGAACGGAACCGCGACCTCCATCACGCCGACGGGACCGGTCGTCGAGACCGCAACGTTCACCCCGGCGCCGCCCGCGGCCACGAAGTCGGGCAGCTCGACCGCCGGACTCACGACGGCGATCGGGCTCCTCGTGGCGCTCCTCATCGCCGGGCTCGTGGTCGGGATGCTCCTCGCGCGGCGCCGCCGCCGGAGCCCGCCACCCCCCGAGCCGATGGAGAGCTGGCAGGAGACTCCCGCGGACACCGAGAACACGACGATGGACTCCTCGGGGATGCCTCCGGGTTCCGGATAGCGCTCAAGAGTACGGGAAGAGCGAACCAACCCTTTCGAGCCCCTCCCGGGAGACCCCGGGAGGGCTCGTCTGTTTCTACGTTGATTCAACCCGGCGGGCCAGCGCCCGCGGCGGTGCGAAGGCTCAGCCTACGGGGGCCGGTTGGGGCGAGGTCGCGCGACCCGCGAGGATGCTCCGGTAGATCCCAGAGTGGAGCACGAGCAGCGTCGACGTGAAGGAAGCGGCTCGCTCCCGGCTACCCGTCGCCCCGCCGAACCGCGAGGCCGGCAGGCCGTGAACAAGGGCGACCGCGAGGGCCGCACGCTCTAGGGCGGTCGGTGCGAGCTGTCGCTGGAGGGCGATCCGCTCCGCCTTCCGCACCCAGTCGGTGAGCTCGCTCGCGGAAAGCGCGTGACGGGAGAGGAGGAGCGTCGCGGAAAGGACAGGAAGGGGAACGCCGGTTCCGAGCGATTCCGCGAGCGCGGGCACCTCGGCGGCGGTCGCCTCGCCCACGGCGCCGAGCTCGGCGAGCAGCGCTGCGGCGAGCGGGAGACCGCGGGCTCCAAGGTACTTGGCCGATAGCTCTTCCCGCCGTGAGCGAAACCGCGCCCATGCGGCGGGGTCCCGCTGCACGAGCCCGGCCACCCACGCGGCCGCTTCGTCCGCCCCGATCTCCTCGCGGTGGTTCACCCACTCTTCGAACGGCGCCTCCGGAGTAGCGGAGGGCACAAGATGCAGGATCGCCGCGAGCCCCACGGAGGCTGTCTTGCCCCCGAACTGCTCCCGGATCCGGGCGCTCGTCTGGACGAGATTCGGGTAGACGCGGGTCGCGATCTCGGGAGAGGCGGCGAGAAGCTCTGCGGCGAGCAAGCGGTCCCTCGCGTCCCCGCCCATTACCTCGACCATCCCCCAGACGTTGCGGAACCGCTCGGCGAGCTCCTCCGCGGTCTCCCGTCGGTTCGCAAGTCCTGCGGCCACCACCCGCAGGAACGGGGCAGCCTCGGCGGGGGTGAGGGCGCCCAGCTCGGCGAGGAAGTACTCGGCGCTCTTTGCGACGGCGTCGAGCTCGGCCGTGGTCGCGGCGAGCTCGCTCGCTACGATGTCGATGGGGAGCGGGTCGGTGCGGGAGGCGCGGACCGCGAGCTCCGCGAGAACGTGCTTTCCGATGGGGGTGAGCCCGGGGGGGGCCGGGGGTTTCGCGATCGCCCCCTGCGACACAAGGAGCTGAAGCACTTCGGGTGAGCCCGAAGGCGGCTGCCCTTCGTCAACTTTGGCGAGGTAGGAGCGGACCTCCCCCGCGGTAACCGGAGGCAACTCGGACCCCCCACCGGCGGGAGGGTGTGCTCGTACTTAGTCCCGCCGACGAGGAGCGGGCCCTACGCGCCCACGCCCTGCTTCGGCTTCGAGTCTTGGGCGGAGGAGGAGGCCATCGTGGTGCCTCCCATCCGGTCGCCGCGGTAGTAGCCGAAGGAGAAGATGATGAGCATGACGATCGAGAACACTACACCGATCCCGATGACCGCGTCGATGGGGACGGCGGTGCTCGCGGTGTAGGTGAGCCCGTGCCCCACGAAAGGAACGGGACTCTTCGGGCCGAACAGGATGAAGATCGCCCAGGTCACGCCGATGAAGATGACGGTAATCATCACGTCGCCGAACCCTTGCGGGTAGTTGTCCGAGAGGTTGCCGTAGCGGAGCGCGAGGTACAGGAAGAGGAAGATGAGCGTGATGAACAGCGCGTAGATGAGAAACACTCCAAGCACCAAGTAGAGGATGGCGAACGTGAGGAGGGCGATTACGTAGAGAGGTACGTCCATCCGATGCTAGGCTCCGACCGAAGTTGGCGCAGGCGAGCCCCGCATATAAACTTCCGTGCGTTCGGTCGGCCGAGGGCTGGAGTGAGCCGCGAGTGCGGGTCGATTCGACAGTTTGGTGAGCCGCAGCCACATCTTTGGCACCGGTGGATCTCACACGGAACTTCCAGGGTCCTGCACGTGCGGCTAGGTCGCCGTTCGGAGCCGGAGGTTGCGCGCGCAGTGCTCAAGTCGGCTCCCAAAGCCGTGCATCCTTCGCCGGAACGCGTCCGGATCGGATAGTGGCGTACTTGGCGGCTCTCCGACGAGAAAACGTGAATTCAACTGCGAAGGTTTAAGTAGCAAAATCCATACTTGGCCGCCCAGCATGGCGGCGTTTCCCTCCTCGCCGGGCGTCACATCCGAACTTGGGGTTCCGGCCCGAATCCGGTCGACCCGCTCCTCCACGGAGAGCGGAACCGCTTCGCCACTTGGCTCGGGGAGCGCTCGAGCGGGGACCACGGTTGGGAACGCTCGGAAGCTCCCCCGGTGGACCGTAGCATTCGCTGTCCTCCTGATGGCCGTACCGTTCCTGCCTGGAGCAGCGGGAGCGGTCCTAGCTCCGAGCGGAATGACGACTGCTCCCCACGGGGTCTACTTTGCCCCGGTGGCCTCCTTCGCCCATCCCACCGCCCCCGCGATTCCCTTGTCGCTCGCGGGTCAGAGCCCGTTGAAGAACCTCCCGCTCGACACTGCCAGGCTCGCTCCCGCTGTGGGGAGCCTCGCGGTGAGAGAGCATGGTGGTCCCTCCCTTTCCACCGTCCCTACGCGCGCGGCGCCACTTCCCGCCCGTCCGTCCCCTTCGGTCGCGACCGGTAGCGTCCACGGCCGCGTGCTCGACTCGATCACGTTTGCCCCGGTGAGCGCAGCCCAGGTGGAGTACTCCCCCCTCGGCTCCCGCTGCCCACTTGCGAACTGCAGCCCCGTGCTCACCGACTCGAACGGCTACTTCACCTTCGCGAGCTCGCCCGGTTTCAACATCATCATCGTCACGCAGTCGTACTACGCCCAGAACACGACCTGGGTGGACGTTGTCGCAGGAGTGACCACGAACATCGGCACGATGTACCTGGTCCACGACGCCTACGTCAGCGGGACCGTGGAGACCTCCGATTCGGCCCATCTGCCCATCCCGCAGATCAACGTGAGCTCCGCCTCCGCGAACGGCACCGAGTTTGCGTTCCCGAGCCTTATCACGAACGGGCAGGGCAAGTTCACGAACCTCGCGGTGCTCCCCGTTCCCTCGCTCGTCAACTTCGCCCCCACCCTCACCTACAGCCGGTACCAGGGGAACTTCACCTGGGTGTCGCTCCGTCCGTACCAGCACTACGACCTCGGCGTCGTCTACATGGACTCGGGGGTCGCCGTCAAAGCGACGCTCGTCGATTCGGTCCACCACAAGCCGCTCAACCTCGGTCTGTTCGCCGCTGGCGGGGCTTGCTCGACGATCAACGGCTGCGTCTACCAGCAGGGCGCGACCACCAACCAGGGTGGCAGCTCGACCGTCGTCTACTTCGATGCCTCCCCGGGTCCGAACGCGATCACCTTCGAGGCGGACGCGTACGTCGTCAACATCACGCAGTTCAATCTCCCCAACTACCCCTCGAACCAAGTGTACAACCTCGGAACCATCTACATGGTCCCCGAGGGGGCTGTGGAAGCGACGGTCCACTTCACCTGGGCCTCGCAAGTGGCGGCCGCCTGGGCGAGGTGGGACACGAACCAGCTCGGTGGGCCGCCGATGTTCGTCCTGTCGTCGACGAGCCTCGACGGACTCGAGCTGGGAGCCCCCAAGTGCCCCCCGTTCGGACCCTGCAACGAGACGAAGACCACCACGGAGTCCGGCTGCGGGACGATCGGGAGCACCGTCGCGATCGCCGCCACACCGCTACGCGTGTCCATGAAGGTCACGCCGGACACGGGCGCGACCTGCAACGGGGTGTACGCAACCTGGCCGAACACCTACCTGATGCCGGTGTTCAACAATTACACCTACGCGAACACGACCCCGGGTTTCATCACGAACGTCGGCTCGCTCGATCTAACCCCGGGGACCTTCGTCCAGGGGACCGTCACCGGAGGCGCGACCGGCTGGAGCGTGCAGGCCTGCTCGACCGACGAGATCGCCCGCACCTACGACACGTGCGGCCCCGGCGCGCTGCCGAGCGACACGTTCGTCACCATCCAGTTCCAACAGGTCGCCATGTATGACCCGGCCGGCTGCCCGCAGTCGCCGACGACCTTCTGCGTCGCGGCACCCGTGGGTCCCTCCGAGCTCACCTTCCAGGGACAGTACGCCATCAAGAACGTCACCTGGGTGTATGTGACGCCCGGGGTGTTCCCGGCGAAGCCCTCGCTCCTTTCCGCGGTCACCGCGAACCACATTTCGTCGGTCAACCTTCTGCAGACCTCGATCAAGGGGCAGGTGCTCGACGCCCAGACGCACAAGCCGGTCCCGGGGCTCGCGAGCATCTTCGAAAAGCCCGCCGGCGGTGCGGCGTACCCGAGCTCGTCCGGCCCGGTCAATTCGAGCGGCACCTACTTCCTCAACGTCACTCCAGGATGGGACGTTGCTACGATCTCGGCCCCCCTTTACCAGCCGAACTCGACCTGGGCTGAGGTGAACCGCTCTACCCTGAACATCGGAACGGTGAACCTTACCGAGGACGCCTACATCCACGGCTTTGTCGTCGACCCCACGGGAGCGGGCATCGCGCTCGCCTCGGTGACCTACTGTACAATCGCCTCTCCGAACAACTGCCAACAGCTCGGGATCGACGGGCTCACGAGCACCCTCGGCGAGTACTTCGGTCAGGTAGCGCCCGGGCTTCTTCCGCTCGGGACGTACCGGGTCGTCGTCTCGGCTCCCGGGTACGATGAGAACTCGACCTGGGTGAACGCGACCACGCCTGGGGTGGAAGTCAACGCCACGAGGCTCGTGCTCACCCCAGCGGGGAACTCCACCGCCGCCCCGGTGCGCGGCGCCATGAACCTCAGAGGTGCGGCAAGCTCCTCCCAAAACGTCTGGGTGAACGGCCGCGTGATCGACAACGCGACGCACCGGGGGCTCGGCGGCTCTTTGAGCCTCGTCGCCAACTCGGTCAATGGGGCGACCGTCATCGTCACCCGGATCAACTCCGGCGGATTCTACAACCTCTCGCTCACGCCGGGCAACACGATCGCTTCGTCCGGCGTGTGGAACGACACCGAGTTCCCTGCGCCCTACTACGCCACCGCCGCAGGCGGCGGCGGCGTCAGCACGACAGAAACGCGCCCGT
>JAKIWH010000070.1:6311-10326 GCA_022750125.1 Thermoplasmata archaeon
CGGGCGCCTGGTGGATCAACGCGAGCTACGCGCAGTACTACTACTCCGCCTCGGTCTTCCTGAACGTGAGCGCGAGCGCTGCTGCGCTCCCGGTCCCCACGCTCGCCCTCACCCCGTACCAGTGGGTCCTCGGGCGGGTCGTGATCGAGCCTTGGGCGAGCGTCTCGACGGTCATCGGGCTCGGCCCCGGTGAGGGAACCGCTCGCATCTGTAACCAGGTCGGCTCCTGCGGCGACTCGGGCGTTCTCAACTCGGGCGGCTTCTTCTACGTCACCGCGGACTCCGGGATCAACAGCAAGGTGCTCGTGGGCGCGAAGGGCACGGGGACCGGGACGGCCCCCGGCGGATTCGTCGCGAACAACACGAACTTCCTCAACATCACGAACAAGAGCGGGGCGAGCGGGACACCGGTCGTCGGGCTCTGGATCTTCGGCGCCGCCTTGGGCGCGGTGCGGGACCTCTCGACCCAGAACTCCACGCCGATCCGCTACGGATCGGCCACCGTCTTCGAGGTCGGCCCCGGCAACACGCCGGTGACCAACACCGAGGAGCTGAACGGGGGCGGGATCTTCATCATGTTCCTGCCGCAGACCAACAACACGACGCTCCACGCCTCGGGAATGGCGTACAAGCAGGCGTCGAGCTTCAACGCGACCTACCTCGCCCCGGGAGGGATCTCGATCCTCCCGACCGTCTCCCTCGAGCACTTCGGCTGGGTCGTCGTCACCACCCGCGACTCCTCGGGAACGGGGACCGGGGACGGCGTAGGCCGCGCCCGCGTGGGACTCGCCCAGCTCAGCGCGAACGTCACGACCTTGGGCGGCCAGCAGTACGCCTACTCGAACACCGCGGACTCCTTCGGGTTCGACAACATCTCCGCTCCTGCTGGATCGAACGTCACCGTGAGCGTGCAAGCACCCGACTACGGCGGCGCGACCGTCCGGGTGAGCGTGAACCAGAGCATGACCACCTTCGTGAACGACACGAACCTCGCGACGCCCTACGCCTCGCTCGGGAACGTGACGCTCCTGGGATGGTCCTGGCTCCAGGGCCGCATCGTGGACCCGGTCCGCAACAACCTGAGCCTGCCGATGGTCAACATCGTGGTCTCGACGAACGGCTCCATCACGAACAACGGGCCCGTCCTCACGAACGGGAGAGGTTACTACCTGAGCGACGTCCCCCTCTTCTCGACGGTGAACGTGAGCGCCCAGCTCGCGGGCTACACGCTCAACGCCACCAAGTACACGATCCTGCCGGGGCTCGTCGGCAATCTCGACATGAACCTCACGGGCATGGGCGTCGTCGCGGGGTACGCGTACGGCTACCCGGGCTTCCACCCCGTTGCGGGCGCTACGGTGAGCATCTGCCCGAAGGGGCAGCCCGCCTGCTCGACCCCGCTCGCCACCACGAACGGCTCGGGGATCTTCTGGACGATCGCCCCCGTCGGGACGGACGCCTTGAACATCACCGACACGAACTACGTCCCGAGCCTGCCGACCTTCGTGAAGGTCAAGGCGGACAGCTGGAACTGGATCGGCGGAGTGAACCTCACCGAGTTCGCGTACATCTTCGGCACGGTCCGCGGCCTCCCCTCGGGAGACCTGCTCGCGAACGCAAACGTCTCGCTCTGCTTCCCGAACGTCTTCGGCACGGGCCCCGTCGGAGGGTGCACCGAGACGGTCACCACGAACGCCCAAGGGGCCTTCTTCCTCCCCACGGCGGCGGGCCAGTTCATCGTCGACGCGAACGCGACGTTCTACAACGACACGTTCCTACCTATCTCCGTCGCGGCGGGGGAGTACGTCCCGGTCGGCGTGATCTTCATCCAGGAGTTCGGGTTCGAAACGGGGCTCATCCTCGGGAGCGACACCTCCGCGCCCATCCCGGGCTCGACGATCCAGGCGTGCCCCGACTGGAGCTTCGGGGTGTGCACGGCGATCCGGACGGCGGACGGCACTGGCCGGTTCTCCCTCTCGGGAGCGCCGGGTCCGTACACCTTGTTCGCCATCGCGCCCAACTACCAGGCGACGTACCTCGCCACCACCTTCGTGAGCGGCGTCACGGTGCAGTTGCCGCCCATCTACCTCACCGCCACGGGCACGAACGAGCTCTACACGGTGAGCGGCTCGGTGTTCGCCACGAACGGTTTCCCCGTCTCCGGGGCGATCGTCTCGGCGGGAACGAGCTTCGCGACGGCCACCGCCTCGGACGGAAGCTTTGCGCTACGCGTGCCGTGGGGAACCTACACGTTCACCGCGAACGCCCAGGGCTACCTCCCGGCCACGCAGGTCGTGATCGCCCACGCCGCGGTCGTGAACGTGACGTTCACCCTCGCCCCGTCCACCTACCTGCTCACAGGGGTGGTCCGGGACGGGCTCGTCACGAGCCAGCCGGTCCAGGGCGTCACGATCAGCGAGACGATCGGCGGCTCGGTGACGACGATCGCCCAGACCGACGCGAGCGGGGCATACTCCGTTCCTCTCGAGAACGGCACGCACGTGCTCACGGCGGCCCCGGGCAGCTCGGTCTCGACCACCTACACGCCCGTCACCTTCACCGTCTCCATCAACGGTGGCCCCGTGACCCACGACGTGCTCCTGTTCCCACCCACGACGCAGGTCTACGGCCTCGTGGTGGACGCGGTGAGCGGACTCGCCCTCGCGAACGCCTCGGTCATCGGGAGCGGTCTCACCACCGAGCACATCCCGAGCCAGTTCGCGATCTCGACGAGCGGTACCGGGACCTTCGAGGTGACCCTGTACGAAGGGAGCTACACCGTGACCGCCTCGGCGAAGGGGTACCTCACGCAGAAGTACGCGGTGACGGCGAACGGCCAACCGACCCAGCAGCTCACCCTCTCGCTGCCACCCAGCCCGCCCCCTGCCTCGACGGGTAGCTCGACGCCCTTCTCCGGAGGGACGCTCGCGCTCCTCGGTGGCGTGGCCGCGGCCGCGGTCGCGGCGATGCTGCTCGCGCGCAGGTTCGCGGCCGCACAGAGCGGCGGCCGCCCCGGACCGCAAACGACACGGAAAGGGGCCTAGAGGAATGGAGGAACACGCCAGGGCAACGGAGGAGCCTAGCTTCCGGGCACGCCGGCCGATGGCTTGGCTCCTCGGAGCCGCAGCCGTCGGCGTTCTAGCCCTCTTTCTCTTCCCGCCCCCCGCAATCGCCTTCCACCTCGCCTCCCCGACCGCAAGCACTCCCGCTCGCACCGCTCTCCTGTCCCCGGCGGCGCAGGTCGCCCCGACCACGGTGATCCCCGCCTCCAACATCGCGGGCCTCACCCTCGGCATCGGCGCGAGCCCCTCCCGCATCTGCGCCTACGGCGAGTCCACGTGTCCTGCGGGAACTGGATTCTCCCACGTCTCCATGACCGCGGTCGCCGGGCTCCAGGGGCTCGAGACCTGGCCTGCTGTCCAGGTCGCCTTCGTCATCGAGACCACCCTCTTCGACGGTGTCTACGACCCCTCGGCCGGCGACCCGGGCTCCGACACCTGTGCGAGCGGCTTCGGGGTGGGGATGCCGTGCGAGGAGTCGAACGGGGTGCCGTTCTTCGTCGCCCACGCCCAACAGATCGCGAACGCCATCCAGTCCGCGAACCCCCACTCCCTCGTCTCCTTCGCCCTCGTCGACTACTTCGCCACCAAGGACAACTTCGACGACGGCGATGGCTCCGAGTACAACGTCGACATCCCCACGTTCATTCCCGCGGCCGAGTTCGGCGCCCAGGTCCAGGGCACCTTCCAAGCGAACGAGCTCGCCGGCGGCTACGTCTACGGCGACTCCGACTTCTCCGACAACATCCTGCACTCCTCCTCCATCACCGCCCTCTACGGCGCAATCATCGGCAGCGGGCTCAACTGGGCTTCCGACGTCCACCACGTGGTCGTCTGGATCGGCTCCACCGTTCCCCGCGACCCGAGCTATTCCGCGAACTACTGCGTCACACCTTCCGACTACGGCGGAGGGTTCAGTGGCTGTGGCTCCCCTACTTGCGAGCCTGCGTACTCCT
>JAKIWH010000138.1 GCA_022750125.1 Thermoplasmata archaeon
CGACGCGAAGCTCACCCAGATCTACGAGGGGTCGAACGAGATCCAGCGGATCGTCATCGCCCGCGAACTGTTGAAACAGTACGCGTAGGATGCGCCGTGCGGATCGTCGTCTTCGTGAAGCCGGTACCGGAGGCGGAGACCCGCCTCCGGCCCACCGCCGACGGTACCCGTCTCGACACCGACGGGGTGAAGTGGGTGCTCTCGGGGTACGACGAGTCCGCGGTTGAGCAGGCGTTGCTCCTCAAGGAGGCGAACGCCGGCTCCGAGGTGCGGGCGGTCACGTTTGGGCCGACGCCTCGGTCCGAGGAGGTGCTCCGGGCATGCCTCGCGCTCGGCTGCACGAGCGCGGGCCTGGTGGAGATAGCTGCGGGAGAGGAACCGGACATCCGGCAGACGGTTCGCGCGCTCCAGCATGCGGCAGGCCGCTGGCCCGCCGACCTCTACTTACTTGGCCAGCAGTCGCTCGACACCGAGGAGGGGCTGCTCCCGGTCGCGCTCGCCGCTGCCCTCGGGCTACCGGGGGCGAACGGTGCGGTCGAGCTCAGCTTCGACTCGGCGAGCGGGGTGCTCTCCTTCGAGCGCGCTTCGGAGCAGGGAATCGAGGAGTGGCGGCTCCCCTCGCCAAGCGTGATCGGGCTCAAGCAGGCGAAGAACGACCCGAGAAGCGCGAAACTCCAGAATATCCTCAAATCCCGCAAGATGCCGATCGACCGGATACCTTCCTCGGAGCTTCCCACCGTGACGGAACCCGGCGGGGCGGTGCGACCGCTCCGATTCGACCTCCCTCCGCCCCGGACGGGAGCGAAGCTCATCGAGTACACCTCGCCCGAGGAGGCCGCGGAGAAGCTCGTCCGAACCCTACGCGAGGAAGCGAGGGTGTTCCCGTGAGCCGCTCGGTGGTCCTCCTCGCCGAAGCAGGTCCCCAAGGACTCCATGCGGCGAGCCGCGAGGCGATCGGGGTTGCGAGATTGCTCGCAGGGGATGAGCCCGTCGTCGCGGCAATCTTCGCCGGTGCTTCCGAGGCTGCGACCACCGCTCTCTCCACGGCAGGGGTCGACCGAGTGGTCTGCCTCGACTCACCGCCCCTTGCAGAGCGCCGCGGAGCGGCGTGCGCATACGCGCTCGCGGAGCTCGCTCGCGAGCACGAGGCCGGGATTCTCCTCCTAGGGGGAACCCCGTTCGGACGGGAGCTCGCGGGTGGGCTCGCCGTCTTCTGGGACGCGCTCTCCGCGACCCAGGTCACGGAGGTAACGCGGGCAGCGGAGGTGCTGACGGTCCGTCGACCGGTGTTCGGCGGCCGGGCGAGCGAACTCCTCGAGCTCGCCGGGCCCCGCATCGTCCTCGCGCTGCGTCCGAACAGCTTCGGGGGGACCCCTCTTGGCTCACGGAACGCCAGGATCGAGGTGCACGCCCCCCCTTCCATACCGCCACCCTTGCTCGGAGGAGCTCGAGCCCGCGTACGGCCCGCGGAGAGTACTACCGGTCCCGACCTCGGGACGGCCGCAATCGTTGTCGCCGGCGGTCGGGGCTTCAAGAGCCCCGAGAATTTTCATCTTCTCGAGGAGCTCGCTTCGAGCCTGGGGGCTGCGGCGGGCGCTTCGCGTGCCGTCACGGACGCCGGCTGGCGCCCGGGCTCGTACCAGGTCGGTCAGACCGGTCGGTCGGTCTCCCCTCAGTTGTACGTCGCGGTGGGGATCTCGGGCGCGATCCAGCACCTCACGGGGATGATGAGCTCGCGCGTGATCGTGGCGATCAATTCCGACGCGCAGGCCCCGATCTTCCGGATCTCGGACTACGGGATCGCGGGCGATCTATTCACGATCGTTCCCGCGCTGACCAAGGAGATACGGCGGGTCCGCGCTCGGTAGCCCCCCGATGGGGTGCCCTAGAAATTCCGCCAGAGCGAGTATCCGTCCGAGATGAGGTTCCATCGCGATAGCTTCGCGGCCTTGCGGGCGGCCCGAAGGGTCGCGCGCATCGTCTCCTTGGGAGCGCCAGTCTCGGTCATCATGCGGCCCAATAGTTCCGTCGCGAACGCCGGGTAGTCGGTGTAGAACCGGGCGTTCCACTTGACCCGGTCCATCCGGGC
>JAKIWH010000071.1:0-7954 GCA_022750125.1 Thermoplasmata archaeon
GCGGAACGAGGTAAAGTCCGGTGCGACCGGCGCGGACCGCACGAAGAAGCGCAAGGTAAGCGACGAGCGATTTCCCGCTCGCCGTCGGGCAGGCGAGGAGCAGGTTCCTTCCGGCGAGCACATGGGGCAACGCCTCCGCCTGCGGGGGATAGAATGTGGTGATCCCCTGCGCGGCAAGGATCGCTTCTACCTCCGGTTCGAGGCCGAGCTTCCCGACTGGGGTCAGGGCACCACCCTCGCTTCGCGTGGGCACAGCTCCGCGGACGGCCCGCGGCGTAAAGCGGTTCGCTAGCCGACGGGGGCGCGGTCTAGTCCGCGAGGAGCGCCCGGCCGAGGATACGCTCCTGGATCTCGGTCGTGCCCTCGACGATGGGGAATACCCGAGCGTCCCGGAGGAGCCGTTCGGCCGCGCTCCCCGAGCTCACGCCGGCACGACCCGCGGCGTCCAGCGCTGCGTTCGCGATGTGGACCGCAGCCTGGGATGCGAGCAGCTTCGCCGCGCTTGCCTCCTCTTCCACCGGGAGGCCGGCATCGCGCCGAGCCGCGGCCCGTTCGACGAGCGCGCGGGTAGCGGCAAGCTCGGAGTACGACCTCGCGACGAGCGAACGTGTAAGATCCGTCGGGTTGAGTTTCGCCGTCCTGCGCAGCTCGTCGTACGCTGCGACGGCGACCCCGAGGGCGCAGGCGGCGATGCCGATCCGACCCCCCGTGAGCGCTCCGAGCGCCACCTTGAGCCCCGAACCCTCGGGCCCAATGCGGGCTTCCTTGGGGAGGGCGACATCGTCGAACGCGAGCTCCGTTGTCTCGCTCCCTCGAAGCCCGAGCTTGTCGAAGCGGGAGGTGACGCTGAACCCAGGCGTTCCCTTTCGGAGCGCAAAGGCGGTGATCCCCTTCGAGCCCAGGGAAGGGTCGCGGGTAGCGAACACGAGCAGCAGCTCCGCGAGTCCGCCGTTCGTGATGAACGTCTTGGAACCGGTTAGCCGGAACCCGTCCACGGAGGAGCGGTACTGCGTCCGCAGCTGCTTCGCATCGGAACCTGCGTCGGGCTCCGTGAGGGCGAAGGCACCGATCCATCGTCCTTCGGCCAGCGGGCGTAGCAGCTCCTCCTTCTGGCGATCGTCTCCCCACTGGGCGATGGGGCTCCCACACACCGAGAGGTGGACGGCGACGAGCACGGCGGCCGCAGCGCTCCCCCGCGCGAGCTCCTCGAGGACCGATGCCGTCGCAAGCGAGCCTGCGTCGTGGCCCCCGTACTGCTTCGGAAGGGAGAGGCCCAGGAACCCCTCACGCGCGAGCGCCCGCGGGACCTCCACGGGCATCCGGTCCTCGCGGTCGATCTGGGCGGCCCGAGGGAGGAGCTCACGCTCGGCGAAGGCGCGCGCGCGCTCCCCCCAGCCGTTCGTACTCCGACCCGGCGGACCCACGCCGTTCGGACTCCCCCGAAGGCTAAAACCGCTGGTCCCTCCCTCCTGAGGGAGCCATGACGGCGGCGCCGGCCAAGGATCGGTTCACGGGCCTCGACACGCTCGCTCTCGCCCGCGAGCTCCGTGCGCTCGAGCGCCCGAGGATCGACAAGGTGTTCGACGGACCTTCGAACGCCATCGACTTCTCCTTCCGAGTGCCCGGGCTTGGGCGCCGCGCCCTCCGACTCGTTCCCGGCCGTTTCGGGGCTTTGCTCGTCGAGGAGGAGCCCCACGCTGAGGAGCCGTCCCCGTTCGTCCGCGAGCTCCGTCGCTTGCTCTCGGGGGCGGTGCTGACGAACGTGCTGGAGCCCGAGGGGGAGCGCTTCCTCGAGCTCGAGGCCCGACGGGGGGACGTGGACGAACCGCTTCGGATCGCGGTAGAGTTGTTTGGGAGTGGGAATCTCGTCGTGGTCCGCGGCGAGACACTCGTTGCGGTGCTCCACCCCCGGGCCTGGGCGCACCGAACGCTCCGGATCGGCTCGCCGTACAAGGCGCCTCCCGCGCGAGCGAACCCCTGGCGACTCGGGGTTGCGGAACTCTCGGCGGCCCTGCTCGCGAGCCGCACCGATCGCGCGACGACGCTTGCCGCGCGTCTTTCGCTCGGCGGTCCGGTCGCCGAGGAGCTTCTCGTACGAGCGGGCCTCGCCGGGGACCGGCCCGCGACGGAAGAGGCGAACGACGCCGCCGTCCGACTCGAAACGGCGATGCGGGACCTCCTCGGCGAGGTGGCGATGCCGCCGGAAGGGTACCTGTACCGTCACGGCGAGGTCCTGGTCGATGTCGAACCGTTCCCGTCCCGGCGGTGGGCCACCCTCGAGGGTATGGAGGTGGAACACTGCGCTAGCTTTTCGGAGGCGGCGCTCCGGTTCTTCTCTGGGCTCGGCGAACCGGCCGCACCACCGACTTCTGACCAACTCCGTCGAGCGGAGCTCCGGCGACATCGGGAGCAGCAGGATCGAGCGATAGCGGAGCTCGAATCGGAGTCCCAGCAACTTCTCCGTCAAGCCGAGACGATCCTGGCTCGCCATCCCGAGGTTGTTCAGAAGCTCGCGGAGCTTTCGCCGGGCGAGGACGGCGCGCCGGTAGAGATTGACCTCGACGGTCTGCGGCTGCCGCTTAGGGTCGGTCGTCCGCCTCGGGAGTCCGCCCAACTCCTCTTCGAGGAGCGAAAGCGGGTCCTCTCGAAGCTCGAGGGGGCGGAGGCTGCCCGAAAGTCCACGGAGCTCGAGCTTGCCGAAGAGACCCCCGCTTCCCCCGTGCTTGGTCCCAAGCAGTCCCGCGCCGCGAAGGACACGCCGTTCTGGTTCGAAAAGTATCGCTGGTTCCTCTCCTCGGAGGGGATCGTCTCGATCGCGGGCCGTGACGCGCCGAGCAACGACCGCATCGTGAAACGGTACTTGGGCTCACGAGACCGGTACATCCATGCGGACGTGCACGGCGCCGCAAGCGTCGTCGTGAAGCACCCCGAGAGCGACGCCGCTTCTATCGGGGAGGCCACGCTGCGCGAAGCCGGTCAATGGGGGGTGGCGTTCTCGAAGTACTGGCGGGCGGGCCGGGCCAGCGGGGACGCCTTCTGGGTCGAGGCGGAACAGGTTTCGAAGGCTGGCTCGTCGGGGGAGTTCGTGGCACGAGGTGCCTGGGTGATCCACGGGACGAAGCACCTGCTCAAGGATCTCCCCGTTGAGCTTGCGCTCGGGCGAATCTCGATCGAGGGGAGAGAGCGTTGGACGGTTGCGCCGACTAGCGCCGTCCGCGCCCAGGGGAAGGTGGAGTACGTTCTACGTCCCGGCGAGGAGCGAGAACGCGCCCAGGTCGAAAAGGCGCTCTCCCGGGAGCTCGGGTTGAACCGCTCCTACCTGCAAGCGCTACTGCCTGCGGGTGGTATCTCGATCGAACGGCCCACTTGAGACGGAACCTGCCGCACGGCGTCGTCTCTCTCTTCCCTCAACCTGCCCGGTGGTTCGCCCGTCCTGATCGTCGCCCGGCCGGGTCCGTCGCGGAACATTCGACACCCGCTCCCGTTCTCGCCGCTCGGTGCTGAATTGTCCGTACCGATCCCTCGCCCGGTGCACGTAAAGGCGATCGATCTCCGAAGCCCGGAACCGCTCGCCCTCCTCGTCCCACGTCTGGCCCCGCGCGCGTAGGGCGTGAACGCGGAGGAGCTCCCCCGCAGTTCTTAGCAGATCCCCCACCGAGAAGCTCGTGTCCGGAGTGCAGGTGAGAACGAGCGGCGTGGTCTTACGGCCCTCGAGGAGAGAGACCCGCAGCTGATCCCCGCGACGCGAACTGAGCCAGACCGTCGCTACATCGTGGGCCAAGGCGGTCCTGGCGCGCCTACCCGTCCGAAGGTCGAGCCGCCGAATCTCCAGTTTCGGGTCCCCGTCCGCAAGCGGAGCCCCGACGTGAAGCTCGAGATCTCCGGCGAGCTCCATGCGCTCCCGACGAGACTTCTCCGCATCCGAGCGCACGACGGAGACGACGGCGGTGGAGGGTGCCACTAGGTCGAACGGGTGGGTCGTGCGACAGACCGCGCATCGGGCGATCCCGGTGAGGAACCCCGGGTTGCGCCGACGGCCGACCCGGAGAACTCGGTGCGCAGTCTCGGCGGCGCAGACCTCGCAAAGAAGGGTCACACGACCGAGTGGTGCAGTTCCGCCGGGAGCGTCTCGTTCAGCTTCGACGGGCTCACTATCCGTGCTCATAGCCTCTCAGTTCGCTCGAGCTGAGAAGGCGGATTACTTAACACGACGAGACCCGGAAAAGGACGGATACAGGGCCTGTCGTGACTCCTCACGATGACACGCTCCTTCAAGCTATACGTCATCGAGACCTTTCATGGAATCCGCCATGTCGCCCAGCACCAGGCGGAGTCACTGGCTCGCCGGCCCGGTGGCGATCGAGCTCACCGATGAGAAGTTTCCGCCGTGGCTGCGCCGAGAATCCTCGCTCAACGGCTCGATCCGGATCCTCGTGTGTCGGCCCCGTCGGGGCCACCCGGGGCAGGTGCTCCAAATTGTACAGTTCGAGGGCCCGGCTACTGAGACACACGGTTTCCTGGACACCCTCCGCGAGTCCTGCCGACCCTTTCACCTCCTAGCCGCGCAAGCCGGCGACGGGCGAGTGCTCGCGTGGATGAGCGGTCCCTCTCCACCGATCTGCTCGAAGGTCTTTGAATCCGGTGGGCTCTGCCTACAGTGCGCGCCGCTCCCTTTGGCGCCTTTGGATGAACCGGGACGTCGATACATCGTCGTCCCCGACGGCTCCGCCGCACGCCGTCTGGTTCGCGCTTGGCCGATGGATAGAGGTCCTGCCGCGAGAGTCCTGCGGATTGGGAAGCTTCGCCGAGGCGGCACTCTCTCCTCGCGGCAGGACGAGGCGTTCGAGATAGCAGCGAGGACAGGATTCTTCAGTTCTCCCAGACGGAGCGGGCTTGCGGACGTGGCTAGAGAGCTCGGCGTGAGCCGTACTGCCACGATGGGGCTGCTTCGTCGAGGTATCGAACGGCTCATCGCCGCAAGGGGAGGCTTCCCCTCTCGGCAGAGCCCGGAGAGCTCTCGGCCTTCCGACCCGAACTCCTGTCCTCCTCTCGGTTCCTCCCTTCGGGGCTCCGCCACGCGAGGGGTGGCGGGCGCTGGCCGCTCGCCGAAGCCAATCTTCACCGGTAAACGAGAACGACCATGAAATGGAGCTGGTATCCCCGAGCATGCGCGCGCTTGCTCGAAGCGGCTCTTACGCCGTCCGGAGATCGTCTTGGAACGTGGGCCCCAGCCTCCCACGGGCCCTGACGGCGACCCTGGTCCTTCTCGCCCTCGTACTCTCGGGCGCCGCCTCCGCCCGGGCCACTCCGCAACTCCTTGCTTCTGGGCCTCCGAGCGAGGCCCACAGTAGCTCAACGACCGCTTCGATCGGGTTGGCGACTCGATCGCTCGAGTCTGCCGGGAGCTCCCTCGCCTCGGGACAGGGTCCCGCGGGAGGGCTTCCCATGAACTGCGCCACTCGGGCCTCCGGCGCAGTGAGTTGTTCAACTTCTTCGTCGAGCCAGGCACGTCCCGCTCCGCTCACGGCACCGTCGCTTACCGGTTACGTGACTCCGGCCTCCAGATTCGGCGCATCGCTCGCCTACGACGATGCCACTCTAACCACCATCTTGTTCGGCGGAGCGAACTCATCTGGCGTCCTCTTCAAGGACACCTGGGAGTATCAGTCGGCCCCAGCCGGTCCGTGGAAGAAGCTCGCCCCTACCTGTTCCCCCTCCTGCCCGAGCGCGCGGCACGACGCCGCGATGGCGTTCGACAAGATCGACAACTACCTCGTGATGTTCGGTGGGTGTACTGTGGTACCCCCTGGCTGGATTCAGAGTACTCCGGGGTGTGACTCGACCCACTTCCTCGGCGATACTTGGAAGTTCGTCGGTGGCGTGTCCCCCGCCTGGACCAAGATCACGCCGACGTGCAGCCCGACCTGTCCTTCGGCCCGATACGCGGCGGGGATGGCTCCCTCGGGGGGAGTCATCCTCTACGGCGGGTGCGGCACCGCCTGCCCACTCTCGGACGTGTACAAGTACCTCGGCGGAACCTGGACGCCCCTCACGGTTTCGAGTTGCGGGCTTGGGTGTCCGGCCCCCCGCTACGGCACGGGGATGATCTACGATGCGATCGACGGCTACATCCTCGTGTTCGGAGGATGTTCGAGCTCCGCGAGGGGATGCCCGAACGCCAACATTCTCGGTGACACGCTCGAGCTCAATGGGCCGCTCGGGGTCTGGAGCTGGACGAAAGTTACCGTCACGTGCAGCCCCTGTCCCGGTCCCCGCTACTACCCCGCCATGACCAATCACAACGGAACCCTGCGACCTACGGCGGAGCAGATGATCGCCGGCGTAGGACTAGGGGGCACCATTCTCTCCGACGAGTGGAGCTACGGAACGGGAGCGTGGACGGGGTTGACGCCTCCCGCTACGTTCTCCCCCCGCTACGACGGCAAGTGGGCGGACGGCGATCCCCTCGCCTCGGACGGCTACAGTGTTCTCTTCGGTGGGAGCAGTCCCACGGGTTCCTCGCTCGGAGACACGTGGGCGGCCGGTTCCGGCGGTATCACGCTGGCCAGCCAGGAACAATCGCCCATCTCTGTACCGTACCCGCGCTTCGGCGCGAGCATGGCGTACGACGCGAACTCCGCCGACGGCTACGTGCTCCTGTTCGGGGGCTGTGGCAGCAACAGCAGCTGTGCGTTCAGCGACACGTGGGAGTACCTTGCCGGGAAATGGACCCAAGTGACGGCGAGCTTCTGCACCTCCCTCACGATCTGCCCGGCGGGACGGTACAACGCGAGCATGGCCTACGATTCGAGCGCACAGGACATCGTTCTCTTCGGTGGCTACGGCAGCAGCGGCCTGCTCCAGGACACATGGACCTTTACGGGAGGCACCGGCTGGGTCGCCGTGATTGGTGGTCCCGCCACGACGCACTGCTCGGGAACCACCTGCCCCAGCTCGCGGTTCGGTGCGGGCCTGGCGTACGATGCCGGCGGCTCTACCGTCGTGCTCTTCGGAGGTTGTGGGAGCACCTGCCCGCTCGGTGACACCTGGAAATTCACGGGCACCGCCTGGACTCAGCTCACCCCGACCTGCACGCCGACCTCGAGCTGCCCAGTCCCCAAGCGGTACGGAGCCGCGATGGCGACGGACCCCAACGCAAACGCGAACTACATCCTGATGTTCGGCGGTCGGGGCACCGGGACAAAGGTCCTGGGAGACAGCTGGAGCTTCGTCGGAGGGGCGACTCCCACCTGGACGCTGCTCACGCCCGCGACGCCGCCCTCGGCCCGCTCCGGCGCCGCGATGATCTACGATTCGACCGACGCGCTCATCGTTCTGTTCGGGGGCTGCGACTCGGCCTCGTGCCCGCTCGCGGACACTTACACCTTCTCGGGTGCGACTGGCGGCGCCTGGACCAAGATTACATGCACTACAGGTTGTCCGAGCGGACGCACAAACGCGGTCTTTGCCGACGACCCGCCTGACAGTTACACCCTGATGTTTGGGGGCTGGACTCCGTCCTTCCCAGGTCCCGTCCCGGCCACCGGCACCTGGTCGGACTCGTGGGCGTACGGCGGCGGCGGATGGACCATGGTTCCCATTCCGAACCAAATGCCTCAGGTGCAGTCGATTCCCCCGCGGTACGGGGCCTCGATGGTCTTCGACCCTGGGGTCGGCAAGGTCCTCCTGTTTGGCGGGTGCGGCCTCTATTGCGGCATGGGCGATACCTGGACGTTCGCAAACGGTGGTTGGGTCGAGAGTCCCTGCACGGGTTCCTGTCCTTCGCCTCGATGGGACGCCGCGATGACGTTCTTCACGGGCCGAGGATCCGTCTTGATGTACGGGGGCGTCGGGCTTGGGGGTCCGCCGCTCAGCGATGCTTGGGCTTGGGGTGGCTCGTGGAGTCTACTGTGCAGTGCCTGCTCCCCCGGGGGTCGAGCCGGCGCGATGCTGG
>JAKIWH010000071.1:7964-9655 GCA_022750125.1 Thermoplasmata archaeon
GCCTCCAATCTCGCGATCCTCTTCGGTGGCTGCTCTACTCCCTTCCCTTGTGGTTCGATACTCGGGGACACTTGGACCGTAAGCAGCACGATCGGGTGGACCAAGCTCACGCTCTCGCCCTCTCCCCCGCCTCGATGGGGCGGGTCGATGGTCTGGGATCCCACGGATCTCTACGTGCTGCTGTTCGGGGGAGTCGGGTGCACGGCTGGCCCGTGCGGCGATACCTGGACCTTCAGCGGCACGGGACTGAGGTGGACCCCGCTGCCGGGCTGTCCCCCTGCGTGTCCCAGCGCGCGGTGGGACGCGGCAATGACGTGGGATGCGACGAACGGGCATATGGTCCTGTTCGGAGGGTACCCCTGCGGCACGACGACCTGCAGCGACACCTGGACCTACGTGACGGGTGTCTGGACGAAGCTCACCCTGACGGTGGCGCCCCTCGCAGCGACAGACGGAGTGCTCGCGTACACTTCGGCCGGCGGGCCGATCGGGTACGTCCTGTATTTCGGGGGCGATGGGTCGTTTGCCACCGGCACAACATCCACTAGTGGTCCTCCGCCGAACGGAGACACCTGGACCTACCTGGACACCCCCGGCTGGGTCGTGACGACAGAATGGGTCTGAGCAAGGGGAACGACGGATGTCGAGGGCGGCTGAGCCGGTCGGGAACGTAGCGTGTTGAGTCAGAATCGCACACAGAAAGTCGGCCGGAATGGGTCCATGCGACAAGTTCGCTCAGTTCGCCTTCGCAGTCTTGGCGGATGCGCCCTCCTGTCCATGGCCATCGTGGTACTCCTCGGGATTCCACAACTCGGAGGGGCGCCCCTCCTTCAATCCCGAGCCAGTCTGGCACCACGATCCGATTCCCTTCCACGCCTCGAAGGTGGCCTCACGTCCGCTTCGTTTGGTACTTGGTCGATGTACGACCAGAATCCATCGCGCACGGGGGCACAGGCACTTGAGCGGACTCTCTCACCGGCCAACGCCTCCTTCCTCCAGCCTATCTGGTCTTCACCCTACAAGGTCAGCGGCCCCATCGCCGGTTCCGTTGCGGTCGCGAACGGAACCGCGTTCTTCGGATCTTGGAACGGCAACGTCTCCGCCCTAAATGTCTCGGGTACAGCTCCGAGCTTGGCATGGCCGACATCCTTCCAGACGGCGAGCCATCCGATGAATTGGATTGAGAACAATACCCCCATGGGCTGTTTTGATCCGGCGAACTCAGGAGTCACCTCGACACCTGCAATTTGGAACAACCTCGTAGTTGTGGGAACCGGAGACCCTCGCCATGCCACGGGCAAGACCTACCTTGGCTACGGATGGGTGGTGGCAATCAATGTATCCGGTTCGAACCCCGGCAAGCCGCTTTGGGAAACAAACCTGAGCGTGACCAACACCGGGTTCTGGCGCGGGACCTACGTGTGGTCCAGCCCAGTAGTTTACAAGGGGAATGTCTACATTGGCCTCGCAAGTGGCTGCGACCAACCGTTAGTTCAAGGGCAGCTCTATGAATTGAGCGGGAGCACGGGCTCAGTGCTCCACACCTTCAACGTGGTCAACACGGGCCAAACGGGAGGGGGCATCTTGTCCTCGCCCTCTATCGACGCGCGGAACAACACGGTGTGGTTCACGACAGGGAATCCATGTGTCGGCTGCACCAATGAACCAAAGAGTCAGTCCATAGTAGCGCT
>JAKIWH010000072.1:0-328 GCA_022750125.1 Thermoplasmata archaeon
GGCCTCGGAGCGATAGCACGGCACGTAATCGATGAAATTCGGCGCGAGCTTCGTGAACTTCACGAACGTGAGCTCGGGTTCCGGGATCATCTTCCCGAGCGTCCCCACCGCCGCGAGCTTTGCCGTCACCCTGTGGACCGTGCCCACCTCGACCCCCGGCCTCTACTGGGTCGGGAACGGCTCCCACGGCTCTACCGTCGTCACGCCCGTGCTGGGGCCGATCTCGGTCGCGTACTCCCTCGTCTCCCTCTCCGGCCGCTCGTTCCCGCTCCGCGTGAGCGAGCTGGGTCTACCTTCCGGGCTTCCGTGGAGCTACACGGTGAGCAGC
>JAKIWH010000072.1:338-9555 GCA_022750125.1 Thermoplasmata archaeon
CGAGCACGGTGCTCTCGCTCGGTGCCGGTGTCGCGTACACGCTGAACGCGAGCTTCCTACCGACCGCCACGGGCTCCGGCTACGCCGCCTCGGTCGTCTCCTACGGCGTCTCGACCGTGAACGAGAGCTACGCTCTCAACGTGAGCGCGCCGGCCGTGCTCAACCTCTCCGGCGCCGCCAACGTGACGTTCGCCTTCGGCGTGGCGTGGTGGGTCGAGCTCGCGAGCTCCGGCGGTGGCTCGGTGAGCCCGGCGAGCCGCTGGGTGGCGAACGGGTCGGGGATCCTTCTCACCGCGACCGCCAGCACGAACGAGGAGTTCGTCGGCTGGACCGGTGTCGGACCAGGGGCGAGCACGCCGAGCCAGCGCCACCAGAACCCGCTCCTCCTCCATCCTTCGGGACCGATCCGCGAACTTGCGACCTTCGCTCCGCGGCCTCCGCCGACCTACTCGCTCGTGGTGAACTCCACGGGAATCCCTTCGAACGAGCCGTTCACCGTCGAGCTCGGCTCGCGGGCGTTCTCGGGGGCCGGAAGCTTCACGCTCCGGAATCTGAGCGGAGCCACGTATCCGTTGGCGCTCCCGTACGCGTACTCGAACGATTCGCTCGGCGTTCGGTACCTTCCGACCGGCAGCACGAGCTCGCTGCCGCTTGCGGGCGGCGTCCTCTCCGTCTTCGCGAACGGCACCCTGCTCGTGAGCTTCTCGACGCAGTACCTGCTCACCGTCCTCGCGACCTCCGGCGGGACGGTGAGCCCCTCGGGGGAGAGCTGGGTCGGGGCCGGGGCGCAGGTCACGGTCGTCGCTTCGGCTTCTGCTGGGTTCCGTTTCGTCGGTTGGAACGGGACCGGGTCGGGAGCTCGCTCGGGGGCCGCCCTTTCGCAGGAGGTCGTCCTCGGCGGGCCGATCGCCGAGACCGCGGAGTTCCTCCACCTACCCCCTCCGGCCCCCGCCTCCTACACGCTCCAGGTGAACGAGACGGGGCTTCCGCCGAACACCGGCTGGAACATCTCCGTCGGCAACGCGAGCGCCGGTGGCTCGGCGGCGAGCTTCTCGGTGTCGGGGCTCAACGGGAGCTACGAGCTCCTCGTGCCCGTGGTCACCCCGTCCGTCGGCGTCCGATTCGTTCCGGCGAACTCGGGCCGCTACCCCGTCGACCTTACGCACGCCGATTCGAACATGACGATCCAGTTCTCCGAGCAGGTGCTGCTCACCGTGTCGGCCTCGGGCCGCGGCAACGCAACCCCCGGCTCGAGCTGGGTCCCGGCGAACCTTCCGCTCCTCTTGGGGGCAGTGCCCTCGATCGGCAGCTCGTTCCTGGGCTGGCGCGGAAGCGGCGCGGGTGCGTACACAGGAAGTGTGGCCGGCGCCACCGTCACCCCGACGGGACCGGTCGAAGAGGTTGCAAGCTTTGGCCCAGCCCCGGCGGCCCCCTCCTCGGGTTCGACGACCGCCGGACGGACGAGCGCGCTCCTCCTCTGGGGTGCCGCGGGCGCCGCGGTCGTGGCGGCCGTGGTCGCAGTGACGTTGCTAGCTCGAAAGCGCGCGCCCTCCGTGCCGGAGGAGGAGCCCGCCCCCGAGGAAGAGGGTGGGGTTGGATCGTCGACGGACGCACCTCCCGAGGAAGCTCACGAAGGTACCGCGGAGGCGGGACCCCCCGTAGCGTAGCGGATTCGCGCCGCTCGGCGCAGGTTATGCTTCGGAGTTCCGTGCCGGCGGGCATGCGGAGCCTGCCCCGCCTCTACTACCACCCGATCAGCCACTACTGCGTCTCCGCCGAGCGCATGCTCGCGTTCAAGAAGCTCCGGTTCAAGCTCGTCCGGGTCCCGTACCATGACCGCCGGGAGCTCATCGCCGCCACCGGGCAAGACTACCTTCCGACGTGGGTCGAGGGGCGCTCGGTCGTGCGTTGGGACGCCCTCGCGGACCACCTCGAGAAGCTCGCCCCGCAACCGTCGCTCTACCCGCGCGGCGAACGCGGGCTCGCCCGTGCACTCGAGAATTGGGGACACCAAGTGATCGAAGAGCGCGTCTGGCGGTACGTGGTGACGGAGGTCCCACCCACCCTCGCGGGGGAGCCCGAGCGCTGGGTGTTCGAAGAGCTGCAGAGCCGCGCCCGCGGCCCGTGGGAGCTCCTCCGCCACCGTCGACCCGAGTTCCGTCGGGAGATGGTGAGGTACTTCGAACTGTTGGACGAGATGCTGAAGGGGCGGAACTGGTTTCTGGAGGAACCGAGCCTCGCGGATTTGGGGATCTTCGGCTCGATCTCTCCGTTATTCACTGTCGGCCGAAAGCTGCCGGCCTCGCTGCGAAACCTAACGCGGTGGTACGAGCGAATCGCGGCCGTCCCCTCGTGCGCGAGCTAGGACGTGCCTGCCCGCCTCCACGGCCAGCTCCAACGGCCGAAAGTCCGAGAGGGGCACCCGCGCCGATGGGCGTCGAGCCTCGTGATCGCCTTTCTCGCGGTGGCAGCCCCAACCGTTCTGACCTCTCCCGATGTGCCGCCCTTGGCTCCGCCGAACCACGTACCTGCAGCGTCGCTCGCGAAGGGCACGGTAGCGCTGACGCCGGTGGCACCGCTAGCTCGGAGCGTGGACGAGCGCGGAAGTCTCTGCTCGAGAGGGATCCCGGCGTCTAGCGACTGCCGGACGCCACCAGGCGACGGCGCACGCTCCGCTCCGGCCGCACCTCCGAGCTGGGCCAACACGACCACAGCCATGGGTCCCGGTCCACCGACCCGCTTCGGGTCGATGGCCTACGATCCTTTGCTCCACGGCGGAGAGCTCGTCTACTTTGGAGGTGAGAACGCTCGAGGTGCGCCGACGAACATCACCTGGGCGTACAGCGGCGGCACCTGGACGAACGTCTCTAGCCAGCTGGGGAGCGCCCCGCCGCCCCGATTTGGCGCCTCGCTCGAATTCGCCCCCGTGTACGCTGGACTCGTGCTCTTCGGGGGGATCGTTGCGAAGGGGAGCCTCGCCGCCGACAGCTGGCTCCTGTTCGCCGACCACTGGCTCAATCTTTCCACCGTGAACTCCGCCGTTGGCTCGGGCCCCTCTGTCGCCTTCGCTGCGGCCGCCTGGGACCCCGCGCTCGGGGGCGTTCTCGCCGTGGGCGGTTGCGCGGTCGCCAACTGTAGCCGTGCGACTACGAGCGCCTGGCTCCTGAACGGCTCGGGATGGAGGACGGCCGGGGCCCTCCTTGGCGTGCCGGCCACGTACGCGGCCGCGATGGCCTTCGACACGGCCGATTCTGCCATGCTGCTCTTTGGGGGCATGGACCCGGGCCGGGGAACTCCCTCGAACGCCACGTTCGAACTTCTGGGATTGACCTGGGTAAACCTGACCTCGAGTTCTGCGACCTGCGCGACGAGGTGCGCCTACCCGCGGGCGGGAGAACACGCGGGGCTCACGTGGTCGGGGCGGTCGGGAACTCTGCTCCTCTTCGGGGGCGACAATCCAACCAACGGGAGCGCGACGAACGGGAGCTGGAGCTTCCTCCACGGCAAGTGGACGGCGCTCCTCGGAGCCAGCGCACCACCCACCACGACGGACTCCGAGATGGCGTCCGATAGCTCGGCCGTCGCGCCGGTGCTGCTGGAGTCGGGCTGTGCTCTCGCGTGCCCTCTTGCTAGCTGGAGTTGGGACACGCCCCCCGCACCCCACTTCACGGTGTTCACCCCGAATCCGTCCGACGTAGGCGCCACGGTCTCTCTCGAGCTCGGGAACTATCCCGTGACCGGCTCGGGGCCGACGATGAGCTGGGCGGTGAACTACGGCGACCTAGCGACAACTTCCGGCTCGCTCCAGGGTCTCAACTTTACCTCAGCATGGTCGGTTGTCGTTCCGCACCGTTGGTCGAGTCGGGGCACGTTCTCGGTCGTCGCGACCGTCTCCGATTTCTGTCACGTCTCGGGAACTACGACGGTAACCGCGCTCGTCGCGCCGCGGCTCATGCTCGAGGTAAGGGCCAACGTCACCTCCGTCGGTCCGGGCGCGCCCGTCGGTCTCGCCGGCTTGCTCGCCGGAGGAATTTCACCGGCTAAAGTCTCCTGGAGCTTCGGGGACGGCGCCGTAGGGTCCGGAGGAAACGTAACGCATACCTACGCGGCGCCCGGTATATACACAGTCAACGCAAGCGCGACGGACGGGGGCGGTGGGTCCGCCGTCGGCTCGGTCCGGATCTCCGTGATCCGCCCGCTCTCCGTCGCCCTCGTCGCGAACTGGAGCAGGGTCGACGCCGGAGTCCCGGTGGGTTTCGTCGGGAACGCCGCCGGGGGCTCGGGGAACTACACCTCGTTCACCTGGAGCTTTGGGGATGGCGCGAACGCCACCGGGGCGACACCCGTGCACAGCTACACGGCCCCGGGGAGCTACCGGGTGCTCCTCAGCGTCGCGGATTCGGCGGGGGGGAACGGCTCGGGCGCCCTACCGCTCACGGTGGAGCCGCCGCTCGTCGCGGTTCCGACCGCCTCCCCGTCGACCGGTCCGGCGGGACTTTCCTTCGAGTTCGGGGACAACCGCACCGGAGGCACCGGACCGTTCTCGTACGCCTGGCAGTTCGGGGACGGGTCGTCGAGCGGAGCGGAGTATCCGATCCACAGCTTCGGGAAATCGGGGAGTTACACGGTCCGGTTGTGGGTCAACGATTCTGGAGGAGGCTCGGTCGAAGGAATGCTCACCGTTCGCGTGGGCGGTCCGGCGCACCCTGCGGCTATCGCGCCGATCCTTGTACTGGTAGTCGCCGCAGGAGCGCTCGCGACGGCGCTCGGCGTGATCGTCATGAGGCGGAGAGCTCGGAAGGTTCGCGGCGAGCCCCCTCAGCCGGATCCACGCTCGGCTGCTCTAGCCGACGACTAGACCGCATGCGGAGATAGGGCCGGAAAGGCCGTGCCCGTGAGCTCTGCGCATCGGTCGAACAGGCGCCGCTCCCCCGCAGGATCGTACGATGCGCTTGACGAGCGACGAGCCCGCGAACGCACGAAGTACTCTCCAGAAACCTGCGCGACCTCGGGGGCGGTAGCGAGGTACACTCCGGTGCGTGCCCCCCGGGCGGGAGAGATCCCGAAGCCCCGAGTCAGCGCGCGGAACATCACCCGGGTGAGGCCCGTGTTGTTCTGCCCGAAGCCGGTCCGGACGAACCCCGGGTGAAACGCGTTCACGGTGACGCCCGTGCCCGCGAATCGGCGGGAGAACTCGTGCGTGAGCAGGAGGAGCTCGAGCTTCGACCGGCCGTAGGCTGTATAGCCCCCATACCTGCGGGCGCCACCGAGATCCTCCCACGGGACCCGCTGATGGCGATGGGCGGCCGACGAGACATTCACGACCCGGGAGGGGGTCCCTGCGACGAGCGAGGGCGCGAGGAGCGTCGTGAGAAGGTAGGGCGCGAGCACGTTCAAGGCGAACGTTCGTTCGAGGCCCTCCCGGGTCTCGCGCCGTTGGGCGAAGAGAGCGCCCGCGTTGTTGACGAGCAGGTGAACGGAGTTCGCGGTCTTGCCGATGCTCGCGGCGGCCCGGCGGACCCCCGAGATGAGCGCGAGGTCCTCGACGACCACCGATTCGATAGCGCGGGAGCCGGAGGCGGTCCGGATCAGGTCCACCGCGGCCGACGTGCGACGCTCGTCTCGGCCCACGATCAAGAGACGCGCACCGTGTTGCGCTAGCGTCCGCGCAAGCTCGAGCCCCAGCCCGGAGGAGCCTCCGGTGATGACGCACCACTTTCCTTCGAGCAGCTTCGGCGCTTCGGGCGTGACTCGGATCCCCCGGTCCGCGAGCTTTCGAGCGCCCTAATCGATTTGGATTCAGGGAAGAGCGGAGGATGTCGGGCCAAGGTGAGCTCCTCGGCGTCCCTACCCCCCTCGAGAGCTTCCGAGGGGTTCAAGAGAGGGAAGGCGCGAGGAACTAGCGACCCATGGCCGCCCCCATCGACCAACTCGAGCTACGGCCCCCACCGCCTCCATGCCCCGCGCGGCCCGACCTCCTCACCCGGCGCGTGCTCCTCGTGCTCGTTCTCCTTACGCCGGGAATTCCCGAGTTCCTGACGGGGTCCACCTCCGTCACGCGAGCGCTGTTCGACCCGGCCGGATTCGTGATCAACGTCCTCCTGGACGTTGGCCTCTACACCACCGGAGCGCTCCTTATTCGGGAGGCGGCTGCGCGATGGAACCGCGGCTGGGCGACGATCCTCGTGCTCGGTCTCGCCTACGGGATCGTGGAGGAGGGCCTCGCAGTTCACACCTTCTTCCAGAGCGGCGGGAGCCCCGTCGGGCTCTTCGGCTCCTACGGTCGTCTCCTCGGACTCAACACCGTCTGGGCGACGGAGTTCGCCTTCTTCCACGCCACCTTCAGTATCGCGATCCCGCTCCTCATCTTCGATCGGCTGTACCCACGTCTCCGCGGCGTCCCTCTTCTAACTCCCCGCTCCGCGGCCGTTTGCGTCGGGGGCATCCTCGGAGTCGTGCTACTCGGCGACGCCGTCTTTGCTGCCATCGACCGGCCCCCCCTCTTCTGGGCGATCGGACTCTCCGCCCTCGTTCTCGCACTCCTGCTGATCGCGCGCCGCCTCCCGCGCGAGCTCCTCGCACCGGTGGGGGGACCGCCGACCGCGTCGCCCCGGCAACTCCTGCTCGTGGGGATTCTCCCGTTCGCTGGGTGGATCCCCGTGTCGTACGTGCTTGCCGGATCCCATGTCCCGGCCGCAGCCACCCTCGCGTTCGTGCTGGCCTCCTACCTCCTGCCGGCAGCGTATGCCGTTCGGCATCTCGGGACGGCCGAGAACCAGCCGCACCAGTTCGCGTTCCTTGTCGGACTCCTGCTCCCGATCCTGTGCTGGTCGATCGTCTTCGGGATCCTCATCGTTCCGGGTCTCGAGGTCGTGGGGGTCGGCTACATCGTGTTCCTGCTCTGGCTCCGGCGCCGTCGGTTCGCGGACCCGCCCCCCTCCGGGATTCCCCCCGGTGGACAGGTGGGAGAGACCGTCCCGGTGCCGCTCGGGGCGAGCGGAGGTAGGGTGGGTCCCCCGCTTCCGGAATCGGCTCGCGCAGTTTCTGCGCAAAACCAATGAGTCCTACGCCGGCCTCGTAGTTATATCGGGGTGGCCGCCTCAGTTTCGCCGCTGTATGAGCGCGGAGCCGAGCTCGCCTACGAGAACGGCCGCCGAGCTCTCCCGTGCGTGGGAGGAGCTTGACACGAGGGAGATCCTTCGGCGCGCCCACTCCCGGTTCGGGCCGCGCCTCGCCGTCGGCTCGGCCTTTGGCAAGGACGGGGTCGTGCTCCTCCATCTCCTGCGAACCCAGGGGTACGACTTTCCGGTGCTGTTTCTCGATACCGGCTACCACTTTCCCGAAACTCTCGCCTACCGGGATGAGCTTGCCCGAGAACTCTCCCTGAGCGTGGTGAACCTCTCCCCTTCCGAGTCGGTCGATGCGCAGGGTGCGCGACTCGGCGCGGAGTTGTTCGCCCGCAACCCGGATCTGTGCTGCGAGCTCCGGAAGGTGGAACCGATGCGGGCAGCGCTCCGAGGGTACTCAGCGTGGTTCACTGGACTGCGTCGTGACCAGTCCCCCGCCCGTGCGGCCACGCCGGTTGTGGAGTGGCAGGAGCTCTCCTCCGACGGTGCGGGCGTGTTCAAGGTTAACCCGCTCGCGCGCTGGAGCCGAGGAGCGGTCGAAGAGTATCTCGCAGGCTCGGGCCTCCCGGCGCACCCGCTGTGGGGCCGCGGCTACCCTAGCGTCGGCTGCGCCCCCTGCACGAGGGCCGTCGCGCCCGGCGCGCCCGAGAGAGAGGGGCGCTGGGCCGGCACGGGGAAGACCGAGTGCGGTATCCACGGGAGCGCCTGGCCTGGCCGGCCTTCTCTTGGACTCCCGACTCCGGCACTCGCCGCCGACTAGCGTTCGGGAACGGCGAGCGACGCCGATCTTGCTCAGGGGCTCACTTCAGGCCGGCGGACCGGGTTCGACTAGTTCGGCTCCGCGCTCCGCTACCCGGACATTGTAGGCAGCCGCGCCTACCCGCGTCAGGCGGCGGAGCGCCTCGAGCGCCTTTCCGGGTCGTGGGAGCGCGACGATCGACCCTCCGGCCCCGGCCCCCGTGAGTTTCGCGCCGAAGACCGCCGGACGGACCGCCTCGAGCAGCGCTTCGAGACGGGGATGCGAGACCCCCACCGTCGCGAGGAGGGACTGGTTCTGATCGAGGAGCTTTCCCACCCGCTCCGGGTCCTCGGCCCGAAGGGCATCGAGCCCCTCCAGGGCCACCGACCGGAAACTCTCGAGAAGCTTGGGGCCGTCCGGGGCGGCGAGTCGTTCGCCGACCGCGCGCACCGCGTCGCCCGTGCGACGCGGGATGCCCGAGTACGCGACGAGCCAGGACCATCCGGGGTCGGGGAGACGGGCGACCGGCCAGCTCCGCGCTCCGTCCGACACTTCCCAGAGCGGCTCGCTCACGGGAACGTTGAGGGAGAGGAGTCCGCCCGCGACGACGCAGGAGGTGTCGCCGGGACTCCCGACCCCTTGGGCCGCACGCTCGATCGCGAAGCTCTCCGCCGCGAGCGCGGCCCGGGAGATCCCGTCCCCCGAAGAGGCGAGCGCGGCGGCGAGCGCCGAGACGAAGGCGGCCGAGCTCCCGAGACCGGCCGCGCGCGGAATTCGCGAAACGCTCCGTATCTCAAGATCGGGCGGCACGGGACCGAACCGGTCGAGCGCGGGACCGAGGTACGGATGGTGCGCCCGCGGGTCCTTGTCCCCGTTGAGCGAGAGGGCGGACGCGGCTCGGATCGACACCTGGGTGTACAGATCGATCGCCAGCAGCAGCTCGGGCCCGCCGTGGACGACCGCGTGCTCTCCGAAGAGGATGCATTTCCCGGGCGCACGGGCGACGATGGGGAGCGACCGGGGAGGGATCCCCTCGAGTTCGCTCATGGCGTCGCGGAGCGCCGCACGAGGACCCTCTTGCCCTTCGGCTGTGGGAGGATGACCCGGCGCGCGTCCCGGCGGGCCCCCGGGCGCGGCAGTCCCCTGAGCCGGTCCAGGACGACCGCCACAGCAGCGACCTCGCTGTGCGGCTCGGATCCGACGGCCACGTTCCAGTCGGCGCGCCGATAGAGCTCCGCCGGCACCTTCGCCCCCCCGACGACGAGGAGGAGGCGAGGGGCGGCGGCGAGCTTCGGAAGAACCCGGTCGAGCGGCTCCCCGGACATCGTGAGGTGGGCAACTCCTCCCGCAT
>JAKIWH010000139.1:0-1572 GCA_022750125.1 Thermoplasmata archaeon
TTTGCCGCCGGCGTCGTCATCGGGTTCACGGTCTACGTCCTGGTGCTCATCCTGTCGGGGGAGCTCGCCAAGGCCGACGTGGAGCTGCTCGGTCGCGGATTGGGTCTACCCCGGTGGCTCATCCGCCCGATCCAGCGGCTTTGCTGGAGGGTGGCCTGGCCCGACCTCCCGGCCGCGCCGGCCGGCAAAGCCATCGGGCTCCAGGACCCGGAGGCGGCAGCGCAGGGGGAACTCCCGAAGGGACCCCCCGACCCGCCGCCGAGGCCGTAGGCGACGCGAGCAACCTCGAGTGGCACCGTGGCCTGCGACGCCACGTCACGGGGCGAAGGCTCATATCCCGTGCCGAGCCTAGTACGATCGATGACAACCGTTCCCGTTCACCTAGAAGTCCGCCCCACCGCAGTCGAGCAGGTGCGCCGGCTCATTGCAGGACAGAAGACCGACGTCGCGGTCCGCGTGTACGCCCAGCCCGGCGGCGGGGGATGCTGCGGCGGAGGCGGAGGAGCGGTACAGTTCGGGATGGCCTTCGGCAAGCCCCGTGCGGACGATGAGGTCGTGAAGGTAGACGGCTTCTCGGTCATCGTCGACCCCACGAGTGCCCAGTTCGTCAACGGCGCGATCATCGACTACGTCGAGGACATCCAGGAATCCGGCTTCAAGATCACCAACCCGAGCCTTCCCGAACCTGACGAAGGTGGGAAAGCCGGGGGCTGCGGCTCCTGCGGAAGCAGTTCCGACAAGGGCGGCGGCTGCGGCTGCGGATAGATCCACCCTCCGCGAACCCCGGGGGAGCTCCCCCGGACGGTCATCGACCCTTCGAGTAGACGCTTCATCCGCGCGGTGGGCTAGCTCGGGGACCTGCACGCTTGGGTCCGTTGACGTAGGTGCTCGAGCGTTTCCCCGCCGAGCCTCCTCGGTGGCGAGTTAAATAATCCGATGCGGGTCGAGCCCGCCCATGAATTCCCCGGCGCTCCTCGCCCACGACGTTCGCAAGGTCTACCGGCTTCGCCGGGGACCGACCATCCAGGCCCTGGCCGGGGTCTCGATGCGGGTGGAACGGGGCGAACGGGTCGCGCTCCTCGGCCGGAACGGGGCCGGCAAGACGACGTTTCTCAAGATCGCCTCCACGCTGCTGACGCCCACGGGGGGACGCGTCGAGGTCTTCGGGTTCGACTCGGACCGCGAGGCCGATGAGGTCCGCCGGAGGATCGCCGTCGTTCCCCAGGAAGGGAAACCCTTCTTCCACCTGACGCCGCGCGAACAGGTCTACACCTACCTGCGGGCCCGAGGGCTCGACCGTTCGACCGCCAAGTCGCGCACCGAGGAAGCGCTGGGCCAGATGGAGCTGGAGGAGGTAGCCGACCGGCTGAGCATCACGCTCTCCGGAGGTCAACGACAACGGACAATGGTCGCGACGGTCATCGCGACGGAAGCTCCCCTTCTGTTCCTGGACGAGCCGACGATCGGGATGGACCCGTTCGCTCGCCGCGCCGTCTGGGAGTCGTTGAGGGCCCTCACTCGGAAAGGGTCGACGATCCTCCTCACGACCCACTATCTGGACGAGGCCGAGGC
>JAKIWH010000139.1:1582-1970 GCA_022750125.1 Thermoplasmata archaeon
GAAACAGCAGGTCGGAGGTTCGCTGCGGGTCTCGCTCCTAGGCGGCGCAGCGCTCCGCGCCGCGTTCGCCTCCTTCGGCGAGGGGGTCTCGGATGGGGAGGCCTTGCACGTCATCACCACCCCCGAGCGTCTCAATGAGATCCTCGGCGTGGCCGTCCGGGAGCACCTGACCGCGACGGTCGGCCCGGTGTCGCTCGAAGAGGCCTTCCTGCGGGTCGTCGGCAAGTCGATCGACGCGGAGACGTAGGATGGCCGGCTACGCATTCCGGGGCACCTCCGCCTTCTTCGCGACGGAGCTTCGGGTCCAGCTGCACGAAGGGATCGCGATCCTCACCTCGATGATCGTCCAGGTCGTGCTCCTCGTCTTCGTCAGCATCCTCGCCCCCCG
>JAKIWH010000073.1:0-342 GCA_022750125.1 Thermoplasmata archaeon
GTAGTGTAGTGGCCAATCATGCGAGACTCTGGATCTCGCGACGCAGGTTCGAAGGAGGTCGGCGTCGCACGCGCCGGTCCCCGAAACTCCTGCCGGGGCTACTCCGGCGGCCTCCTCCCTCACCACATTCCGCTGCGGGGGTGCTCCAGTTCGGCCAAAGCGGCCTCCCTAACGGGGACCGCGGCCACCGAGGCAGGGCTTAGGACCCTGTTGCCTAGGGCATTCGCCGGTTCAAACGCGCGCGGGAGAGCTTCCCCGCCGCTGGAACTCCGGCCCCCCGCAGCCCGCCGGCGGGTTCGGACCTAGCTCCGTGCCGGACGCTTCCGCCCCCGCGTCGGTCCT
>JAKIWH010000073.1:352-9145 GCA_022750125.1 Thermoplasmata archaeon
CTCCGGCTCGAGCCTTCCGAGGCGGACGACCTTCTGGACCGACTGGAGGCCGAAGTACCGGTCGCCACGGGGAGCGTGGAGCTGCCCGGGCCACCCGCTACGGAAGCCATTGTCATCGGGGACACGCACGGGGACTGGCCGAGCACCCTCGCCGCCACGCAACGGTTCCTGGAGGCGCCCGGGGAACGGTGCTTCGTGGGGCTCGGGGACTACATCGACCGCCCCCCGGACGATTGCCCGAACGGCTCCGTCGCGAACCTACTCTACCTGCTCCTGTTGCGGGCGGCGTTCCCGGACCGGGTCGTTCTTCTGCAGGGCAACCACGAGACCACCCGCCGGTTCCCGGTCGTGCCCCACTCGCTGCCCGAAGAGGTGGACGACCTGTGGGGACCCGAGGAGGACCGGTACTCCCGTCTCCTGGGACTCGCCGAACGCGGACCCTACGCGGCGATCTCCCCGAGCGGGGTCTATCTCGCCCACGCCGGGTTCCCGATGGAGGGGCCAGCCCGCCGGTGGCGGGAGAGCCTCGAGGAGGGCGCCGACGCACCAGTGCTCGACGCCGTCTGGCGCTCGGCCGATGCGTCGAGGCTCGACCGGGGGTTCATCTCCTCCTTCACCGAGACCGAGCTCGACCGGTTCCTCGACGAGATCGGGGCCTCCGTCTTCCTGCGCGGCCACGACTCCGACCTCACGGGCCGCCCTACCTACCGGGGTCGCTGCCTCACGCTGCACACCTCGCGCGTCTACGAGCTCTACGGAGGTGTGATCCTCGCGCGCATCCCGCTCGACCATCCGGTGCGAACGGCCGGCGATCTCAAGGTGGAGCACCTCGAGACCGAGACGCGACACAAGGCCGCGACCAGCCGAACGGGCTAGGGTCCGCCAGGGGAACTGAACGCGCGACGCTCGGCGGCGCGCACTTCCTCGGGCGTTCGGCACGCAGAGTACGCGGCGAGCGGCGTCTCGTTCAGCGAGAAGAACGCCGGTCCTCCCGCGAACCCGGAAAGAAGTGCTCGAGCCCGTTCGCCCTCCCCCAGGCGGCGCCGAACGCTTCGGCGGTGTTGAGCTCGGCAAGCCGTCCGTAGTGTTGCGGATTGCCGGCGAGGAGGAACGGGAGGCGTCGCCGGTGGGGTTGATGATGGAGGCCCGGAAGTCGGGCCGGGAACCCTCCCCGTTCTCCGAGGCGGTTCCACGAACAGTCCACGCCGAGGAGCCCGCCGTCGAGCGCCCTCGGCCGGTCTGCGGGGGAGAGGGGTGTGTCCGCGCGGGGGTCGAGGAGTATCGGGTAGGCGCCGTGGGGACGGGCACGGTCGCTCGTCCGAGCTAGTCCCCTAGCGAGCAGTTTACGGCCTGTGCAGGCCCGCGGATGGTCCTCGCCGGCAACGAGCAGGTAGAGCGGGATGCCCGCGCGCTCGCTACGGTGCGGGCTCGGCGTACTCCCGGAAAATGGCATGGAGGTTCCGGGTGAGCTCGAGCGCGTCCTTCCAGGGTCGTTGCCAGAGGTTGCGGCCGAAGATGATGCCGGTCGCGCCGGCCTCCATCGAGGAGCGGACCTTGGTAACGAGCTCGGCATCTCCCACCTTCTCGCCCCCCGATACGAGGACGAGTGCGCGTCCCGCGCTCTCGACCACCTTTCGGAAGGCGGCCTCGGGCGCGAGGGCGAGCGTCGAGTACGGCGCAGGGCTCTCCTTGTCCTTCTCGGAAGCGACGGGGTAGTTCACCTTCACGATGTCGGCGCCAAGTTCGAGGGCTACGCGCGCCGAGTAGTCGATCGCGTACAGGCTCTCCTTCCCCCCCTTCTTCGCGACCGCCTCGCCCCGAGGATAAGCCCAGACGATGAGCGGCATCCCGTAGCGGTCGCAGTCGGCCCGGATACGGTGGAACTGGTCGAAGTCACGGTCCTGGGCGGGGGAGCCGACGTAAACCGTGTAGCCCACGGCATCCGCGCCGAGGCGGACGCCATCCTCGACCGTTCCCGTGAGGGCGGAGAACGCTTGGGCATCGGGGGGGATCGCCGTCTTGCCGTTGAGCTTCAGAATGAGCGGTACGTCCCCTGCGTACGCGGGGTAGTACTTCTCGGCGAGCCCGATGTGCACGGCGATCGCGGAGAAGTGGCCCTCCTTCGCCAGTCGGAACTGGTAGTCGGGGTCGAGGGCTTCGGGATTCGCGAAGAAATCGACCGGGCCGTGCTCGAGGCCCTGGTCGATCGGAAGGACGAGCAGCGTCCCGCCACCGGGGCCGTGGTGGTAGAGGAGCCGCTTGAGCCTCGCGCGCTTTCCTGGGGAGAGCCCAAGACGGTCGAAGGCCGGGCGGAGGCTCGCACGGCGCGGTGGGGTCCCTGCGGGGGAGTGGGCGGTCCCCGGAGAACCGCTCGCGGGACGCGAAGCCTCGACCATCGGCAACCCGACTCCGCCGACCCTCGGGAGCCATTTAACGGTATGGCGAAGAGCGGCCGGCTGCCCGCAACAAACCTGTCCCACGACGCCATTCGGCGTCGGGCGCGGGCTTAATGCGCCTGGGGGCCCAACGGATGCCGGACCCGAGGATGCGTCCGAGATTCCTGTTCACGGCGACCGCCATCAGCGACATCGTCCTCGTGGCGCTGAACGGCGCGGTCGCCTACTTCGGGGGCAGCCGGATCGTGCTCTCGGAGGCGGTGTTCAGCGCTGCGGATCTGCTCGGCAGCGCCATGCTCATTTGGGGACTCGTCGCATCCGTGCGCCCTCCGGACGAGAGCCACCCGTTCGGGCGCGGGAAGGAGCGGTTCTTCTGGGCGTTCGCATCCTCGCTCGTCACCTTCTCGCTCACCGGTGTCGGCGTGTTCCTCGTGGGCTCGCAGCAGTTCGCGGACCCGCATCCGGTGGGCGATGTGAGCGAGGGGCTCCTCGTCGTCGGCGCAACGCTGGTCGCAAGCCTCGTCGGGATCGTGCTCCTCCTGCGGGAGCTTCGGTCGACGCACGAATCGCTCTCGAACTTCCTCATCTCCTCCCAGCTCGGGCTCAAGACGATCTTCTACCAGGACCTGATCACCGCCTTCGCCTCGACGATCGCCTTCGGAGGACTCCTCTTCCTCTACCGTACGGGGAGCGGCGCCATCGACGGGCTCACCACGATGGGGGTGGGAGCGTTGCTCGTGGGCACCGGCTTCCTGCTCGCGGCCGAAAGCCGCGAGCTCCTCGTAGGCAAGGGGGTCACCGCCGGCGAAGCGAAGGAGATGCTCGCGCTCGTGGCCCGCGCGCCGAACGTCCGGAAGGTGCGCGGCTTCCAGACGATGATGCTCGGCCCGGACGAGCTCCTCCTTGCGATGCGGATCAACTTCCTCGATGGGCTCACCACCGACCAGATCGAGTCGACGATCGATGACATCGCGGGGTTCCTGCGGCGGAAGTACCCGAAGCTCCGTCAGATCCTCATCGAACCGGAGTCGTGACGGCTGCGGCGGAGAGCCGCCGGGCATCGACCACCCACGCCGAGGTGAGGGCGGCGAGCGTGACCCCCACCGCGCCGAGGAACAGCTCGATCCCGCGGGTTCCGAGGGCGGTGAAGAGGAGCGAACTCCCAGCGAGGCCGACGATCATCCCTGCCGAGACGACGACCGAGTAGAGCGCCATCGTCGTCCCCCGGGTGATCCGGTGGCTCAGGTCGGTGAGCTGCGCCAGCGCGGCGGGGCCGTACGCGAGCGCCGCGACGGCGCTCACCCCCGTGGCGGCGAGCAGCTCGGGCCGTGCTCCGTACGCTGCGATGAGCCCCACGGACGCGAGAATCCCGATGAACCCGGCCGTTCCGATCACCATGAGTCGCAACCTCCCGTACCGGTCCGCGAGCCGGCCGTAGCCGGGCTGGGTGAGCAGCAGGAGGAGCCCGCCGCCCCCGATGAGGGCCGCGAGCTCGGTCGGGGGTACGCCCACGCCCGACGCAGCGCTCCCCAGGTAAACGAATCCCGCCCCCAGAAGGAGGTAGATCGTGAACCAGGGGAGCGTGACGAGGAGCACCTCGCGACGGAGCAGCGCTTCCCGCAGCAGCGAGAGTCCTACCGAGGAGAGCCGGGGGCTCTCCTTCACCGCGCGGAGCTCGAGCCAGGCGAAGAGGAATCCCGCCGCGAGGAGCAGCGCTCCGAGTCGGAACACCCACGGGAGCGCCTCGTTCGGCAACGTTCCGAGGAGGGCGAACCCGACCGCGAAGCCCATCACCCACCCGAGAAGGTTCACGGCGTCGAACCGGCCCATCTCGAACCCGCGCTCCTCGCGCTGGGAGGCGTCCCCGACGGCGGCGAGGCTCGCGGCGAGGATCGCGCCGCTCGCGACCCCGAAGAGGAGGTTTCCTAGACCGAGGAGCGGGGCGGACCGCGTGAAGGAGAGGGCGAGGAAGAGGAGCAGCGCCGCGGCGGTCCCGGCGAGGAGCACGGGGCCGCGCCCGTACCGGTCCGCATGCATCCCCGAGAGTAGGACCGTCGAGAGCTCCCCGATAGGAGAGGCGGCGGTGACGAGCCCGACGAGCCCCACCTCGCCTCCCACGAGCCCCGTGCAGTGTCCCTCGAGGTACGCCGCGAACACCGAGACGGTGAGCCCGAACGCGAACCGGACAAAGAACGTGGCCCCGAAGACCGCACGCAGGAGGAGCGGAGCGCCCTCAGGGACCGCGGGTGTGGGCACCGTGGCCACGCGCTAGCTCCGGCCCGCTCCGGGTTCGATGAGCTCGATCCAAATGTCGTTCGGGTCGAGCAGGAAGGCAATCCTCCCCGAGCCTCCGACGAGCGTGTACGGTTCCTTCGCGACCCGCACCCCCTTGGCCCGGACCTTCGCAAGGAACCCGTCCAGGTCCGGTGTCTCGAAGGCCAGGTGGTCGAGCTGCTCACCGGGATCGTAGCCGGTCTTGCCTTCCCAGTGGGTGAGCTCGATGCGCCCGCCGCTTGCCGGGTCCTTCACGAAGGCGATCTGCGCCTTGTTCTCGGGGATCGCGCGGCGGCGCTCGAATTCGAGCCCGAGCACCTCGGTGTAGAACGTGAGGCTCTCCTCCATGTCCCGGACGGTGATCGAGGTGTGAAGGAGCCGCACGGTCGGTCCGGAGGAAAACAACTCCCCCGCTCTATCAACCTGCTGGCCGAGTCGCTAGGGGTGACCGAAGCAGGCGAGCACGGGCTCGGTGCCGCGCTTCCACCGGTCCTCGAGCCGCACGAACCCAACGCGCTCGAACTGGAATATGTCCCCGGGCGCCGCGGTGAGAAGGCTCGCCTCGGCTCGGCCCGTGCGTCGGCTCCCGTCCAGTTCGAGAAGCTCCACGGGTACCGAGCCCGCACGCGCGACCCACTGGATCCGGGGGAGCTTCTTGTTCTCCCGCCCGGCGAAGTGCGCGCGGAGAGTGGGTGTGCCTGCCGGAACCGGCCCGGTGGGGAGCACCAGGTTCAGCAGGTCCTTGAGACGCAACTCCTCACCCGCGTGCCGCTCGAGCTCGGCCCGGGGGAGCCAGTACGGTGGGGCGGCGGGGACCTCCCTTCGACCGAGCTCTGGGTGGTCGGGATGGTTGGGGAGCGAGACGGTCCCGAGCTCGGGCGCGCCGTCCACCTCGACGAGGACCGGGTCGGGGACGAACGACTTCCGAGGCGTCGTCGCGTCGATGAGCTGGCGGTTCTCGGCGTAGAGCGTCTCCGCCGGCACCTCGATGTCCGATAAGGAGAGACCGAACGAGAGGGTGAACCTCCGCAGCGCCTCGGCACGTATCCCCCGCCGTGCGAGGGAGTCGATCGACCACGTGCGGGGGTCGGCCCAGCCGTCGTAGACACCGCTCGCCACCTCCTTGAACGACTTGCTCTTCGCGATCTTCGCTTCCCGGAGGCGTAGCAGGCCCCAGTGGAGGAAGGGGGGTCCCTTCACGCCGAGCAGCTTCCAGATGAACTCCTCCATCCGGTCCTCGATGACGAGGTCCTTCCCTCGAAGGACGTGGGTGAGGCCGAGTTCCACATCGTCGACGGCCCACGAGAATTCGAGCATCGGCCAGACCCTGTACTTGCGGCCGACCCGGGGGTGCTCGAGATCGCTCAATCGCATCAGGACACGGTCACGGAACGCAGGATCGGGGTCGGCTAGGTCCGTTCGAAGGCGGAGCACCGCCTCCCCCGGGGCGTACGCGCCGCCGAGCATCTTCTCCCACCCCTCGAGGGTCGTTTCGACCGTTTGGGACCGTTCCGGGCAGGGGGTACCGGACTCCCGATTCCTTCGCAGCAGCTCGGCGGGACAGGTGCAGAGGTAGGCGCCTCCTTTCTCGATGACGCGGACGGCCCACGGGTAGAATCTGGGGATCCGGTCCGACTTGTAGAACACGGCATCCGGGGGTACGCCGGCGATCGTGAGATCGTTCAGGATGACGTTGAAGATCTCGGGGTCGACCCGCTTCTCTTCGGAACCGATCGTGTCGTCGAAAACGAGGTAGAGCTTGCCCTTGTACCGTCGGCGGTACTCGTCGTTCACGTAGAGCATCCGGGCGTTGCCGATGTGCAGCGCGCCGTTCGGGAACGGCGCGAGTCGGAGCACGACATTTCCTTCCGCCGCCCCCGGAAGCGGCGGGAGCTCCGAGCGGTCGCTCGATGGAGGGCGGGTGCTTTCGATCGCGCCTCCCAGCCTGGCGAGCTCCGCTGCTCGGTCCCCGGGGGTCATCGCTTGGACCTCCGCGACGAGCTGTCCTACGATCGCTCCCAGTTCAGCAGAACGTTGGCGGAGCGCCGGGTCGGTCGCGAGTAAGCGTGCGAGCACAGGTCCGGGGCGGACCTCTCCCTCGTGCTCGGCAGCGTTCGTGAGGGCAAGCCGGCGGATTCGAACCTCAAGCTCCGCCGTCATGGAATCGGTCCGCCGGCGAACCGGGTGGGGCTAATACCGTTGCCCGCGCGAAGCGCCGTGCGCACCGCGCGCTCTCGGGTCCGGCCGGCTCGCCTCGACGGCGTCGGCGAGGCTGAGCGACCCCTCGAGCACACGGACCGCGAGCGAGCGAGGGATGGTGTGGGTCCCGCCGCTCGATATCCTGGACTCTCGCTGGAGATTAGCTATCTCGCCCGGTCGGATCCGGAGCTCCTCGGTTCCGTGCACGGGACGGCCCGGGAGGCTCGCGATCCTTCGCGCGGCCACGGCATCCCGGGGCCGACGGTGGCCGCGGGGGGTCGTCCCGTGCTCATCGACAAGTTCGATGTTGTGAGAGACTTTCCACAGCGCGTTCACGATGCGGGTCCTCGCTACCCGATCGCCGAGCCCCACACGGAAGAGGAACGGTCGTGCAGGAAACCTCTCGAGGAGTTCGTTCGCGAACTTCGCGGTCGCCTCGGGGGCGGCGATGATTCCCTCCGCGAGCACGGCATCTCCGGCAAGTACCGAGTACCCCGGGGTTGGGCCGGGGTCAATTCCTACGACGAAACCCGAGTCCGGAGCGTCTTTCCCGAGCGCACTTCTCAGGGCAGCGAGTAGGCTCGCCCGGTCGGCTCCGTGCGACGCCCCGAGTACCTTCGGGTGTGCGATCTTAGGTATCTCCCCGGTGGACGTGAGCACGACCGCCACTCGGTCGGGAACGCGTTGCCCAGGCAAGAGGCTCACGGTGGGAAATCGATATTCGCGAAGCAGAGAAGCGAGCTCCGCGTAGAGCGCCGGATCGCCGGTCATCAAGGCGACGTACTTGGACCGCAACGACTCGGGACGGTCAAATAGGCCGATATAGTTTAGCGGCGAATGACCGCATGCGCTCGGTGCGGCACCGACGTGGCCGACGATCTCCTCTTCTGCCGGAACTGCGGCGCAACGGTGCAGCGGATGGGGAGCGTGCCGATCGTCGGAGTGGCGGGTGGCGCGCACAACGCGCCGGCTGCTCCTGTGGGGGAAGCAGGTCCCTCCCGGCACGGTCTTACGGTTAGCCCACCATCGAGCCCCCCGGGGCCACCGCCGGAGTGGGTGCCGCCACGACTCGAAGGACGCGCGAAGCACTGTGCGGAGTGCAACACGCTGATATCGTGGGCGGCCGTTTACTGCCCGGCATGCGGGAAGGCCCAGCCCGAAGCCGGCGGGGCCGCCGCGGTCGTCGTACCTCCGAGATGACCCGCATCGCGGGGGAACGGATTCATCGCCTCTTTGCGCTCGCCGAAGCAGAATCCCGACGAGCGCCCAGCGGCCTTCCGAACCGGTACGTGGCGCTCGCCCGCCGGATCGGCACGCGCTACAACGTGCGGGTCCCCGCCGAGTACCGGGAGCACTACTGTCGTCGCTGTTCCATTTACTGGGTGGAAGGGCGAACCGTGCGCACGCGGTTACGGGGTGGCCGCCGCAGTCGGACCTGTCTTGCGTGCGGCGCGGTCTTCCGGCGGATCATGGCCCCCCCGGCGCTTACCGGCGCCGATTCCCGCAACGCCGCACCACTCCCCGCTGCGCCGAGCGAACCTCAGCTTGCGTTCGACGAGGTCGAGGAGGAGGCCCGCGCGGAACTCGAGGACGGAGAGGAAGGGGAATAAGCCCGGTTCCTAACCCAGCGCGGACGCCGGGGTGGCCGAGCGGCCAAAGGCGGCAGACTCAAGATCTGCTCTCGCAGGAGTTCCCAGGTTCGAATCCTGGCCCCGGCAGCCTAATGATTGCTGGACTTAGTAGACGTGCGACCTGTCAGCAAAGCGGGTGAATGTCAGGACCGAGCCTTCCCGCTCGTAGATCCCCCGGAACTCACCCACGCGCAGCCTCCACATCCCTCTCAGACCCTTCAAGGGACGGATGTCGAGTCCCGGACGGGGTTTCGCAGGATTCTCGCGCAGCAGCTCGATGGCCCCGGCGGACC
>JAKIWH010000140.1 GCA_022750125.1 Thermoplasmata archaeon
CGAGGGGCGTTGCCGCGGGGGAGTAGTGCGGCTCCGCTCCGTGAGCGCCAAACCCGACGATCGTCTGGAAGCTCCGCCCGCTCGCGCCCGCCTTCATCATCCGGTACTCGATCTCGCTCGCGAGCCCGGACTCGGTGATCCCCCGCTTGAGGAGCGAGGGGATCTCCCCCGCGACCACCGAGCCGATCCGGCCCGCCTCCCGGATCCGCTCCACCTCGGCCGCGTCCTTCACCCGTCGAGCGCGTCGGACCGCGGTCGAGGCGTCCACCCAGCCGACGCCGGGAACGGCGCCCGAGACGGAGAGGAAATCCTCGTGCGTGAGCTCGTGGAAGTTGAGCCCCACGTGGCCCTTCGCCGGCAGCATCTTCTGGAGCCACTTCTTCCGGTCGTCCGCCGTCTTGACGAGGTGGATGTCGAGGTGCGGATCGTGCTTCGCCGCCTGCAGCGCGCTCTCCTCTTCGAGGAGGCTCGTGCTCACATGCAGGGATCCGTCCGGCAGGGCGATCGCCGCCGAGCCTTCGAACAGCCCGCTCGCGGAGTCGAAGACGTAGAAGAAGCTCTGGTCGAGGTGCGGCTCGACCGAGTTCACCAGCACGATCGCCTCCGGCGTCGGCGAGAGATGGCGGAAGATGCGTTGGACCCGCTCCTTCATGGCACCTCGACACGGGACACCCGGCTTGAAAGCTTCTCCCCTTACGTCCCCGGTCGGAGGTGTCGTGCGTGGACTCGGGCGCCGACCTCGCGTTGCGGATTCGAGGTAAGGACGCGGTAACGGTTGTGGCGGCCCGCAGGTCGGGCACGGGGACCCTCCATGGCAAAGAATCCTGAGGAGGCGGCGGCCCGGTTCGCGAAGCTCGCGAGCCAGCTCGCCGAGGGAAGCGGACAGGCCACGGCTCTGCGGCAGGGGTTTGGCACGGGATCCTTGTTCGTCGGGCGAAAGATGTTCGCCGTTCTTGACGGATCGGGGGCCCTTGTCCTCAAGCTACCTCCGACGCGCGTGCTCCAAGTGATCGCCGATGGAACCGGCTCGGGCTGGCATCCTGGGGCTGGTGCTCCGCTCAAGGAGTATGTGGCCATCCCGCTCGCGGAGCAGAAGCGCTGGCTCGCGCTCGCGAAGGAGTCCCGCGAGTACATGCGCTCCAAAAAGTAGGCCCCGCACCTCGTCGCGCCAGGAGCGCTCTCTAGGCCCCGAGGCGTCGACCGCGGTGGATTAGCTCGGACCAGCGGTTGGAGTGCGACCGGCGGCAGCAGCTTCCCTGAGGTCCTTCCAAGAGAGCCGAAGCTCCCTGGCTGCCCTGACCTCATCCACCCGGCCCACGGCGAGGTTCCGAGGCGCGGCGCGCAGATTCTCGGGCGAGTCCTTTACCGCCCGAACGAAGGCCGCAGCGAAGTCGTCGAGTTCCCGGACGCTCTCCGTCTCGGGCATCTCGATCATGAGCGCCTCCTCGACGAGCGCCGGGAAGTAGATGGTGGGGGCATGGACCCCTTCGTCGAGCAACCGCTTCGCGAGGTCGAGGGTTCGGACCCCTTTCGCCCGGAGCGGGGTTCCCGAGAGGAGGAACTCGTGCTTCACGAGGGTGCGGAACGGCCGGGGCAGGTACTCCCCGAGCCTCTTGCCGAGGTAGTTCGAGTTGAGGACAGCCCGCCGGGAAATGGCCCGAAGTCCCTCCTCTCCGTGCGAGAGGATGAAGGTGTACGCCCGAAGGTCGAGACCGAAGTTCCCGTACGCCGTCTTGATCTTCCCGATGGAACGGGGCCGATCGTAGTCGAGGTGGAAGGTGCGTCCCTGCTTCACCACGCGGGGCACGGGAAGGTACGGACCGAGCGCTTCGGTGGTCGCGAGGACACCGGCCCCGGGTCCTCCGCCTCCGTGGGGGGTCGCGAAGGTCTTGTGGAGGTTCAGGTGGGCGAC
>JAKIWH010000005.1:0-31279 GCA_022750125.1 Thermoplasmata archaeon
ACGAGGGTGTTCATCACGTCGATGTTCGTGAGCCCGGTCTGGATGAACTCGCTCGGCTCCTCGCGCGAGTACGGGTTCATCGCGTTCCCGACGATCTCGAGCCGCTGCTCGGAGACGATGCGCGGGCCCCCGTCGCGCGGCTCGCCGAGGCCGTTGAAGACCCGGCCCAGCATCGCGTCGGAGACGGGGAGCCGCGCGACCTCGCCCATGAACTTCACGCTCGTTTGGTGGACGTTCATGCCCATCGTCGGGCCGAACACCTGGACGATCGCGAGCCCCCGGCGGGAGTCGAGCACCTGGCCCTGACGGCGCTCCCCGTTCGGAAGCTCGATGGAGACGATCTCGCCGTACGCCGCCCGCTCGACGTCGCGGACGAACAGGAGCGGCCCCGAGACCCGGTCGATCGTACGGTAGTCCACGGGGATGTCGGCGTCGATCGCGACCTTCGGCTCCCGCTTCGTGCTCGCCATCAGGCCGCCTGCGCCGTCGCGGCGACGGCGCCCGTCATCTCCGCCTCGAGCGCGTCGAAGGCGCCCGTGAGGCCCGCCTCGGGGATCCACTTCATGCGCGAGAGCTTCTGGCGGACCGGGAGCTTCTGGAGCTCGCCGACCGTCGCGCCCTTGCCGATCGCCTCCTGCTCCCGCTCGCCGAAGCTGAGGATCGCCCGCAGCATGCGGTACTGCTTCTGGATGGAGGTGTAGGTGTCGACGTCGTCGTAGGCGCTCTGCTGGAGGTAATCCTCGCGGAGCATCCTCGACACGTCGAGGATCCCCTTCTCCCGCTCGGGGAGCGCGTCGACCCCCACCAGCTGGACGATCTCTTGGAGCTCCGACTCCTTCTGGAGCGTCTCGATCGCCTTCTGGCGAAGCGCGACCCAGTCCCGGGCGATCTCCGTACGATACCAGCCCTCGAGGTCGCCGACGTAGAGGGAGTAGCTCTGGAGCCAGTTGATCGACGGGAAGTGCCGGCGGGACGCGAGGGAAGCATCGAGCGCCCAGAAGACGCGCGTCGCGCGCAAGGTGTTCTGGCTCACCGGCTCCGAGAAATCCCCGCCGGGCGGGGAGACGGCGCCGACGACGGTCACGGAGCCCATGCGGCTATCCGGGGAGAGCGTGACGACTCGGCCCGCCCGCTCGTAGAACTCGGCGATGCGCCGGCCCAGGTAGGCGGGGTACCCCTCCTCCCCCGGCATCTCCTCGAGGCGGCCCGAGATCTCCCGCATCGCCTCCGCCCATCGGGAGGTGGAGTCCGCCATCAGGGCGACGTCGTAGCCCATGTCGCGGTAGTACTCGGCGATCGTGATCCCCGTGTAGACGCTCGCCTCGCGGGCGGCGACCGGCATGTTCGAGGTGTTCGCGATGAGGATCGTCCGCTCCATGAGCGGCCGCTTCGATTTGGGGTCCTGGAGCTGCGGGAAGGTGGCGAGCACCTCCGTCATCTCGTTCCCCCGTTCCCCGCAGCCGACGTAGACCACGACGTCGGAGTCCGCCCACTTCGCGAGCTGCTGCTGGGTGACGGTCTTCCCCGAACCGAACGGGCCCGGGATAGCGGCGGTGCCGCCCTTCGCGACGGGGAAGAACGTGTCGATGACCCGCTGGCCCGTGAGAAGCGGGATCGTCGGGGCGAGCTTCTGGAGGACCGGCCGAGGGATCCGCACGACCCAGCGCTGGCTGAGCCCGAGCGGATAATCGCCGGTCGCGGTCTTCAGCGAACCGATCGTCTCCCGGATCGTGAAGCTCCCCGAGGCGAGCGCGGTGAGCGTGCCCTTGACGCCGGGCGGGACCATGACCTTGTGCAGGATGAGCGGCGTCTCCTGGACCGTGCCGAGGATCGCGCCGGGGACGAGCTCGCTCCCGACCTTCGCGGTCGCGGTGAACTCCCACTTCTTCGCCTCGTCGAGCGGGGCCGCGACGAAGCCGCGGGTGATGAAGTCCCCCAAGTTCTTCTGCAGGACGTCGAGCGGGCGCTGGACGCCGTCGTAGATGGACTTCAACAGCCCCGGGCCGAGCTCGACCGAGAGCGCCTGGCCGGTCGTTTCGACCTTGTCGCCCGGGCGCAGGCCGGTCGTATCCTCGTAGACCTGTACCGTCGAGGTCTCCCCGACGAGCTTGATGATCTCGCCGACGAGCCCGAGCTCGCCCACGCGGACGACGTCGAACATCTTCGCGTTCTCGAGCCCCTCGGCGATCACGACCGGCCCCGAGACGCGCGCGATCGTTCCCATCGGTGCTTCCCGCTACTTCGGCACGGCGAGGGAGACACCGAGGACACGCTTCGCGAGGGCCGCAAGGCTCTCGACCTCGTACTCGCCGGTCGGGGACGGCACGAAGACGACGAGCGGTCGGAGCGAGCCCTCCGCCTGAAGCCGTTGGGCTTCGGAGAGCTTGGGCCGGATCGATTCGCTCGCGATGAGGAGCGAGACGGTCGGGTCCGCCATCGTCTTCTGGAACTCCCGGGCGGCGGTGGCCGGGCCCACCTCTACGACGTTCGCGAGCCCCACGAGCCGGAAGCCGATCGCGAGCTCCCGCTCGCCGAGTACTACCGTTCGGTCGCTCTCGTTCGTCGAGGGCATAAGCCGCGCGTTCGGCGGGGCCTCAGCGTATTTAACGGCTTACCCGGTGAACTTTCGTCGACGGGCGCCGCGCGCCAGCCGCTACTTGTACGTCGAGTGGTGGACGTGACCTTCGTCGTCGGTGATGAGGATGCACTCGCCCTCGCACTCGAAGAGGCACGCCTCGCACACGATGCACTCCGGACCGTTCACCGCGACGGACCGTTCGGTGCGGAACTGGAATTTCGCCGCGACTCCCGCGTCGTCGGTCACATCCGGGAACTGGTCGCGCGGCTTGAGCTCGAAGACGTTCACGGGACAGACATCTCGGCAATGCGCGCATCCCGTGCACTTCGCCAGCTCGATGTCGACCTGAACCATCGACGATTCCTCGAGAGATTTCCACAGAGAGAGCGTATTTAGGGTTTGGCCCGGCGCGCGCGAAGCGCGCGCTTCCGTCGACGGCCGGGCGGCCTCCCTCCACCTCGCCGGGGGCTTCATCCGCTCGCCGGTCGTGGCGCGGCTCGGGAGTCCCGTGGGCCGGATCTTGCTCGGGACGAGCGGCTGGGATTACCCCGAGTGGGTGGGTCCGGTCTACCCGCCGAAGGGCCAGGTGGACAAGCTCCGCTTCTACACGGGGCTCTTCCCGATCGTCGAGATCAATTCGACGTTCTACCGGCTTCCGCCTCCGAGCTACGCGACGAGCTGGGCGAAACGGACCCCGCACGGGTTCCAGTTCACCGCGAAGTTCCCTCGCACGATCACGCACGAGCGCAAGCTCGTGGGGGTGAGCGACGAACTCCGAAAGTTCCTCGAGCTCCTCCAACCGCTCCGTGAGACGGACCGGTTCGCTTGCGCTCTCCTCCAGCTTCCCCCCTCGCTCCCGTTCGAACCTGCTACGGTCCGGGCCTTCTACGAGGAGCTCCCCCCCGAGCTCCCGGTCGCCGTGGAGTTCCGCGAGCCGAGCTGGCTCACTCCCGCCTCGATGGAGCTGCTGCGCGAGTTCCGGCTCGCCCACGTGGTCGTCGACGAACCGCACCTCCCGGTGCGCCTCGAGCGGACCGCGGAGTTCGCCTACCTGCGCTTCCACGGCCACGGCAATCCTCTGTGGTACGACTACCGGTACACCCCGGCCGAGCTCGCGGGCTGGGTGCCGCGGGTCCGTGAGCTCGCGGACGGGAGCCGCGAGCTCTACATCTTCTTCAACAACCACTTCCGCGGGGACGCCGCCGCCAATGCGCGCGGGCTCGCGGAACTGCTCGAGCTGCCGGCCTCCCCTTGGATGGCGCGGGGCCATCTCTAGCGCTCCCCCCGCACTCTCGGAGTGGAAACGCCCACGCTCCCTAGGGGCGTTTCACTCTCTCCGCTCCGGCCCTTAAGCCGCGGCCAACCCGTTCCTCCGTTCGGCGACCTCCATGAGCTCCACCTGGCTCCCCGCGATCCCCTTCCCCCCCTTTCCTTCGGCTCGAAGGATCCTCGCTCGGGGCCTCCGATGACGCTCGCCCTCTGGGAGGGCCCACGGGTGGAGGGGGTCGCGGAGCGCAAGAGCGTCCGGCGCGGAGCGGGTCCGACCTATCGTCGAGCGCTCGAGGAAAGGCTTCGCCGATGGGACGCCTTCGGAAGCCTCCTCCCCACCCACGCCGAGCGCGCCGCGTTCGCCCAGCTTACCCGCGGCGCACGCAGGTACGTCGAAGAGGCCACGTACGTCGGAAGCCCCGACCTCCTAGAATCGATCCTACTTTCGGTGCTCCTCGACCTGGCCCGCCGGATGCCTCCCGGGATGACCCCGTCGCGGAGCCCGCGCCAAGGCTCGGCGGGTCCTCCCCGCGAACCGTCCCGATCACCCCGCTCCGCGACCCGCGGGAGTTCCGCGGTGGCTATGCGCTTGCCTCTCTCGACCCCGTCGGCGGTCGATCCACCGGTGCTCACCGTGCCGGTCCCACTTCGGCCACCGCCGGCGCTCGAGGCAACCCCATAAACGTGCCGGCGCTCCGGCAGGAGTGTCCGGTTCGAGCGCCCGTCCACCACCGCCGCCGGGAGCCGCGAGGGGACGACGGGAGCTCGGCGAACGGCTCGAGGAGATACGGCAGCTCGTAGCGGCTCGGGGCAGAATCGCGGTGGAGCCGCTGCTCGCTGGGCTCTCCGACCCGGATCCGGCGATCCGGCGCGCGTCCGCGTGGGCGATCGGGGAGCTCAAGGCCGAGGAAGGGCGGCTCGGTCTCGAGGCTGCGCTCGTCGACCCGAACCCTGCGGTGCGGTCGGCGAGCGCGGAAGCGCTGGGGGCCCTCGCCCGGCCGGAGAGCCGTCTGCCCCTCGAGCGCGCGCTCGCAGACCCCGAGGCAAGAATCCGCTCGCAAGCCGCTTGGTCGCTCTGGGCGATCGCCGACCCGGCTTCCCGCGCTGCGCTCGAACCGCTCCTCACCGACAGTGGGGCCGAAGTGCGGTGGTCGGCGGTGGTCGCGCTCGGTCGGCTCCCCGTTCCCGACGCCTACCGTCCTCTCCTTCCCCTTCTCGAAGATCCTTCCGACCGAGTCCGACGGGAGGCGATCCATGCGCTCGCCCGCACGGAGGACCCTCGGGTGGCGGAATGGATCCGGCCGAGGCTCTCGGACCCGGCCGAGCGGGTCCGGATCGGAGCCGCGGTCGTGCTTGGCGCCTACAAGGACCACGCCTCGGTGCCCGTGCTCGTCGAACAGCTGGCGTACGCGAGCCATTGGAGCAAGCCCGCGCTCCTTGTCGCGTTGGGAAAGATCGGCGACCCACGGGCCGCGGAGGCGATCCGGGCGCGGCTCGTCGACAGCGCAAGCTGGACCCGCGTCTGTGCCGTGCGTGCGCTCGCCGAGGTGGCGAAGCACGGAGCGCGGGACGCGATCCGCGACGCTCTCACCGACCCGAGTTGGGCCGTTCGCGGCGCAGCCGCCGAAGCGCTCGGGCTCGTGGGGGGCGAAGCGGAACTCCCGATCCTGTTGAGCGCGCTCGAGGACCCGCATCCGTGGCCCCGTCGAGGCGCCCTCTACTCGATCGGCCGGCTCCGGCTCGTCGAAGCGGCGCCGCGGGTTCGGGAAGAGCTTGAGCACGCGTCGGTAGAGGTCCGCCTCGCCACCGTCTGGTGCCTCGGGCGACTCGGCGACGACGGTGCGAAGGAGTCGCTCGCCGCCCTCCTCGCGAAGACTCCGCCCGGCTCCGCAGACTCGAGCACCGTCGCCGAGGGGGATGGAGCGGTGAAGCTGCTCTCGGACGCGAGCTCGAGGCTCTTTGACACGCTTGTCCAGGCGCTCGGAAGGCTCTCCCCCGACGAGCTGGAGCCTCTCGTCCTCCGCGCCCTGCTCGAGGCGCGCCGGCGCGTACCCGAAGAGGAGTGGGATCGACCGGTCCGTCTCCCGCCGCCGGAGCTCGAAGGCCCCGAATCCCGCGAGACGCTCCGCGTCCTCTTCGAGCGGGCGCTTCCGCCGACCGGCGAGGAAGCCGACGGCTAGCCGCCGCGCGCGGCCCGGCGACGGCGACCGTCGCCACGGAATCGAGGTCTACCTGTTCCCCACGGTCCTCGGGGGCGGGCTCGGGGACCTCGAAGAGGTGTACACGGCCGCGCGCCTCCTCGCGAGAGCGGGATGGCCGATCCTCCTCTACCGGGCGAACGGACGCCCGATGCCGCGAGGAACGGACCAGAGCCCCGGGCGCGCGGGGGAACGGCGCATCGGGAAGCTCCGACCGGGAGCGCCGCGGGCGATTTCGATCGGCTTCGACTGGGGGGTAAGCGCTGCCCCGGAGCGAGCGGGCCCGCTGGGCCGCGCCGGTCGGTGGGCCAACGAAGCGCGGGAGCTCGAGCGTGTGTACGGCGCGGACCGGGTCCTCCATGTGAGCCTCGGGGAGTTTGCGCGGACCCTCACCGCCCGCGAGCAGCTCTTCGAGAGGTACCGCGAGGGCGGGAGACCTGTACGCTGGATTCGGGCTCGGCTGGGTTCGGCTCCCGGAGCGCGCGAGGTCGACGAGGCGCGCCGGCTCTACGCGAGCTTCCGGGCGTTCGACCGGGAGAACGTCCTGCATCTCTTCCCAACCTTTCTGGATCCTCCGGGATTCCGAGCGGAGTTCCCCAGCGCGGTCCCGACCGGCCCCCTCTGGGGCGAACCGTTCCCCGGGAAGGTGCGTCGGCGCCAACGGAGCTGGCTCTGGTACGCGAGTCCCGCGAGCTCGGTCCGGCTCTTCGGGGGATTCTCCAAGCTAGGGTCGAAGCTCGCTCACTCCCTCGAGATCCGCTGGCGCTCGCACAACGCTGTCGTGCTCCCCGCCGACGCTCGCCGGCTGCGCTGGAGGAGGCTTCCTTCCCTCGATCGCAACGCGTGGCGCGGCGAGTTCCAACGCGCCGGGCTCCGGATCGTCACCGGGGGTCGTAGCCTCCTCGAAGCGGTGCAGGTTGGCGGACCGTTCCTCTACTTCAACGGGGTCACTGGACAAGGCCGCTCCGTCCGCCAGCATCGCCCGGAGAAACTCGGCTCTCTTCTCGCCGCGTGGCGGCGCGACAGGACCGGTCGTCCTGTCTGGCGGGACCTCGCGAACTTCGCCCGCGGCAGGGACCTTCCCGCAATCCTCGAACGAGCCGCGGAACGGCCCGCGTGGGCGCGGGCGTTCCCTGCGCGGCCGCCCCGCCCGCCCTACGCTCCCCCGTTCGATTCCGCCGGCACGCTCCTGGAGCGCGTTGCGGAGCAGTTCGCCTCCGGCGTCGACGCCCGCACCCTCGTCTCCCGGACGCGGGAGCGGCAGCGCTAGCCGTCGGAAACCCTTCCCCCGGCGGCTCACTCAAGCGTTTATCCGAGGAGCGCCTCCCCGCTTGGGAATGGGTGGGGAGGAGAGCGCGCCGGCGGCTCTCGCCCAACGGCTCCTCGGCACCGCGCTCCGGGTGCGCGCTGGGGAGAACGTCGTGGTGGAGACCTGGAACCACACGCTGCCGTACGCGCTTGCCTGCGTGCTCGAGGCGCGCCGCCGCGGGGCGCACCCAATACTACGGTTCGAGGACGAGAGCCTCTACTGGCGGAGCATCGATGCGGCCCCCAGCGTTGCCCGCTGGGCGACCCCGGGCACCCACGAATGGGCGGCGCTCGACCGAACGCACGCCTACGTTTTCTTCCCGGGACCTGCAGACCGCCCCCGCATGCGCGCCCTCCCCGAGGGCACCCGCACCGGGCTCATCGGCTTCCAGACCGATTGGTACCGCCGCGCCCGCCGGGCTCGGATCCGCGCCGTCCGCTCGGCGCTCGGCTACGCGAGCGAGGCGCAGGCCGAGCACTGGGGCGTGAGCGCCTCCACCTGGCGCGGCCAGCTCCTGCGCGGGGCGCTCGACGCCGACCCGAAGGTGGTCGCGCGGCTCGGCAGGCTCGCCGAGCGGAAGCTCCGCAAGGGGCGCACGCTCCGGATCACCGCGCCGAACGGCACCGACTGCACCGTGAAGCTCCGCGGGCGCCCGCCGGTCGTGGACGACGGCATCGTCGGTCCCGAGGACCTGCGCACCGGACAGAACATGGCCGTCTCCCCGCCCGGTTCGGTCGTGGTCGCGGTCGAGGAACGGAGCGCCGATGGGCTCCTCATCGCGAACCGTCCTAGCTTCCTTCCGACCGGCCGGGCCGAGGGAGGCCAGTGGGAGTTCCGCCAGGGCCGGCTCGTGAACTCTTGGTTCACGGAGGGACAGTCCGGCTTCGACGAGGCGTACCAGGCGGCGCCCAAGGGGAAGGACCTCGCGGGCCTCTTCTCGATCGGGATCAACCCCGCGCTCCCGCCCTCGACCCCGCAGGTGGAGGACCAGGAGGAGGGCGCGGTGACGATCGCCATCGGGGGGAACCACGCGTTCGGCGGGACGAACCGATGCCCGTTCCTCTCCTGGGTCGTGATCGGGGAAGCGACAGTGGCGGTCGACGGGCTTCCGCTCGCCGACCGTGGTAAGCTCCTGTAGCGGGCGCCGTGGCTGACCCCCTCCGGTCGGAGTTCGAGCGGCCGCTACCGTCGGCAACTTGGGAGCGCCCGGCCTCCGAGCTCGCCCGCGCCCTTCTCGGCGTACAGCTCGCCCACCGGACTCCCGGCGGGATCCGCGTGGTGCGGATCGTCGAGACGGAGGCGTACGGATGGAGCGATCCTGCGAGCCACGCCTTCTTGGGCCCGACCGTCCGGAACCGCTCGATGTATGGGCCACCTGGTACGCTCTACCTCTACCCGATCCACCAGGTGCTCTGCGCGAACGTGGTAGGTCGTCCGGGTGAGGCCGCGCTCCTCCGCGCAGGGGAACCGGTGGGAGCGCGGCTGTCCTCCCCGTCCGGGCCGGGTCGCCTCTCCCGGGCTCTCGCCCTGCACAGGGAGCTCGACGGGTCGAACCTCGAAACCTCCGAGGTGCGATTGCTTCGGGGTACCAGCCAGAAGTTCGTTATCGAGACCGGGGTCCGCGTCGGCATCTCGCGAGCGAGAGCGCGTCCGCTTCGGTTTGCGATCGCCGGGAACGCGTGGGTTTCCCGGCCTCGGCTACGGCTCGGGGACGCGGAGCGTTAGTGGAGCTTCGCCCAGGAGAAACCGCGACGCCGGGGGGAGTCGCCGAACCCGCAGGAGGCGCAGACCCGCTTCTGGCGGTGGTAGGAGTGCTTGCCGCAGCGGCGGCAGCGGAAATGCACGATCTTACCGCCGCGGCGGGCGGGCGTACCCTTCCCCATGGGCGGTTCGCGGAAGGCTACGGGGATATGAAGACGACGCTGTCGCCCCGCAACATCGTGAGCCCGGCGTGCGGAGTCACCTGTTCGCCCAAGACCTCCTCGGCCGCCGAGAGGACGAGGTTCAGGTGCTGGTCGTACGCCTCGAGCACCCCGCGGAAGGAGCGCCCGCCCTTGAGCTCGACGAGCACCCGCTTGTGAAGCGTCTGCTCCAGCAGTTCGAGGGGCTTCATGGAAGGCAGCACGAGACGGCTTCGGGTTTAACGGTTGTCGGCGCCGCCGGAGAACCTCACCGGAAGCCGTCCCGGACGGGCGAGTAGCCCTCGAAAGCGCGCGCTCTCCGCGTGGGTCGAAGCTCCGGCGGCACGTGCCCGGGCTCGCCACCGGCCCTGCGATCGTGCAAGGAGCGTCCCGCTCTCCCTACTGCGAATCCGGACGAGTCGTTCCGGAAAGGCTGCTCGGAACTCCTCGAGCCAGAACTCCCGCTCCACGAGGCCCACCGCGAGGTGGCGTGCGATGAGCGAGCGGTTGTGGGTACTCTCCGAGCCAAGGGCACGCCGAAGGAGCTCGCCGGGCGGCGGGTCGAGATAGACGGTCAGGTCGGGCAGGAACAGTGCGTACTCTTCTCGCGGTAGGAGCGATTTCTGCACCTCCCAACGGCGAGGCGATAGCGCGGCGAGGGCTCGAGCGTAGGTGACCGGTCCGACGAACCCTGTGTCCAGCCACACCGTCGCCCCGGAGGCCGCACGCGCTCGGGCCTCCCGAGCACGACGGCGTTCCTCCTCGAGCAGCCGCAGCTCGAGGCGCCGGAGCGCCGGACGGTTCCGCGGTTCGAGCGAAGGCCGTGGACGTAGCCGCTCCCACGCTTCTCCGATGACAAGGTCCCCTTCGCGCCGGTTCAGCGCTCGAAGGAGCGTACTCTTCCCGGATCCTGAGATTCCCTCGATTGCGATGATCGCGCCGGCGGGTCGAACCGCGTGCGGCGCACCACGAGGCTCGTGCGAGGTCCGCACGATCGACCCCGTCGGCTCCTGCCCTATAAGCGGGGCACTCCTCGCCTCCGCGTGAGCCCCGCGCCTCACCGAACGGAGAAGATCGCCCTCGTCGCGCGGTATCATGTGCGGGTCGTGGAGACCGGCGCGACGGGCCTTACGGAGGGCCACCTTCTCCTACACCTCGAACGGGTCCCACCTACCGTAGCCGCATCGCTCCGGAGGCGCGACTCCAAGGCCGAGCTCTCGAGAGGGAGCACGCTTGACTGGTTCCCAGGGTCGGCGGAGCTCGCTCGATCTCCGCGCGGGAGTTCTCGGGATCCCGCCCAACTAGAGGAGGTCGCGAGCGCGGCTCGGTCGGCCGTTGAGTTCTACCGGCGTCCCCGATCTTCCATGCTCAAGGGGTTGCACCGCTCCGTCCGCCTCGGCGGCGGTAGTCGCGTCATGGGCGTTCTCAATCTGACGCCGGACTCCTTCTCCGACGGAGGGAAGTTCCTCGAGCCGGACGACGCCCTCGCCCAGGCGCGCCGCCTGATCGCGGAAGGTGCGCACCTCCTCGACCTCGGCGCGGAATCCACACGACCCGGTGCGCCACCGGTCTCGGCCCGCGCTGAGCTCGCGCGACTCGCACCCGTCCTGTCGCGGCTCCACACCCTTTCAAAGGTGCCCCTCTCGGTCGACACGAGGAAGCCGGAGGTTGCCCGGTGGGCGCTCGCGAACGGCGCCGACCTCGTGAACGACGTCGGCGGACTTCGAACGCACGGAATGCGCTCCCTCCTCGCGCGCACCGGCGCACCGGTGATCGCGATGCACATGCGGGGTGTCCCTGCGACGATGCAGAAGGATACGGAGTACTCCGACCTGCGAGCCGAGGTGTACGGCTCCCTCGCCGACGCGGTCGGTACGGCGCTCCGTTCCGGGGTGGCTGCCGAACAGCTCCTCATCGACCCCGGTCTTGGCTTCGGCAAGCGACCCGAACAGAGCCTCGAGCTCCTCGCGCACCTGGGCGAGTTCCGGTCGCTCGGACTCCCCGTCGTGGTGGGGGCCTCGCGGAAGTCAATGCTCGGCTTCGCCCTCGGGGGGGCGCCCGTCACCGAGCGGGCGGAGGCTGGGCTCGCGGCCGCCGTTATCGCCGCGCGCGAGGGCGCTTCGATCGTGCGGGTGCACGAGGTGGGGCCGACCGTGCGCGCCCTCTCGCTCCTCGCGGCGGTGGAACGCGCGCGCCGCCCTCGTTCCCGGGCGGCGGGCTGACCTCGATCTTGCGGAGCGGCTCCGACGCGCCCGCCCCTCTTCCCTGGAGCGCGCGCGCCGCAACCTCCGTCCCCGCCCGAAGGAGCGCGAGGAACGCCTCGCGCCCCTCGGCCATCTCCTCGCGCCAACGCTCGTCTCGGGGCGACTCTTCGACGGACTCCACGATCCGCCCGGCGCTACGCGCCCACCGCTCGAGGGCGGCGGCTACTTCGGGGCTCGAGAGCTCCGCCTGCACGACATCGAGGAGGGAGCGAATGGGTGGCGGGAGCCGTGGGCGGTCCGTCCTAGGCTCGCTCACGGTCCTCCGCGCGCCGGAATCGGATGATGAAATGACCCTCGTCGAAGTAGGCGCGCTCCACTTGGCTTCGGGTGTACGCGACCGGGAGCGCGATCGAGCGGCGGAAGGAACCGACCGTGAGGTAGAGCGTGTCACCCCGCTGGCGCAGGTCGACGGAGGCGGGGTCCACGTGCGGGAGCGCGAGCTCGATCGCAGGGGCCCCGTCGCGCATGCGGAAGCGCATCGGAGGGCTCGTTGGCCAGAGGCGCGCGGGATCGTGCGACCCGAAGACGTCGCGGCCGAGCGTCTCGAGCGCCTCCCGGCCGATCACCTCCCGCGGGTAGCGCGGGACCGGGAGGCGCGGGAGTTCGCCGAACAGCTCGTCCAGGCTGTTCAGGTTCGTCTCCTGTTCGCCCCGGGTCGGCTCGAAGTAGCCGCTCGTCGCCTCCTTCGGCATCACGCGGTTCACGATGAGGAGCTCCACCGCGAGCCCGAACAGGCAGAGGTACGTATACGCACGCTGCGTTTCGGCGATGACCATCCGCTCGGGGTTCACGACGAGCCGGACGGTGGCTCGGCCCGGATCGGTGAGGAGGCTTCGCACCCTCCGGAACCGCCCGTGGAGCTCCTCGAGCGTGTCGAAGAACCCCTCCGAGGGTAACGGCGTCTTCATCGCGCGTCCGACCGTCGAGCGGACGACGCGGGTGACCCGCCGCTGCATACGGAGCACCCGGTCGAAGTACCACTCGATCGCGTCCGGGAAGCTCAGGAGCCGGAGCGTCTCGGCGGTGGGCGCGGCGTCGAGCACCGCCGTGTCGTACTTCCCCGACTGCTCGATCGCGTCGAGCCTGAGGAGCGCCGCGATGAGCTCCATGCCGGGGAGGATCACCACCTCCTGCGCGGTGATCTCCTCGACCCCCTGCGAGGCGAGGAGTCGGAGCAGGTACTCGTGGACCGCCTTCCAACTCCGCTCGAGCTCGGTGAGCACGTCGATCTCGAGCGCCTCCACCCGCTCCGCGACCTTCACCGGGTCGGGTCCGAGCGAGACCCCGAGCGAATCGCCGAGCGAGTGGGCGGCGTCGGTCGAGAGAACGAGGGTGCGGTGGCCGCGCGCGGCGGCGCCGAGCGCCGTCGCGGCGGCGAGGGAGGTCTTGCCGACGCCGCCCTTGCCCGTGTAGATGATGACCCTCATCGGGGGGCCGTCTCGGCAGAGCGGGGCAGCTCCTCCTCGAGGACGAAGGAGCCCAGGTAGTCGCAGTCGAGGCAGTGGTAGCGCTGTCCCGTGATGAGCGCCGCGTCGTAGACCACGTGCGTCGACCGGCACTGCGGGCAGCGCAGGACGGTCTTACCCCGAGGTCGGTGGCGCACTGTCCTCGCCCTCCTCGGGGGCGGGCTCGGCGGGGCTCTCTTCGGCGCCGTTCGCCTCGGGGGAGCCGTCGGGCGGCGGGGGCGGCGCCCCGGGCGCATCCTCGGCCTCGGGCGGCGGGTCGAGCGCGACCGCGTCCTTCACCGCGTCCCCCTCCTCGAGCCGGATGATCCGGACCCCGAGGGTGTTGCGCCCCTGGGCGCGGATGCCGGCCACGGGGATCCGGATCGTGATCCCGTCCTGTGTCGTCACGAGCACCTCCTGCTCCTCCCGCACCGGGAGTACGCCGACGACCGAGCCGTTGCGGCCGCCGGTCCGGATCGTGCGCACCCCGTGAGCGCCCCGCCGGGTCTCACGGTAATCCGCAAAGGCGCTCCGCTTGCCGAACCCGGTGCTCGAGAGGGTGAGGAGGTGGGGGAAGGCGGAGGTCACGGGGGCCATCGTCACCACCCGGTCCTCCTTCCCGTCGGCAAGCCGCACGCCGATCACGCCGTAGGTGGCCCTCCCGGTCGGCCGGACCTCGGTGAGCGCGAACCGCACGAGCTGGCCCGAGGCGGTCGCGAGGATCGCCTGCGTCGCGGCGCTCCCGATGAGCGCGACGTTCACGAGCTCGTCCCCCTCCTCGAGGAGGATCGCCTGGATGCCGTTCGTGCGGATGTTCTGGAAGAGGTCGAGCCCCGTCCGCTTCACGAGCCCGCGCCGGGTCGCGAAGAGGAGGCTCCCCTCCGCGCCCAGGTCCCGGAGCGGCAGGAGCGTCTGGACCTTCTCCCCCTCCTTGAGCTTCGGCAGGAGATTGATGATCGCCTTCCCCTTCGAGTGCCGGCTTCCCTCGGGGAGCTCGTACGCCTTCAAGCGGTAGACCCGCCCGAGCGAGGTGAAGAACAGCACGTGGTCGTGCGTCCGGGTGACGAAGGTCCGGGTGACGAAATCCTCCTCCTTCGTCTCCATCTGGACGAGCCCCTTGCCGCCCCGGCGCTGCCGGCGGTACTGGTCGAGCGGGAGCCGCTTCACGTACCCGCCGTGGGTGACGAGCACGACCACCTCGCTGTTCGGGATCAGGTCCTCGAGGGTGCGCGCGGTGAAGCCGGGGACGATCTCGGTCCGGCGCTTGTCGGCGTAGCGGCTCTTGAGCTCCTCGAGCTCCACCGTGAGGGGCTTGTCGAGCTCGGCCGGGCTCGCGAGGATCGTGCGGAGGTGGCGGATGAGCTCCTCCTTCTCCCGGGTCTCCTTCTCGATCGACTCCCGCTCGAGCGCGGTGAGCCGGGCGAGGCGCATGTCGAGGATCGCCTTCGCCTGCTCCGTCGAGAGGAGGAACTTTCCCATGAGGGAGCTCTCGGCGGTCGGGACGTCGCGGGAGCGCCGGATGATCCGGATCACCTCATCGATGTGGTCGATGGCGATCAGGAACCCCTCGAGGAGGTGCTTGCGCTCCTCCGCCCGGGCGAGGTCGAACTTGGTGCGGCGGGTGAGCACCTCCCGGCGCTCGGCGAGGTGCAGGTCCAAGAGCTCGCGGAAGCTCAGCACCTTCGGCCGGCCGTCGACGAGGCAGAGATTGATCACGCCGAAGGTGGTCTCGAGCGGCGTGTGCTCGAACAGACTGTTGAGCACGATCTCGGCGGGCGCGTCGCGGCGAAGCTCCACCACGATCGAGATGCCGTGCCGGTCCGACTCGTCCCGCAGGTCGACGATGCCGTCGATCCGCTTTCCCTTGACGAGGTCGGCGATGAGCGTGCAGAGGTCCGACTTGTTCACCTCGTACGGGATCTCCGTGATGGCGATCTCGTCCCGTCCGTCCCGCTCGCGGATCTCGGCGCGGCCGCGTAGCCGCAGCATCCCGCGGCCGGTCGCGTACACCTCCCGGATCCCTTCTCGGCTGAGGAGCCCCGCCGTGGGGAAGTCGGGGCCGGGCACCCGCTCGAGGAGCTCGTCGAGCCCCGCGGCAGGGTGGGCGAGCACGTAGAGGAGGGCGTCCACCACCTCGGCGAGGTTGTGGGGCGGCATGTTGGTCGCCATGCCGACCGCGATCCCGGCGGAGCCGTTGATGAGCAGGTTCGGGAGCTTGCTCGGGAGCGTGAGCGGCTGCTTGAGGGAGCCGTCGAAGTTGTCCCCCCAGTCGACCGTCTCCTTCTCGATGTCGGCGAGCATCTCCTCGGCGAAGAGGGAGAGGCGCGCCTCCGTGTACCGCATCGCCGCGGGAGGGTCGCCGTCGATGCTGCCGAAGTTCCCCTGCCCGTCGACGAGCGGGTAGCGGAGGGAGAACTCCTGCGCCATCCGAACGAGCGCATCGTAGACGGCGATCTCGCCGTGCGGGTGGTACTTGCCGAGCACCTCCCCCACCGTGCGCGCGGATTTCCGGAACGGCTTGTCGTGGGTCACCCCGCCCTCCCACATCGCCCAGAGGATCCGGCGGTGGACCGGCTTCAACCCGTCCCGCCCGTCGGGAAGCGCCCGCCCGACGATGACGCTCATCGCGTAGTCGAGGTAGGAGCCGTGGATCTCCCGCTCGAGCGGCTGGTCCCGCACGCCGCGGTCCTCGGGCGGAGCGGGTTCCGTCGTCTCGGGACTCATGCCGCGACCCCCTTCGCGGGAAGCTGCGTCCCCACGAGGCGGTTCGCCTCGGCGAGGAACGGGTCGCGGGCCCCCGCGGGAATGCTCGCCCCCGCCGCGACGCGATGGCCGCCACCTTCTCCGCCGACGAGCTTCGCCGCCTCACGGCAGACGGTCGCGAGGTCGAGCCCCTGGTCGACGAGCCAGAGGGTGCCGCGGGTCGAGACCCGGAGCTGCCCCTCCCCGGGGGAAAAGACGGCAACCGGTCGGGTCGGGTCGAGTAGGTAGGTCATCCCGAGGCCCGCCTGAGTCCCGGCGAGCGAGCCTTCGGGGCTTTCGAACCACTGGAGGTGGGGGAGCTCCTGGAGTTCGCCTGCTTCGAGCCGGCCGAGTCCCCGCAGCACCCCTTCCCGCCAACCCTCGCGGGCTGCCCGGGCGCGCTCGAGGCTCGAACGGTCCCCGAGCCCGAGGGCGACACCCACCGCGGGGGTCCCGGCGCGACCGCAGGCGTTCTGGAGCTCCGAGAGCTCGATCGTGTCCTCGCCCGCGGGGATCGACCAACGGTCCTGGCGGAAGGCGGAGACGAACTCGGGCCGTACTCCCTGCTCTCGAAGCCGCGCCTCGAGGGCTACCGCGAGCCGGTCGAGGTCCGCGGGCGGGAGCGAGCCCACGGTTGAACTGGAACTCACGTGGAGGCCTTTCAGGAACGCCTCGGTCGCCTCTTTCCGGCCGGAGAGGCCCCGGAAGTACGGGTCGACGCTCCGCCCCACCGCTTCGGCGAGGTTTGCCCCCGACAGTCCGACGCTCGCTCGGCGGGCGAGGAGGCCGCGCTCCTCCGCCTCCTTGACAAGCCGGGCGTTGAGGCCGCGGAACCCCCCGACGTGCTGGCGGTCGGCGATCGCACCCGACACTCCCCACGCGGCGTTGTCCCAGTTTTTCGGATCGAGGAAGATCGTGTAGAGCCAGGTGAGGGTCGCGGCGCAAAGTTCGCTCATCCCGTCCACCCCCCAGTCGAGCGGGTTCACGAACGCCACATGCTCGGGCGTCTCCCGCTCGGGAGCCGGATAGGCATGGTGGTCGAGGATCACGACAGGGTAGGTGTGCTCGGCGAAGCTGTCGAGCCAGCTCGCGCCCGTGTCGACGACCCAGACCGGGCCCCGGGTCGCTCGAAGGAGCTCCTTCATCCGCCGGCCGTCGACCCCGACGAGCGGGGTCGCTTGGGCCGCGTAGCCGAGACGGCGGAGCGCCCGTACGGCGCTCGTCGCGCTAGCGATACCGTCGCCGTCGTAGTGGTAGATCACGCGCCACCGGCCCGGATGGGCGAGCAACAGCTCCCGGGCTCGGGTGAACTCCTCGGAGTACCGTGGCGCCTCGACGAAACGTTCCGGCCCGGAGGCCATCACTCCACCTGGAGCACCGCGCGCGCCGAGGTGTAGCTCCAGTCGTCGGGTAGGATCCGGCGTCGTCGGTAGTAGCGCGCGAGCCGCCGGATGCGGGATTCCATGAGGTTGAGTCCGCGTCGGTTGGAGTTGTCGGTAGGGTGGGTCGTGAGGTGGCGTTGGAGGTGGACGACCCGCTTCAGGAGCGCCTGCAGGTCCTCGGGAAGGTCGGCCCGGACGCCCGAGTCGCGGAGGAGCGGTTGCATCCGCTTGCCGGTCACCGCGCGGATGGAGGGGACGCCGTAGCTGTCGCGGAGCGTGGCGCCCACCTGCGCGGGGGAAAGGCCGGTCTTTGCGAGCCGGACCGCCTGCTCGCGGGTCTCGTCCGGCTCGGCCGTCACCCAGGCCGGTTTCGTCAGCGGAAACGGCCGGTGGGAGCCCGAGCGGCCCTTCCGCCCGGAGTGAATTCGGGACACGACGATGCGACAGAAGGTGGCTACTTAACGGTTGGCGGGCCGGCGAGCGCGGGAGCAACGGACGAGGGCCGGGAGGGGGTGAATCGGGAAGGAGGGAAGGCCCGGAACGGAGAGCCCCGGAGCCCTAGCGCACGCGGTCGGAGCTTTCGAGCGAGTCCAGGAGGAACCGCTTTCCCTCCGACGTGATGGCGAACCGGGTCCCGACGGGCCGGCCCTTCTCCCAGGAGAACTCCCGATCCGCGTTCGCGCGGACCATCTGGTTCTTGAGCAGGAGGCCGAGGGCAAACCGGACCGAGACCTGCCCTTCCTTCACGGCCCAGTAGGCCGCGAGCGTTCCTTCGAGCTCCGCGAGCTCCTTCGCCTGGTCGGGGGACTCCTCCGAGTACTGGGCTTCGCTTCGGTTGAGCTGCCGGAGGAGCTCGAGCATCGTCGCTCGCGTGGGGTCTTCGCTCGGCATGGGGCACCTCGCGAACGTTCTAGGGTCGGCCCCGGTACATAGACCCCGCGCCCCGTGGTTTTCGAGCGATGAGCTTTTGCGACGGGACGGCGTCGTGAGTCCCTGAGATGGCCTGCACCTGCCGGTTGCCGGCCCGGTGCGGCGTGTGCAACACGCCGCTCAAGGTCCCGCTTTCGAACCTCGAGAGCTCGAGCGGCGGGGCGCTCATGGTCGAGCGGTTCGCGCGCCGCGACTCGGCCGCCGGCCGGGAAGGCTTGCGCCGGCTCATCGAGGGGACCGCCCGGTGCGCCATCTGCGGGAACCTGGTGCACCACCTCCACTCGCGGAGCTGCGTCGCCGAGTACCTCGCGGCGATCGGGGTGCCACCGACCGAGCGGAGCGCGCTCCTGCAGAAGATCTCCTTCCCCGAGGGGTAGCCCGGTGCCGGCCGAGAAGTTCGTCGTCACCCCTTACGAGGTGCGGGGGACGATCGACTACGCGCGCCTGCGCGAGCTGTTCGGCACCCAGGACCTGAACCCTGAGCTCCTCGCGCGGCTCGAACGGGCGGCCGGCGCGCCACTTCCCCCGCTCCTTTCACGCGGCGTATACTACTCCCACCGCGACCTCGCGGGGATCCTCGACGCGGCCGAGCGAAAGAAGCCGTTCTTCCTCTACTCGGGCCGCGGGCCGTCGGGCCCCATGCACACCGCCCACCTCGCGCCGTTCGAGCTGTGCCGGTGGTTCCAGGAGCGGTTCCACGCCTCGATGTACGTCCAGATCACGGACGACGAGAAGTACTGGCTCCGGCCGCAGTACCGCCGCGAGGAGACGTACAGCTGGGGCCTCGAGAACCTGCTCGACATCCTCGCGGTCGGCTTCGACCCGGCCCGGACGCGGGTGTTCTTCGACACCCGGAGCATCGGCACGATGTACTCGCTCGCCGTGGATGTTGCGAAGCGTATCCCCTACTCGACCGTGAAGGCGGTGTTCGGCTTTCCGACGAGCACGAACGTCGGGCTCGTCTTCTACACGGCGCTCCAGAGCGTACCCTGCTTCTATCCCTCGTGGAGAACGGGGGAGTCCATCCCGTGCCTCATCCCGTGCGGCATCGACCAGGACCCGCATTTCCGGATCACCCGCGACGTCGCGGAGGCGCTCGGCTACCCCAAGCCGGCGCTGTTGCACAGCCAGATCTTGCCGGGACTCCTCGGCGGCAAGATGTCGAGCTCAGGTCCTGAGAAGGAGAACGCGCTCTACCTGAACGACTCGGCGAAAGAGGCGACACGGAAGATCAAGAACGCCTTCACGGGCGGCCGCGCCACGGTCGAGGAGCAGCGCCGCCTCGGCGCGACGCCCGAGATCTGCTCCGTCTGGGCGCTCTGGCGCGCGAAGTTCGCGCGCGACGAGACGGAGTTCCAGGACGTGACCCGCGATTGCCGTTCGGGCGCGATGCTCTGCGGGGAATGCAAAGGGAAGCTCACCGAGCGGGTGCTCCCGTTCTTGGTCGAGCACGCCGCCCGGCGGGAGGCGCTCCGCCCGACGGCCGAGTCGCTGATCCTCGAGGCCGCCCCGGGGTCCACATCGAGCACCGGGGGACCCCCGATCCCTCCGCCCTGACCTAGGCGATCTCGGGGCGGCGTGCCGGCCGCGGGAGCGGTGCCGGTGTCGGGGGACGAGGGGGCTCGAACTCCTCCGCCTCCGGTTCCTCGTCGATCGGCCGACCACCGGCCACCGTGAGGAGGCGGAGCATCGGCCGGAAGAGGGAACGCTCGGCCCGCTCCGGGTCGATCGTGTACGCCCGTTCGAAGGCGGCCATCGCCTCCTCCTCCTCCCCGAGGCTCAGGAGGGAGAGCGCAAGGCGAAGCCAGCTGTCGCTCTCGCGGGAGTCCTCCCGCTCGGCCGCCTCCGCAAGGTGGGCGTCCGAGCCGGTCGGGGCGATCTCTGGGAGCTCGGGGACCGGCTCTCCGGTCTCCCGGGAAAGTACGAGCGCTCGCTCGAACGCGGTCTCGGCGCTCTCGCGGTCCCCGGCGTCGGCGAGCGCGACCCCGAGCCGGTGCCAGGCGACGAGGTCGGTGGGCAACAGGGCGACCGCGCGCCGGTAGGCGCTCGCGGCGTCCCCCCACTCCTCGCGGATCGACCGGGCCACCCCGAGATGGAACCACGCCTCCCCGTCCTGCGGGGAGAGCGCGACCGCGCGCGACAGGGCGAACTCCGCCTCCGAACCCTCCCCCAGGTGCGAGAGGCACATCCCGAGGTAGGTCCACGCCTTCGCATCGTGCGGCGCCTCTCGTAGCACCTCCCGGAACGCCGTCGCTGCCGACCTCCACTCCTCCCGGAGGAAGTGGTGGACCCCGATGTCGAATTGCTGGGTCACCCAGAGACCCGAAGCACCGGAGGTGCGAGGACGGAAAAATGCTCCGTTCGTCGGGCAGCCCGCCGGGCCACCGGGCGTGCGCCACCCTCGCGCGGCTTCCGGCCGCTTAAATACACGACCTTCCGTGCGACGCTCGAAGGAATTCGAATCGCCCGGCCCTCTCGAGCCAGTCTCGTCAGACCTAGTTTTGACGGTCCCAGCTTGGAACGGCCTGAGCGCAACGGGTTCCCTCAACAACGCAAGAAGCGAAAGAGAGGCGACGACCAATGGAGAAGACCATGACGAAAGTGCGCGACCTGACACCGAGCTCGAAGCAAGTAAACGTCCACGCTAAGGTGGTGAACGTTGGAGAGGCGAAGGAAGTGATGGGCAAGTATGGCGACCCGAGGAAGGTGGCCGAGGCCGTGATCGGCGACGAGACGGCCGTCATCACCCTATCGCTCTGGAACGAGCAGATCGGTTCGATCGCAAAGGACGATGTGATCACGATCGACAACGGCTACGTCTCCCTCGTGCGGGGCCACATGCGCCTCAACGTCGGGCGGTACGGAACCATGACGAAGTCGAGCGACCCCGTGAGCGAGGTCAACCAGACGCTCGACATGAGCCAGCAGGAGTTCGAGTCCGAGCGGCGCTCCTTCGGGGGCGGCGGCTACCGTGACCGCGGCTCCGGTGGCTACGGCGGCGGCGGCGGGCGCGGCTACGGCGGCGGGGGCGGCGGGGACCGCGGCTCCGGCGGCGGTGGCGGCGGCGGTGGCGGCAGCCAACCTGGCGGCCGCGAACGCTCCGAGAGCTACAAGCGGTACTAGTCCAACACCTCTTCCCGGGCGGCGAAAGCCGCCCGGATTCCCGGGGGTCCGTTCACGGACCCCCCCTTTTCCAAGCTCCTGTTTAATAGACGTCGCGACCTCCGCGGCCCGATGGCGGAGACGGCCGGGCGCCGGCTGCAGATGTTCGTGGAGAGCCGAAAGGCGCTGACGAGCTTCTACCGTCCCCCCCGGATGGAAGGGGCCGACGTGACGGGCGCGACGCTCACCGGCCCGGACGACCGGATCGAGCCTGGCGAGGCTGCCTACTTCCTCTCCGACGACCAGGCGCACGCGCTCGCTCTCACGGAGGAGCTCGCCGCGAAGCGCGGCTACACGGTGGATGTGAAGGACGTCGCCAAGTCGGGCCGCCTCGAGCGGATCGTGACCGAGCAGCTGCGCGGTGTCCAGAACCTCCCCGTCCTGATCGGCCCGCGGGGGATGCGCCTCGAAGGGGTCGAGTCGTTCACCTCCGAGCGGCTCTGCTCGATCATGCCGGCCGAGATGCCGGTGCTGCGCGCCTTCACCTACTTGAAGATCAAGGGCGGCGAGGTGGACGCCTTCCGGGAGGGGCTCCTCGCGTTCCCCCAGGTGCGCGAGCTGCATCTCCTCACCGGGGACTGGGATGCGTTCCTCGTCCTCGAATTCGAGGGGCAGGGTTCTCCCTCGAAGCGGACGATCCTCGATTTCGTCACCTCGAAGATCCGGGCGCTCCCCGAGGTCGTCGACACGAGCACGCTCGTGCCGGAGTACTCGGTGACGAAGTTCCCCTTCTAGCGCCGCCGCCGTCCCCGCAGCGGGACCGAACGGGGCGCGGCCCGGACCTTGCCGCCGGGTTCGGGGGTGCCGTACAGCGGCTCGACGGTGATCGGATGGTTCGTGAGCCAGGCGATCCCCTCGACGTACGCCGCGAACGACTCGAGGCTCGTGAAGAGCGGCAGGCCGAGCTCGACCGCCCGGCGCCGGATGGTGTATTCGTCCTCGAGCATCCGCTCGAACTTCTCCTGGGTGAGCGAGGAGGGGACGTTCAGGATGAGCGCCACCTCGCCCCGGTCGAGCGCCTCGAGGACGTTCGGGTGCCGGTCCGGCTCCGAGACCTTGTGGAGCACCTGCACGCCCCGTACCCCGCGCGCCCCGAGGAACGCCGCAGTGTCCTCGGTGCCCGCGAGCACGAACCCGAGCTCGGCGAGCCACCGAGCGGTGGGCAGGAGCGCCTCCTTGAGCTCGAGCCCCCCCACCGAGAGGAGCACGGTTCCGCCCGGCTCCGCGAGCTTCACGCCGGTCGCTAAGAGTGCCTTCACGAGGGCGTCCGCGAAGGTAGGCCCGAAGCAGGCGACCTCCCCCGTCGACTGCATCTCGACGCCGAGGAGCGGGTCGGAGCCGGAAACCTGGAGGAAGGAGAACTGCGGCACCTTCACCCCCCAGCGGTGGGGCGGTAGCGGCGCGATCCCCTCGCGCGAGAGCGGCCGGCCGAGCATGGCCCGCGCCGCCTCCCGGAGGAGCGGCACGCCCGTTGCCTTCGCGAGGAACGGGAGCGACCGGCTCGCGCGCAGGTTGAGCTCGATGATCTGGAACGCTCCCGACTTCACGAGGAACTGGATATTGAACGGTCCCCGGATCTGGAGCTCCCGCGCCAACCGCTCCGCCGCGCGGCGCAGGTCCGCCTGGACCGCGGCCGGGGTGTGGCGCGGGGGGAGACAGAAGATGGCGTCCCCCGAGTGGATCCCGGCCCGCTCGACGTGCTCGAGGATGCCGGCAACGAGCACCCGCTTTCCGTCGGAGACGCCGTCGAGCTCCACCTCGTCCGCCCCCTCGATGAACTTCGAGATGACGACCGGGTACTCGGGGGAGAGCCGCGCCGCCTCCGAGAGGAACCGGGCGAGGTCCTGCCGGCCCGCGATGACCCGCATCGCGGCCCCGGAAAGGACGTACGAGGGCCGCACGAGCACAGGGTAGCCCACCTCGGAAGCGAACGACTCCGCCGCATCGGGGGTCGTGAACGCCCGCCAGGCGGGCTGGGGGAGCTCGAGCCGTTCGAGCAGCGCGCCGAACTGCGACCGGTCCTCGGCGGTGTTGATGGAGGCGGGGGCGGTGCCGAGGACGGGGATGCCGCAGGCGGCTAGGAGCGGGGTGAGGTTCTGCGCGAGTTGGCTACCGACGCACGTGACCACGCCGCGGAAATGCTCGAACTCGACCAAGTCGCGCACGCGCTCGAGCGTTATCTCCTCGAAGTAGAGCCGGTCCGACCGGTCGTAGTCGGTCGAGACGGTCTCGGGGTTCGAGTTGAGGAGGGCGACCGTGGGCACCCCTTCCGCCTTGAGCCCGTCGACGAGGTTCATCGTCGACCAGTCGAACTCCACGCTCGAGCCGATGCGGTACGGACCCGCCCCCAGGACGAGCACCGACCCCGCGGGGACGCGCGTAACGTCGTCCGCGTCCGCGCGGTAGGTGACGTAGAGATAGTTCGTGCGGGCGGGCCACTCCCCCGCGAGGGTGTCGATCATCCGCATCCGCGGCCGGATCCCGGCCTCAAGCCGGCGCCGGCGCACCTCCTCCTCGTCGACCCGCGCCGCGCGGCCGATCGCGCGGTCCGAGAGCCCGAACTCCTTCGCCTTGCGCAGGAGCGTGCTCGGGAGCTCGCCACCTTCGAGCGCGCCGAACGCCCGGTGGATCCTCTCGAGCTCGGCGAGCTCGTCGACGAACCACCGGTCGATCCAGGTGCGTCGCGCGAGATCCGCCGGGTCGGCGCCCGCGCGGAGCGCCTCGAGAAGGGTCGTGAGAAACTCGGGGCGGATCGGGAGGAGATCCGGCAGCACCTCCTCGAGCGGCCGCGGGGTCGGGGGCGGGACGAGGTCGGACCGGGGGTCCGACATCCGGACCGCCTTGCTGAGCGCCTCGGGGAAGTTGGCGCCGATCCCCATCACCTCGCCAACGCTCTTCATCGAAGGCCCGAGCGCCGTGTCCGAATGGGCGAACTTCTGCAGGTCCCACCGCGGGAGCTTCACGACGACGTAGTCGAGCGCCGGCTCGAAGCAGGCGGAGGTGACGCCCGTCACCCGGTTCTTGAGCTCCGAGAGGGTGTAGCCGAGGGCGAGCTTCGCGGCCACGTACGCGAGCGGATAGCCCGTCGCCTTGCTCGCGAGCGCGCTCGAGCGGGAGAGACGGGCGTTGATCTCGATCGCGAAGTACTCCTCGCTCGCCGGGTCGAGCGCGAACTGGATGTTGCACTCCCCGACGATGCCGCAGACGTCGGCCGCCCGGAGCGCTGCGCGGCGGAGCAGCTGGTACTCTGCATCGGAGAGGGTCTGCGAGGGGGCGATGACGACGTTGTCCCCGGTGTGGACCCGCATCCCGAGGAGGTTCTCCATGTTGCAGACGGTGATCGACGTGCCGAGCCGGTCGCGCACCACCTCGTACTCGATCTGCTTGAACTCCCCGACGTACCGCTCGAGCAGGACCTGGCCGACGGGAGAGATGCGGAGGCCGCGTCCCACGACCTCCTCGAGGTGCTCCGGGTCCCAGGCGACCCCCCCGCCCTTCCCACCAAGGGTGTAGGCGACCCGGACCATCGCGGGGTAGCCGATCTCCTTCGCGACCTCCCGTGCCTCCTCGAGCGAGTAGACGGCGCGCGCCGGAAGGACGGGGACCTTCGCCCGCCGCATGAGCTCCATGAACTTTGCCCGGTCCTCGGTGCCCCGGATCCCGGCGAGCGGGGTCCCGAGTACCCGCGTCTTCGCGCGGCGGAACGCCCCGCGGTCCGCGAGCTGCACGCCGCAGTTGAGCGCGGTCTGGCCGCCGAAGCTCAGGAGCACCCCCTCCGGCCGCTCGGCTTCGAGGATCGGCTCGACGAAATCGGGGGTGAGCGGCTGGAAGTAGACGCGCCCGTGCCGCGGCGGGTCGGTCTGGAGCGTCGCGATGTTCGGGTTCACGACGATCGCGTAGATCCCCTCCTCCTCGAGCGCCTTGAGGCACTGGCTCCCGGAGTAGTCGAACTCCCCTGCCTCGCCGATCTTGAGCGCTCCCGAGCCGAGCAGGAGCACCTTCTCGAACTTCTCGACGGTCATGGGCTCCTCCGGCGCACCTTCTCGGCGAACCGGTCGAACAGGAACCCGGCCTCCTGCGGCCCCGGGTGGCCCTCGGGGTGGCCTTGGAAAGCGAGCACCAGGCCGCGCGCGTCCTTGGCCGCCTCGAGGGTGCCGTCGTCCGGGTTTGTCGCCCACGGCTTGAGCCCGGTCCGGGCCAAGGAGCGCCGGTCGACCGCGTAGCCGTGGTTCTCGCTCGCGATGAGCGCCCGACCGTCGTCGAAGAGGACGGTCTTGTTCTGGCCACGGTGGCCGTACTTGAGCTTGTACGTCCGAGCGCCACGCGAGAGGGCGAGCAGCTGCAGTCCGAGGCAGATACCGAGCGTCGGAAGCGAGGAGTTTCGCGCCTGCTCGAGCGCCGCGATGGGTCCCGAGAGCGTCGCGGGGTCGCCGGGGCCGTTTCCCACGAGGAGCCCCGCGACCCGTCGACCTTCCCACCGTTCGGGAATCTCCGCCTCGGGGGGGAGCCGGAGCACAGAGAGGCCCCGGCTCAGGAGCGCGCGAAGGATGCTTGCCTTCACTCCACAATCGGGAACCGCGACTAGGGGACCCCGTCCCGCGCGATAGAGGGTGGCCTTTTTCGGTGCGACCTCCGGGAGGAACTTCTCTTTCGCGTAGGTCGGCGCTCGCTTCAGGGTCCGGCGGAGATCCGCGGTGCTGGGGGCCTCCTCCCCTGGTGGGGAGGCGCAGATCACGCCGCGCAGCACTCCCTTCGAACGAAGGTGCTGCGTGAGGCGACGCGTATCGATGCCCACAACACCGGGCACGGTTTCCACCGCGAGCCAACTCTCGAGGCTCTGCCGGCTCCCCCAGTGGTTCGGCCGGGTGATACCACGAGCCACCATGCCTCGGACCTGCGCTCCCGGCGCTTCGAAGTAGGTCGGCAAGCCCCACTCGTCGCGAGCGGAGATATCCGGAATCCCGTAGTTGCCGAGCAGCGGGTAGCTGAAGACCAGGATCTGTCCGCGGTACGACGGGTCGGTGAGCGACTCCGGATAGCCCACCATACCGGTCGTAAACACGACCTCGCCGACGCGACGGCCCTCGGCGCCGATGCCGGCGCCGTCGAAACGGGTTCCGTCTTCGAGCAAAAGAGTCCCCTTCCGCTCGGGGACGGATGGGTCCGGTGCCCGCGTCAGGAGTGACCCAACGCGGGCGAGACTTCGAGCGAGGTTTAACCCTTGTGTCGGCCGTGAGATAGAATTTCACCGCGGTCGCTCCAAGCGCTCAAGAGCGACGCCTCCGTCGCGGAATCGGTGGCCGGATTCCCGAAACTCGCGCCCGAGTACGAGATCGTGGTCGTCGGCGGCGGGCACGCCGGCCTCCAAGCCGGCCTCAAGGCCGCGCTCCTCGAGCACACCGCCGTGGTTCTTTCCCGTGGCCCCAAGTACGGGAGATCGTACTACGCGCCGCGGATGGACAACATCCCTGGGTTCCCCGATGCAATAAGCGGCCACAACCTCCTCGACCTCCAGGTGCGGGCGCTCGCTCGCTGGCCGGAGAAGGTTGCGTACATCACACCGGCCCGAGTGCTCTCCGCGCGTCGCGGCGCGGAGGGATTCGAGGTGGAGCTCGAGTGGCTCGCCCGCCGGCACACGGTTCGGGGCAAGGCGCTCATCCTCGCGATGGGCGTCGTGGACCGGATACCGGTCGTTGGGGGGTCGATCAAGCCGATCTTTCCGTGGGCGAATCTTGCCATCGTCGATTTCTGCGTCTTCTGCGATGGTCACGACCTGCCCGGGCGGTCGGTGGGGGTCCTCGGGGACGACGCCTTTGCCGCGCACGTGGCGCTCGACCTGCGGCATTTCAAGCCGAGCTCGCTCGAGCTCCTCACGAACGGTCGACCTTTCCTCGAGGCGTCCACTCCAGAAGAGCGGTCGACCCTCTTGGCCGAGCTCGAGGGAGCCAAGATCGGGGTCCATTCGGGCGAGATCGTTGGGTTCGACGGGATACGGGAAAAGCGCTGGACCGTCAAGTTCGCGGACGGGAGCGAACGGAGCTACGACCGGGGCTTCTCGGGCCTAGGCTGGTACACGATGAACGACGAGATCCCCCGTTCCCTCGGTGCTCGGTTCGACCCCGAGGGATACGTGATGACCGACTCGGACAGCCGGGTCCTTTCCGCCGAGAGCGGAGCCCCCATCCCAGGTCTCTACTGCGTCGGGGACCTCGCCTCAGGATGGAACCAGATCCCGGAGGCGTGGGCGACCGCGGAACGCGCGGTGATCCACGCGTACGCCGAGTACCTGTAGCCGGGGAACTCCGGAAGCGCTAGCTGGCCGGAACAGCGGTGGCCTGAGGTCGCACGCCGAGTTGGCGGCCGAGTTCGGCAAGGTCGCGGGCCACCGCGACCGCGCCCGCCGCCTTGAACCGGTCCGTTTCGGTGCCGAGCGGTCCGAGTTGGACCGGGAGAAGGCCGTAGAAGCGGACCCTCGCCCCATGCGCGCAGTCGGCGTCGATCCTGTGGTCCCCGACGAAGACCGCGCGGTTGGGCGGAACCTCGAGCTCCCGGAGTACGGCCAGGAGCGCCTCGGGGTCCGGCTTTACCGGTCCCGGGGATGATCGTGTCCGTGAAGCGCGTATGAAATGCGCGAGGTGCGTCCGCCGTAGGGCGCCCTGCGCGAACGACTGGCAGCTGCGGGTGAGCAACCCGATGCGGTACCCCTTTTCCGTGAGCGCTTGAAGGAGCTCAGATGCCCCATCGCGAGCGACGGTCTTCTCGAGCCCTTCCACCTCGATCTCGTCGAGCCGGTGGTTGACCGAGGCCTCGAACCGGAACCGTGTACCTTCGGGCAGGTGGCCCTGCTCGAGCTCGCTCGCGGCGGCCTCCATGAGGCTAGGGATCGTTTGTTGGATGGAGAGGTGGCCGGGGGTGACTCCGTGGAGCTCCGCGAGCCGGATCACCTCGTGGCGCATCTTGTCGAATGGGTGCGGGCTCAGGACGAGCGTGCCGTCGAGGTCGAAGACGACACCGAGCAACGGGTCGAGGTACTTCGGGTCGACCGAATCCACTGTCCCCCACCCACCGTCGGAACCGGGAGACCGGCCCGTTAAGCGTTTCCTTCCAAGCGCACGGCGGGTCAACCGAGCGGCGGATGATGGTAGGTCACGCCGTACCACTTCGACCGATTCCGGTCGTAGGTCGTACCGCACTGGTAACACAGGAACAGCTGCGGCGTGCCCGCCTTCGGCTCGACCTCCATCGGATGGCCGCACCCGGGACAGTGGAGCTTGCCCTCTACCTCGGGCATCCCGTACCAACCGGTCCGACGAAGGTCGTACACGACCCCATCCACGGTGCAGAGGAACATCGGGAACGGCACCGTGCCGGGCTCGGGCGGACCTTTCATCGATCGCCCGCACACCGGACAGTACACACTCCTAGAGGGCGGCGGGACCCCTTCAACGTTCGGGAACCCGCGGCGGGTAGGCGTCTCGGGCTGGGAGGTTCTCCCGGCCCCGGCTCGGGGTATGTAGGTAACGGATGACCCCGTGTGCCATGTAGCCACTTTATAGAGCTATCATGTAAACTATAGTCTAAATTGGATTTGTATATATGCTCACTTCGGGTCGGGAAACCCATGGAACCGGCGCACGGCGGGAACATCGATCGGCGCTTCCCCTCCGTCTCCGATGGACGCCGCTCCCCGGGTCGAGATGCTGGCGAGGGAAGCCGGGTCGTGCAAAGGATGGGTACCGTCACGGTCGGAGTCTCCCTTCCCCGCTCCTGGGTCGCCACGAACGGGGTCGGGGTCGGGAGCCGCCTTCGCGCCGAGTCGCTGAGGGACGGCTCGCTCCACCTTCGGCTCGATACGGGCCGCGCTCCCGAGCTCCGTCGGAGCATCGAGGCTATTCGGGGAGAGTTTCCCGAGCACCTGTTCCGGCGGCTCATCGCCGCGTACGTCGGAGGAGCCTCCGAGATCGAGATCTGGGAGGCGGGCGGGATACGGGAGGAGACCCGCGGGGTGCTCCAGACCTACCTCCGCCGAACCGGCGGCTCCGAGATTCTCTCGGAGGAACGGGAACGGCTCACGATTCGTGACATTGCCGCTGGCGCGCCCCTTCCGCTCCCGAAGCTCCTCCATCGCATGCACCAGGTCGTGGCGGAGCTCCTGGAGCTCGCCGGTGCCTCCTGGAAACCGGGTCGCACCGCACCCGTCCAGAACTGGAGCGCCCGCGATGACGAAGCGGACCGGCACGCCTGGCTCGTCCAACGTCTCCTCACGCGTCGCGGTGCGAGCGGTGTGGTGGGAGCGTCGGTCGAGGAGGACGGGTTGAGTCCGCTCGACTGGCTTACGCTCGGTCGGAGCCTCGAGCGGATCGCCGATCACGCCGTGCTGATCGGTGAGACGGGGAACCGCCTCGCCGAGCTCCCAACGCCCGCCATGCAGCTTCGGGCGATCGAGGCGTTTCACCGCCAGGCAGAGGAGCTCCTACGGAACGCCTTCCTCGCGGTCGAGCGCGCCGACTCGGACGCCGCGAACGAACTGCTCGATACGGGCGAGGCGCTCCACGCGACCTGCCAGACGCTCAACGACCGTCTCTTTCCGACGACGGGTAGCGAGGCGCTCTCGCCCGCCGTTGCGGTCCTGCTCGGTCGGCTTCTCCAGTCGATCGACCGGGTCATCTCGTACACCCAAGACCTGAGCGAGGTCGCCCTCGCGCGCGGCCTAGCCGCCCGCACCCGACCCGAGGAGGCGCGCCACGGACCCGCCCCCTCCCCCTTCCACGACACCCCCCAAACCAAAGAGAGAGGAGAACGAATGAACGCGAAGCAACACCGGACGCCATCGCCGAACACGCCTGTCCTCGTGCCGGGAGACGCGCGAGCGTAGCCGGTACGCAAGGAGCACACCGATGAGCAGTACACCACCTCCCGCCGATACGATCGCACCGACCAAGTCGAGTCGGACCGGTCTCTACGCGGTCGTCGCCATCGTCGTCATCGTCGTACTCATCCTCGGAGCCGGTTGGGCCATGGGTTGGTTCAAGGCGGCCCCTGCGAAGAAGTCGGCCGGGTCCTGCACCCCTCCCGGTTCCGTCTCACTTCTCGGAGCAGGTTCGTCGTTCGTGAACCCCCTCATGGTCAACTGGGAGGGAGTCTACACGGAGAGCTCGGTCAACTACCAGTCGATCGGTAGCGGCGCCGGGATCTCGCAGATCAGCGCGAAGACGCTCGATTTCGGGGCTAGCGACGCACCACTCAGCGCGACGCAGGCGTCGAACGCCACGGGCCTCCTCACGATGCCCGAAACCGCCGGCGCGGTTTCGATCATCTACAACCTGCCGAGCGTCACGCCCCGCCTTCAGATGACCGGCGCGGTGCTCGCCAAGATCTACGCGGGCGCGATTACCGCCTGGAACGACCCCGCGATCACGGGCATCAACCCCAACATCACGTCGATGCCCAGCAACCCGATCGTCGTGGTTCACCGGTCCGACGGGAGCGGCACCTCGTACGCGTTCACCGACTTCCTGTCGAAGGCGCCCAGCTCCGCCTGGACGACCGGGAAGTCCACCACCCCCGTCTGGCCCGTCGGCCTCGGGGAGAAGGGGAGCAGCGGGGTCGCGAACACGGTCCAGACGACCTCCTACGCGATCGGCTACGTCGATCTGACGTACGCGCTCAACCAGGGGATCTCGTTCGCCCAGGTCCAAAATCCGGCCGGACAGTACGTCGTTCCGAGCCTCGTCACCGCCGGGCGCGCAGTGACGGCGGGGGACACGAGCCTGCCCGCCGGTTCGGACACCGCGGGATGGTCGGCGTTCTCGCTCATCAACGAGCCGGGACAGGGTACCTACCCGGTCGCTACGTTCACCTACCTGCTGTTCTACAAGGACCTCTCGGGAGCGTACGGCAGCTCGTACAACCTCCAGAAGGCGGAGAACCTCGTGAACTGGCTCAACTGGACCGTGACCTACGGGCAGGCGTCTTTCCTACCATTGCAATGGGTGCCGACTAAGGACATCGGCCATGGCATCGATTCAGCGCTTAGCGCATCAACACATACGATCGACACGGCCAGTCTCGGTGGAGCGACGTCAAAGTCGGCTGTCAT
>JAKIWH010000005.1:31289-41070 GCA_022750125.1 Thermoplasmata archaeon
CCCCCTCCCGGCGGGCGTGGTGACGGCCGACCAGCAGACCATCGCGGCGATGACCTTCAACGGAGCAGCGATCCCGATCTGCACGGTGCAAACCTAGACTTAGCGGGCAACCTTCCCTAGTCCGTGCCCGATCCCCCAACGACGCCACCCCGCGATCGCCGGCGTCGGTGGAATCGGGCACTGGACTTTTTTTTCCACTGGGGCACGGCGGCCGTCGCCGCCTCGCTCGTCGCCCTGTTCCTGACGGAGATCCTTTTCCTCACCCAGCAGAGCTGGCCCACCATCACGAGGTACGGCTTCGGATTCATCACGGGGTCGGTCTGGAATCCGAATCCGCCCACCCCGGTGTTCGGCGCATGGCCGTACATCGTGGGAACCCTCCTCACGAGCTCGCTCGCGATGCTGCTCGCGGTCCCCCTCTCCCTCGGGGTCGCGGTGTTCCTGTCCGAGGAGGCTCCCGGATGGCTCCGCGCGCCTCTCGGCTCGCTCGTCGAGCTGCTCGTCGCCGTCCCTTCTGTCGTCTACGGGCTCTGGGGGATCTTCGTCCTCGAGCCGATCATGCGGTTCACGATCGAACCGGACCTGCACGCCACGCTCGGACAGGTCCCGGGTCTCGGCGGCGCGTTCTCCGGTCCCTCGGCCGGCGGGGACGTTCTGACCGCCTCGGTGGTGCTCGCCATCATGATCGTGCCCACCGTCACGGCGATCTCCCGCGAATCGATGCGGGCGGTCCCCGAGGCGCAGCGCGAGGCCGCCCTGAGCCTCGGAGCGACCCGTTGGGAGACCACCCGCCTCGGGGTGATCCCCTACGCCCGTTCGGGGATCATCGGGGCGTGCATCCTCGGGCTCGGGCGCGCGCTCGGCGAAACGATGGCGGTGACGATGACGATCGGCAACAGCAACCACGTCCCGGGCTCCCTCTTCCTCCCCGGACAGACGATCGCGAGCGCGATCGCGAACGAGTTCAACAACTCCTTTAGTCCGCTCGAACGGGCCGGGCTCATCGAGGCGGGACTCGTGCTCCTGATCATCACCGTCCTCGTGAACGTGGCCGCCCGGCTGCTCGTCCGAGGACTCTTCCGGACCGATGCGGGGGGGGCGACCGTCGAATGATGCCCCACCGTCACACCCGACGGCGTGTGAAGGACTACGTGATGCGTTCGCTGCTCATCGTCTGCGTTGTCATCGCCCTCATCCCGCTCGTGAGCATCGTCTACACGGCGGCGGTGAACGGGGGCCAGGTCTTCTCGATCCATTTCCTGACCGCACCCGAGCCGACGTTCTACTGCACCGAGAAGGTGACCGGCAACTGCTCGTACGGCGGCATTGCACCGGCGATCGAGGGGAGCTTTGCGATGCTCGCCCTCGCGTCGTTGATCTCTATCCCGGGCGGGATCCTCGCGGGGATCTATCTCGCCGAATTCTCCCGTGGACCGTTCGGACGTATGGTGAGCTTCGTCGCGGACGTGATGAGCGGGTTCCCTTCGATCGTCCTCGGCGTTTTCGTCTACGTGCTGGTGCTCGCCGTCGTCGGCCCTGCCTCGGTGTACAGCGCGGCGGCCGGCTCGGTCGCGCTCGGCATCATCATGCTGCCCATCGTGACTCGAACGACCGAGGAGGGGCTCCGCCTCGTCCCGCAGACGCTCCGCGAGGCGGGGTACGCGCTCGGGATCCCTCGCTACAAGACGACGCTCTCGGTCGTGCTCCGCGGGGCGAGCGGGAGCGTCCTTACCGGGGCGATCCTCGCCTTCTCGCGAGCGGGGAGCGAGGCGGCCCCGCTCCTCCTCACGGCGTTCGGAAACCACCTCGGTTTCCAAGGGTACAACCATCCGAGCGAGGCGCTTCCGCCGATCATCTACAACTGGGGGACGAGCGGGTTCGGCAACCTCACGGCCGATGCCTGGGGCGCAGCGCTCTTCCTCATCCTTATCATGCTCCCCATCAACTTGGGCGCCCGGATGATCCTCTACCGCCAGGCGAGGCGGACGGGGGCAAGCTAGCATGGAGGGGTCGCAGGCCGCGCCCACCCCGGCCGAGCCCGCCTCGCTCGCCTCGGCGTCGAGCCCCGCCCAGGTCGCGCGTGGCAAGCTCCGCCTCGAGGCGCTCTCCGCGTTCTACGGGCCGAAGAAGGCGATCGACTCCGTGTCGCTCGACTTCCCGGCGAACACCGTGACCGCGATCATCGGCCCGTCGGGCTGCGGCAAGTCGACGCTCATCCGCTGCCTCAACCGGATGCACGAGGTCACCCCCCGGGCGACCGTGACGGGCCGTGCCACGCTCGACGGCGAGGACCTGTACGAGATGGACGCGACCGCGGTCCGCCGCCGAATAGGGATGGTGTTCCAGAAACCGAACCCGTTCCCCACGATGTCCGTCTACGACAACGTCGCGGCCGGGCTCAAACTGAACGGCGTCCGCAACCGCGCCCGCCTTGACGAGGCGGTCATCCGGAGCCTCAAGGGCGCGGCGCTCTGGGACGAAGTGAAGGAGAACATCCACGGCCCGGGAGTGCGGCTCTCGGGCGGCCAGCAGCAGCGGCTCTGCATCGCTCGCGCGCTCGCGGTCGAACCCGAGGTGCTCCTGATGGACGAGCCGTGCTCGGCGCTCGACCCGATCGCGACCGCGAAGATCGAGCAGCTCATCCGCACGCTGAAGGAGAAATACACGGTCATTATCGTGACCCACAACATGCAGCAGGCCGCGCGGGTCGCCGAGCTCACGGCGTTCCTCTACCTGGGGAAGCTCATCGAGTTCGGACCGACCGGCGACATGTTCGAGCGGCCGAAGGAGAAGCTCACCGAGGAGTACATCACGGGACGGTTCGGATGAGCGAAGGGATGGGCGCTCCGGCCACGCGGCCGATCGACGCAGAGATCGCGAAGCTCACCCAGGACATCGAGGCGATGGGCCGCTGGGCGGTCGAGATGGTCCGGGGTGGCGTCCAGGCGATGGAGTCGGGGGACCCGGCGATTGCGAACGAGGTGCGGGGCCGGGACGACCGGCTCGACGCCTTCGACATGGAGATCGAGCAGGAGGCGATCCGCATCCTCGCGATGCGCCAGCCGGCGGCGCACGACGTGCGCACGCTGGGGGCAGCGATCAAACTCATCACGTACGTCGACCGGATCGGCCGGTTGGGGCTCGACATCGCCTTCTACGCGATCGACGACCCGGGCGCCTCGCACCTTCCTCCGTGGCCGCTCCTCCGGACGATGTCCGAGAAGGCGACCGCGATGGTCGAGCTCGCGCTCGAGGCGTTCGTCCACCGCGACCTCGCGAAAGCTAGCCGCGTCTTCGATGCGGACGACGAGGTGGACGAGCTGAACCGCCAGGTGCTCAAGGAGTGCGTGAAGGTGCTCGACGGCGACCCCCCGGAGCCCCGCGAGCTCCTCACCTACGTCCTCGTCTCCCGCCACCTCGAGCGGGTCGCGGACAACGCGTGCAAGATCGCCGAGAAGACGATCTACATGGAGACCGGCAAGCGTCGCCGCGAGTTCCTCACACCGGACAAGAAGGTCGTACTGTAGACGGCTCGTCTGCTGCGAGAGGGATGCAACGGGTCGACCGGCCGTGGCGAGACCTCCGGCTTCGGCGATTCGACCTTCGGTGACCAGCCCCCACGTCGATGCTGTCCCTCGCTCGGATCCTAGCGCCCCGACGGACCGAGAGGGGTGACGGGAGGTTCGAAGAGAGGCCGGGGAAGCGCGGGGAGGCCGTATTCGAGACGGCGGAGGAGAGTCGGCGCGCGGTTCGCTACGGCGGGCTCCAGTCGGTGCGTCGAGTAGCGCGCCTCCTCGAACAACGCGGTGAGCTCCTGCGCGGCCATCCGGTCGAGGTGGAACCGAGACACCAGTACCCCCTCAATCTCGCGGGGAGTGAGCTCCACGACCCGCTCCCGTCGCTGCGCGAGCAGGGTGAGCAGCTCCGCGTAGGCGCGCACGACCGTAGTGCGCTCCCGCCCTAGGCGAGCGAGGTCGAGCTTCTCGACCAGCTGGAGGAGCTCCGGTCCGATCGCCGCACCCGTTCCCGCTCTCGATACGAGTCGGGTCTTCCAGCCTCTCCCGAGCCAACGCCAACCGAGCACGATGACGATGGCGCTCGCAGCTGCGACCGCTAACCCGACGATCAGCAACGTCCCTGAGGGCGAAGCCGGGGGCGCGGAGGCGGGGGACGCAGGTCCGGGAACGGCGCTGGAGCTCGAACCTGGCGCGGACTGTCCGACCGCAGCGTCGGATGGTGCGCTCGGGGATGTGCCAGCACCCTGCGAACTGTGGTGCGCAACCAGGGGACCGACAGTCGCGAAGAGGGTCGCGAGCACGAAAGCGACGACGAACCCGGTCAGGAGGCGTCGCGGCACCGGCATTGTCGGCTGGGTGAGCCGTAGGTACGTGCGGTACAGCAGATAGCCCGTCAGGGCCCCCAGCGTGAGGTAGGCGACCAGGTCGAGGGAGGCCGCCGTGAACGGGATCGAGTCAAGGAAGTAGCCGGATGCCTCGCGGGAGGGGGAGGAGAGCCATCCCGCCACCAGCCCAAAGCCGGCGGCGAGCCCAGTAAGGGCGAGCACCGTCCGGGTCCGGGCGTGAAAAAGCAGCCCCCCTCCCATGCTGGACGCATAGGCCCCGGGGGCATCAGGCTTGGCGGCCTGTAGCTCGCGGCCCAGGCTCCTACTCTCGGCGCCGCAGGCGCTTCGACGAATCGCCTACCCGGAGCGCGGTCGACGCAAGGCCAAGACTAGCGCCACGGCCCCAAGCACGACCGCCAGCGCGATCCCACCGCCCAGAGCATCCAGCTCCCAGGCCGGTAGCGCGCTGGACCCGGAGGCGGCGGTGGGGCCCGCCGCCACCACGGTCACGTTCGCGCTCGCGTTCGCCGAGCCGTGGGCCGAGTCGGTCACGTGCACCAGGGCAGCAAAGGCCCCCGTTCCGGTCGGAGAACAGGAGAAGGAAGCCCGATCAACGGAGACACACCCTCCAGGGAGGCCGGAGTAGGAGAACGTATAGGCACCGACGCCGCCGTCCACCGTAGCGAGCAGGGCAAGCGTGCTCCCCGAGCTCACGGTCGCCGGAATCGCCACGAGCGAAACGCTGAGAGGGGCGGAGTTGGAGCCGGGGATGACAGTAACGTTCACCGCGCTTGTCCCAGCGAGGCCGGCTGCATCGGTTGCGGTGACAGCCACGAGATACTGTCCAGGGGTAGAAACCACGCACGAAAGCGAGGCGACGTTGGCGGTCGCGCAGCCCGGCGGCAATCCTGCGTACGAATACCGGTACGGCGTCGAACCTCCCGAGGCGGTCGTGGCGAGCTCGAGGCTCTGGCCGACGGCGAGCGTCGAAGGGTTCGCGACCACGCTGAGCGCGGGACCCGGAAGCATCGTGACGTTCGGTTCGATGGCGGGGTAGCTCCGTTCCCGGATCCAGTAGGTGGTCTGGGTATTGGTGAGGCTCCCAGCGGGATGTCCGGAGAGGGCCAGGGCGACCGGCTGGGGCGAGGTAGGCGTAAGGCCCGACCAGGAAGTGACTGTGGTGTAGTTGAGTTGGAAAGCGACGTTTGCGGCGGCGTCCTCTTCCGTGGAGAATAGGGCGTACTGCGGGGACGCGAAGACGGAGCTGCCTACATTCTGGGAACTCCCCGACGCGGAGTACGGCGTGGGGCCGCTAGCCGACCCTTGCGCGTCCCATCCGGCCGCGTTCCCCGTCCCGCAGGAGGGGCATGCCGAAGTCCCGATCCCTTCCACGATGAAGGCCGTCGTGGCGCTAGTTTGGAACGTGTCCCCGTAGAAATCTACGGCCGCAGGGAAGGAGAATCTCTGCTGGCTCGAGATATTGGCACCGTTGCCGGGGACGGCGCTCACCCGAACGCCGTTGTTCACGCTGGTCGTCCAGCTCCCCCCCAGCGACCACCGAGCGTTGAGGACGGAGCCGCTGAAGTTGTCGTAGAAGTTGAACACTCGCCACCCGTTATCGAACTGACCGTAGGAGGAGCTCAGGAGCGGGTTCTCTCCCATCATTCCCGATTCCGAGAGAACGAAGGAACTCTTGGGGTAGCAGTCGAGAGCGATGAACGCTGTCCCTGCCGCTGGGATCGAGTTTAGCCGGAGCCACAAGGTGGTGTTCGCCGAGGCGTTCGAGGCACCGGATTCTATCCAGCCCGGGATGGGCTGGCCCGAGCTCGCATAGGTTGCAAGGACATTCGTGAAATTGATGTTCACGAGCCCCGCGAACCGCTCGCTGTTGAGTACGACCCGCTGATCGTACACACCGGTCGCGCTCCCCGCCGAATTGCTCACCGCGAGCTCGATCACCCCGACCGTCGAAGTTCCAGCGAACTTCGCGGCAAGTGCGCCGGGCGCGGTAACCTGGGCAGGGCCAGCGCGCGCCGTGTGGCCCAGGATCGCGAAGCCAGACGAGAGTACGACAACACTCAGCACGAAGAAAACAACGCTTCGCATTCCGTGCTACCTCGTCAGAAACCCGGCGCGGGAACTGGTTTCACGCGCTTATACTTCGTGGAACCGCCGTCCATAGGAATCGTAACGGCAGAGCAGGAATCTGGAGCTCGATCAGCTTGGAAGGATCGGACGGACGCTCGCCTCGCTACCTCTGGGCGGATTCTGCGATGACGTGGCAGGTGTCCGCCGAGGTACCGCGAGCGTTCTCCTTCCTCCGCGCGGGAATACTCGAAGCTCCTCGACCTAGCTGGTCTTCTCCGGGGCGACGAGCTTTTCGAGCTTCCCGGTACGTCCCAAGGAAAGCTGCGGTCGACCCCGATAGTCCGAGACCCAACCCTCGACGATTCGCACCCGGTCACCTTCCCCGACGAGTTCCACCTCGTTGCCCCAGAGAACGAAGGCGATCTCTCCCGTGGCGTCCTTGAGTCGACCGTTCCGAACCCGTTTCTTCTGCCCCTCCCGGGTCTCAAATTCCCGGACAGCATCGAGCTGGGATACGGTGGCTTCGAGGGTTGCCATCCGGGAGGGGCGAAGGTCGGAGATGAAGGTCGCCGGCGGGCGGCTCGTGGCCATCGTAGCTGCGAAGCCTCCGTCCGCTTAGGCGTTGCCTGAGGTTCGCGGGGGGAGGCGGAACCGTTGGCAGGCACCGGTCGGACCGAGCCAACGCCCTCCTGAATCACAGCCTACTCGAACCTCCCGATCCCAGCCTGGTTCGCTTCCCTTTGGGCTTGATCGAACTTCGAGCTTGGGTTGAAACCCGACTTCATCGCGACGGCCATCGCGATCGGTCGGTTCTTCATCCCTATCCGCAGGAACCCCGCGGCGAGGAAGCCGGCGGCGACCCCCTGGAGGGCTACGCTCCCGACGCTAACGGGTGCACCGACGCCGATTGCCGTCCCCACGGCGACCGGTGGACCCACCGGCACGACGGTCGCAATGGGGGGAGGAGGGGCCGAAGGTGGCACCGAAGGTGGAGGCAGCGGGGATTGGGCCGCGAGCACCTCGACGGTGGCGAGCGGGAACGAAACGGTCAGAACATTGCGGCTCCCGAGAGGGACGTACGACGCCCAGGTGTACACGCCGCCTTCCGGACCGCTTCCCCCTGAGATGCAGTCGGGTTTCAGCACACACGCATCGACCGGCACCGTCGAGTACGGAGGTCCGTTCGCCACTACCCAGAACGAGAGGGACCACGAGTCGCCGAGGTGCATCGCGTTGCTGGCCGGGTTATCGGACCAATTCCACCCGTAGTAGGCTTGACCGGCCGGGGTGAAGAGTTGCTGCGGGAACGACGGGCAGGGCGCCGTGCCGCCGTTCGCAAACCGGCAGCCTGCGTGCCAGTCCGGCACCGGCGCCACGGCGACGTGGCCGAACGGGACGAAGGTGAAGAGCGGCTTGCCCGTTCCGTTCGCGACCGTCGTGTCGATGACCGGCCCGAAGCTCACGCTCCGTAGCGCCGCGAGCAGCGTTGGATTGTTCAGGTTCGGTCGTTGCGAATCTGTGACGAACACGGGAAGCAACGTTCCCGTCTGGCCGTTCGGGCAGCTCGCGAAGTCGGGGCCATCCCAGCTCCCTCCCGTCGCGGCGGCGAGGTCGCAGCCCGCCTCGATCACTTTGGCGGCGTCCGCCATCTCGGGTGCCATGCCCGGGCCGATCGTCGCGCCGCTCACCGGCCAATCCAGAGAGCGTCCGTCGGTCATCCCGTCGTAGAGATCGATCGTGTCAATCGTGCAGACGCCCCCGATCGAGCTCGTGCACTGCGACGCGGTCCTTGCGAGACCCGCGATCGAGTGGCCCACGTTCGCGTCCGGCGTGCGGATCCACCCCTCGCAGTTGGGGCTCGCGAGGTAGCCGTACGAGTAGGCAGGCTCGCACGTGGAGGAGGAGCACCCACTGAACCCGCCTCCGAAGCTCGACGGCGTGACGCAGTAGTTGGCCGCGTAGGTGGGATCGCGGGGAACAGTGGAGCCGATCCAGACGACCACGTGGTGGACGTCGGGGGACCAGTCTAGACCGCTACCAACAATCGCCCCATAGAGCGCGGTGATGGAGGAGGAGTGGAGGATGTTGTCGGAAAAGTCGGAATCCCCGTAGACATACCCACCCCCGAGTTGGTTCGCCTGGAAGGTGCCTCGGACCTGGGGGCCGAACTCGGCCGCGGGAATGAACGTGGGGATGTCGACGTTGTACTCGGAGCCATCGCCGTCGTCGAAGTTGTCCTTGGTGGCGAAGTAGTCGACGAGGGCGAAGGAGACGAGGGAGTGGGGGTTCGCGGACTGGATGGAGTCGGCGATCTGCTGGGCGTGGGCGACGAAGAACGGCACCCCGTTCGACTCCTCACAGGGCAAAGGGAACCCGCTCGTAATGCAGGGATCGCTCCCCCCGTCACGAACACTCCCATCGTACACACCATCGAACGGAGTGGTCTCGATGACGAAGGCGACCTGGACGGCGGGCCAGGTCTCGAGCCCCTGCAGTCCGGCGACGGCAGTCATGGTGACGCGAGATAATCCGGTGCCTGCGGGACAAGTCGACTCGCCGTAGGCGCAGATGCGGGAGGGAGTTGCGCCAATGCCGAGGGTGAGCCCAGCGTTGCTCTCAGAGGCGAGGTGTACGTCCGGAGCGAGATTTCCCAAGGGGGAGGGCGACGCAGTCGGGGCCAGCGCGTAGGTGCCAGAGTAGTTCAGATGCCCGACAAGGCTGGAGGGCGAGAGCAGAAAGAGCGTGAGGACGCCCAGCGCCGCAGCGCCGAGGAGTAGGGGACCGGCCCCCATCGCGCCGAACCGGTAGGCGACTTCTTTCGTCGAGAAACCCAGCAGCATACGCTGGGCCCCCTAGGATGGATTACGATGCTTAAACTCTGGTCGTGGATATCAGCATGTTGCGAACCCGAGGTACATCGTCGACCTATCTGGGGAAGCACGCGCGGCAATCGGCGCACGCGAAGATACTCCGGACCTCGCCCGGATGCACCGACGGGCTCGGAGCCGTCCACCCAGAATCCGTTACTCACCGCGTCGAGCCAGCGAAGGAGCCACGCTGGCAAGGTGAACGGCGTGCGTCCACTCCCCCAAAACCCTCGACAACACAGGTTTTCGAGGATCGCCTTATCGCACGACGACATGCTCCCTTGTCGTTTGACCACTGAGAGAACGCTGATTGAGTCAGCTCTGCTCCTCCCAACCCCTCTGAGAAGCATCGGCGTTTTCGAAGCAGCGTGCCGGCGGCACGCTGCTTGCCGGCGGGGCGGAATCACCCGCCGTCGATGAAGTCCCTATTCGAACCGTCCGATCCCAGGCTGGTTCGCCTCCATCTGACCCTTCTCGAACTTCG
>JAKIWH010000006.1:0-17570 GCA_022750125.1 Thermoplasmata archaeon
AGGTCGGAGACCACGATCCGACGGCCTCGGGGGGTCGACCACAGGAGCGCCGGAGCGTCCTGGATCGGACGGAGGCCGGCCCGCGCGCGCACCACGATACCCCTCCCTCGCTCCCTCTCGAGGAGGACCATCTGCATTTATATACAAATGCTAATGCGTATCTGGGGCCGGGAGTCGAGGCTAGTCCAATGGAGGAGCGGGAGCGCGGGATCGAGCGGGTTCGGGACACGCTCAACCGGGCCGGCTTCTACGTCACCGATGCGCACGGCATCCGCCCGACGAGCTTCGACCTGCTCGCGCGCCGCGACTCGACGCTGCTCCTGCTCAAGGTACTGAAGAACATCGACTCGCTCTCGCCGGAGGACGCGCTCCGGCTCGACGAGGTCGCGGGTCTCTTCCATGCGCGCACGCTGCTCATCGGCCAGGCTTCGGGAGCGACGCGGCTCGAGCCCGGCGTCGTCTACACGCGGTACGGCGTGCCCATCGTGGTCGAGGAGACGTTCGAGGAGTTCCTGCTCCACGGCATCCCGCCGTTCCTCGTCTCGAGCCCGGGCGGGATCTTCGCCCGCATCGACGGACCCCGACTCCAAGGGTTGCGCGAGGCGCGTGGGCTCTCGCTGGGGGCCCTCGCCCAGGTGGCTGGCGTGACGCGCCGGACGATCCAGCTCTACGAGGAGGGCGGAGGCGCCGAGGTGTCCATCGTTACCCGGATCGAAGAGTTCCTGCGGGAGACGGTCATCCTCCCGATCGACCTGCTCCCCGCGCACGCCCCTCGGGGCGGTGCGACGGAGGGGAAATCGGACGGTAAGGAGACCGCGCCTCCCGAGCACGTCCGTCCCGCGCCCACCGGCGATCCGGTCCGGGACGACGTTTTCCGGCGGCTCGGGACGATGGGCTGGGAGGTCGTCGTGACGATCCGATGCCCGTTCGACGCGTTCACCCACGGGGCGCAGGGCGGGGAGGAGGAGGTTCTCCTCACCGCGGTAGGCTCGCTCCGAAGCGCCCAGCACCGTGCCGAAGTGCTCCAGGGTATCGCCCGCGCGATCGAGGGGTACTCGATGTTCGTCACCTCGCAGCCGACCGGACGGGAGTCGGTCGACGGCCTGCCCATCCTGAGCGTCTCGGAACTGCGCCGCCACCGCGACCGGGCGGAGCTGCTGGACCTGCTCACCGAGCGCGAAGGCACGTGATCGCCGCGAGGGTGCGCGGCCCGCCCGAGCTCCTCCTCGTCGGTGTCGTCCGCGGGGTGGTGGCGGAAGTAGCGCCGATGCTCGACGAGCTCCGACGGTACCATCCTACCCGGCTCGCCATCGCGATCGGACCCGAGGAGCTCGCGAGCTACACTGAGCAGTTCGTGAACGCAAGCACGGAGCCGGTCGCTCCCCTCTTGCCGACCGAAACGGCCGAGGTGCTCGCGCTCGCCAAGTTCGGGGAGGTCCGGGTCCCTCACGCGCCGTTCATCGCGGCGCTCGGGTGGGCGAACGACGCCGGCGTTCCCGTCGCCGCCGCGGATCCGGACGAGGAGGAGTACTCGAACCTGTTCGCCGAGAGGATAGGGTACTGGGAGCTCGTGCGCCGCACGGTGCGGGAGCGCGGCGCCGCCCGGTCTCCCCCCGAGGCCGCATCGCCGGACGAGTTCGCGCTCCGCTGGGCCGGTCGGGTCGGACGCGGTCGGGCTTCCCGACGGTTCGAGTCCGCGCGGAGCGAGCGAACGGTCGCTGCGGCGCGGGCGTTCGCGCTGCGCGGTGAGCGGGTGGCGCTCCTCGCGGACCGCGAGCGGATCCCCGAGCTCGAGCGGCAGCTCTCGGCAGAGACGCCGAGTGCGCGCCGAGGTTCGTAGCGGCTAGTCCTCGCGCTCGAGGATCTGTTCGAGCTTCGTCCGGCCGGCCCGGCGAAACTCCTCGAGCGGGCCCTCGTTCAGGAGAAGCCCGTCGGCGAGGGCGAAAGCGTTACCGATCCCCCACTTGAGCTCCCGCCGGTCCCGGTCGTAGAGCTCCTGGAGGCTTGCCCCATCGTCCCCGCGGCTCCGGCGCATCATCCGGTCGTGCCGGGTCTCGGGGGAGGAGTAGATCGCGAGCACGAACAGGTCGCCGAAGTTGTGCCGGAAGATGCCGACCTCGGTGTCCGACCGGCACCCGTCGACGAGCATCTTCGTCTCGGTGAGCTTCGGGAGCGCGCGCTGCGCCCAGATGCCGGGACCGTGCTTCTCCCGCTCCTCGTTCGCGATGCGGGCGACGTTCTGGTTCGTGAGCTGGAGTCCGCGGCGGCGCGTTTCGTCGCGGACCAAGTCCCCCATCTTGAGCGTCGCAAGCCCGATCGACCGCGCGACCTCGACGAGCTCGTCCTTGCCCGAACCGGGCATCCCCACCGTGACGATGAGTTTCATGCGTGGGGCGGAGCCGGCGCGCTGCCGGCTCCCTCGCCGCCCACGGTCACCGCTTCGGTCGCACGCTGCAGACGGTCGGCCCGGTCGCGGAACGCCTGTCCCTCGAGCTGCTCCTGGTGGGCGCGCTCGAGGAGGCCGTCCGCCTTCACCTTGAGCTCGGCGCTCTTCTGCGTCTTCATCGCGGCGCGGTGCTCGAGCCGCTGGGCCTTCGCCTGAAGGTCGACGATCTTCTGCTGGAATTTCTGGTTCTTGTACTGCAACGAGGTAACGTCCGAGCCGATCACGATCCCCTTCGTTCGCTCGGTCGCCTCGCGGATCACCCGGTCGTTCTGGGTCATCTGCTGCTGGATATCGGGGATCCGGTTCCTCAGGTCGGTCGCCTTCTCCCGCAGCACCGTCGATTGGTGGCGCAGCCGCTCGATCTTGGTGAGGATCCTCGCCTGGCGCGAGATGAGCCGGCCTCCGACGCGGTCGTGCTTCGCGGAGAGCTCCCGGAGCTTCGTCACATCGGCGTAGCCCTGGCCCCTCCAGCGGGACTCGCGCGCCGCCTGGACGTGCGCGTGGGTCGCGTCGTACGGGTGCTCGGGCCCGCCGGCCGACATCGAGAGTAAAGGAGCCGTGCGCTCCATATAGGCGTTCCGGCGCGGGGGCAACCGAGGAGTGTGGGCTACGTGCTCACGCGGGGCCGGGGATACCGTCCGAGCGGGGCGAGGCGCTCCCGGAGGGCGCGGATCGCGACCCGTTCCTGCGCCTTCGTGTCCCTCGACCGGACCGTCACGGTCGCGTGGTTCGGGTGCGCGGGGTCGACCGTCTCGCCATCAATGGTGATGCAGACCGGAGTGCCGACCTCGTCCATCCGGGCGTAGCGCTTGCCGATCGTACCGGAGTCGTCGAGCTGCGCCTCGATCCCTTCGGCGCGCAGCGTTGCGACGACCGCTCGGGCCGCCTCCCCGTGGGGCTTCGCGAGCAGCGGGAAGACCGCCACAGATACCGGCGCGAGGTGGGAGGGGAGGCGCCAGAGCGTGCGCTCCCCGTCCTTCTCGAGACCCAGGTCCGCGAGCGCCCAGAGCGCGCGGTCGACGCCGAAGGTGAGCTCGAGGACGTGCGGAACGATGCGGGGTCGGTCGGTGGGGGTCACGGCGAGCTCCTTGCCCGAGGCCGCGCCGTGCCGGGTGAGGTCGTAGTCGCCCCGGTAGTGGAGCGCTCCGATCTCCCGGAACCCGCCGAGGCTCTCGACCGACACCTCGACGTCGAACTGGAGACGGTTGTAGAAGGCACGCTCGGCGTCGTTCTTCTCGAGGAGCCGGATCCGTTCCGCGGGGATGCCGAGGACATCGCGGAAGAAGCGGAACTCCTGGACGAGGTGGAAGACGTAGAACTCCGGGAGGGCGCCGTCCCGCAGGAGCTCCCGGGCCGTCACCGTCCGAGGGGCGGAGAGCCCGTTCGCCCGGTCGGTTGCGCGGAGGACGGGGAGCTGCTCTTCGGCGACCGACTCGAACGGAAGTGGGAAGGAGGTGGGGTCGAAGAAAATTTGGAGCTCGGCTTGCGTGAAGCACCGCATCCGGAAGAGCACCTGCCGGGGCGCGATCTCGTTCCGGTAGGCGTGGCCGACGACGGCGATCCCCAACGGGAGCGCGTGCCGGCCGACATCCCACATCCGGTGGAACGCGAGGAAGCTCGCCTGCGCGGTCTCGGGGGCAAGGTACGCACGCTCCTTGCCGGCGGCCCCCCAGTCGAGCCCGAACATCAGGTTGAACGGCCGAGGGAGCTCGAGCGCCCGCTCCCCGCAGTTCGGGCACCGCACGAGGTTCTCCTCGATCAGCTTCCCGATCTCCGACGGAGAGAGCCCGTCGACGCCGCCCGGACGCACCTTCTCGAGGACCGTATCCGCCCGGAAGCTCGCGTGGCAATGGGCACAGCTCACTTCGGGGTCGGTGAAGTTCTCGAGGTGGCCCGAAGCGCGCACCACGGCCTCGGGCAGGATCTCCGCGGGCTCGATGCGGTAGTAATCCTCCGAGAGACCGAGGAACCAGCTCTCCCACGCTCCCTCGATCCGGCGCTTGAGGGCGTGGCCGAGCGGGCCGTAGTCGTACAGTCCCGCCGCGGAACCGTAGATCTCGGCGGCCGGCCAGAGGAACCCGCGCCGCCGGAGAAGGGCGTAGAGCTCCTCGTTTTTCATGCCGGTCGCGGGCTCTCGGGACGGACGATAAGCTGTTCGGTGGCGCGAGCCACGAGGGCGTATTCGGGGTCGTCCGCGGGGAGCCGGAAGATGAGCTTGGGTCCGTCGTGGCCCGGCGCGACCCGAGCGACCTCGGGGCGGCCAAGCCAGGCCCACGGGGAGAGGAACGCCGCCTTCACGAGAAACCCGGGAGAGACGCCGCGGTGCCGGAGTCGTTGGCTCACGTAGGCGAATTCGAGCTCCCGGAACAGCGAGGGCGCGTTCAGCATCCCGTTGTCCGTTCCGAGGAGGGTCGTCACGCCGGAGCGCTCGAACGCGGCGAGGTCGGGGGCTTGCCCGAAGAGCGCGTTCGACCGCGGACACACAGCGACCGGAACCCCCTCCCGCGCGACCGCCCCGAGATCCTCCTCGGTCGCCGAAAGCAGGTGGACGAGGAGGTCGGGGTGCGGGTCGAGGAACTCCGCGGGGTCCTCCCGCGACTCCTCGCTCGCGTGCAGCGCGTACCGCTTCCCCCGCTCGCGGCAGGCGCTCGCGATCGCGCGGCGCGTCTCCCGGTCCTCCTCCCGCGCGGAGCTCAGGCCGACGCCGTCCGAGATGTCGAGGAGGGCGCCGAGCTCCGCCGGGTCGATAGGACGACGAAGCGGCCGGCCCAGGATGCGGAGATCGAGGGGGAGCTTCCCGGCGGCTCGCCGAAGGAGCCGTACGCCCGCAAGCCCCTCCTCGCGAAAATCGATCACCCCCGCCGTTCCCTCCCGCGCCATCCGTCGGAGCGCCTCGCGTGCGCCCGCCGCCTTGGCGCGCGCCTTGGTCTCGGACAGGTAACGAAACTTCGCGCCCCCGGGCGCTCCGACGACCTCCGCGAGTCGCCCCCGAGGAGGCTCCCGCTGGAAGCCGGAATCTCCGAGGTGCGTGTGCGAGTTCACCGGCGCGGGGACTACGATGCCATGCACCCGGCGCTCGGTCCCGTGCGAGGAGTCGGTGCCGATCTGCCCCGTCTCGACCACCTGCGTGCCGCGCAGGCGGACGTACCCCGGACGGGCTCCGTCGAGGTCGACGATCGCCCCCTCCACGAGCACCCTTGGGACCCCCCGCGCCGAGGGGCGAGCCGTATCTAAGTCGCGCGGCGGCCGCGGCCCCAAGCACTAAGAGTTCCCCCCCGGTCGCCTCCGACGGTGGAGAAGCGCGCGGGCCTTCCCGACGCGAGGAAGCGGTCGCTACTCGTGGCCGGCCACACCAACATCGACCGGTTCCTGAGGGTGGGACGGCTGCCGTCGGTCGACCGGACCGTCCCGCTTCTTGGCCTGCGCGAGGCGCTCGGGGGTACGGCGGCGACCATCGCGCGGAACGCCGCCCGCCGCGGGGTCCGTACCGGTCTGTTGAGTCGCGTAGGGTCCGAGTTCCCGCCCGAGTTCCGACGCCGCCTCCGGGCGGACGGCGTCGACCTGCGGGGACTCGAGGTGGTCCGTGGCGCCCGCTCCCCCACCTGCTTCATCCTCGAAGACGGTCGCGGCTCATCGATGACCGCGATCTTCCAGGGCCCCATGGGGGACGCGGCCCGAGCGCGGGTCCCTCAAGAGTTGCTCAAGGAGTACAGCTGGCTGCACCTAACGACGGGGGATCCGCGGTACCAGCTCCGGCTCAAGGCAGCCGCCCGGTCGCTCGGACTCCGCGTAGCGGTAGACCCGGCCCAGGAGCTCCACTACTGGTGGCGACCCGGGCCTCTGCGACAGCTCCTCGACGGCGCCGAACTGCTCTTCGCAAACAGGTCGGAGGCCGCGCGGGTAGTATCGCTTCTCGGCCTGCGCCGAATCGAGCAGCTCATCGACCACGTGCCGCTCGTCGTTGTCACGCTCGGCCCCCGCGGCGTGGTGGCCTACCACCGGGCAGGAGTAGAGCGGCTCAACGCAGCGCCCGTGCGCGGCCCCCACCGGACGACCGGCGCGGGAGACGCATTCCGTGGAGGGTTCTACGCGGCCTGGTTCGAGGGGGCGCCGCTTCGGCGATGTCTCGAGGGAGGGACGCGCGCGGCAACGGAGTGGATCCGTCGGGGGGACCCGCCGCTTGGCGCCCAGAAGAGGAGAGGGTAGGCGAGGATGCCGTACCACGGGTTCGGCCGGCTCACTTCCGTCGAGGAGGTCCAGCGACTTCTTGCAGCGGCCGTTCGCCCTATCCGTCGGACCGAGTCGCTTCCCCTCGAGCACGGGATCGGGCGGGTCGCCTCGGAACGGTACGTTGCCCGAGCTCCCGTGCCCAGGTTCCGACGGGCGAGCTGGGACGGCTACGCGGTCCGGTCGCGGGACACACGCGATGCCCGAACCGGGGGTCCCATCGAGCTCACGATTGTCGGGGAGCAGTTCGCCGAGACGCCTCGACGAGGCCCGCTCGCACGCGGCGAGGCGCTCGAGATAGCCACGGGCGGTGCGCTTCCGAACGGCTCCGACGCCGTGACACCGTACGAGGAGGTGCGGGTCGAAGGAACTCGCCTCTTCCTCTCGACTCCCGCTCGGGCCGGCGCGCGGGTGGCGAGCGAAGGGGAGGATTTCCGAAAGGGGGCGCTCCTCGTTCGGCCGGGCGAGGTCCTGAGTGCCGCCGCCCTCGGGGCACTCGCCGCGACCGGGCGGAGCTCGGTCCGGGTCTACGAGCGGCCCCGGGTCCGGATCATCCCGAACGGCAACGAGCTCGTGGGTCCTGGGCGGCGTCTCGGACCGGGTCAGATCTACGAGCTCAACCACGTGGCGCTCGCCGCGTTCTGCGCGGCAGCGGGAGCCGTTCCCTCTTCCGTGAAACCGGTCCGCGATGACCGGGGTGCGATCCGGGCCGCGCTCCTCAAGGGGCTCGACGCCGCCGACCTCGTGCTCGCGACGGGCGGAAGCTCGGTCGGGGAGCGGGACTACCTTCCGCGGGTCTTCCCCGAGATCGGCAAGCTCCTGTTCCATGGCGTGTCGGTGCGGCCGGGCAAGCCCACCCTCGCGGCGGTCGCCCACGGGCGGCTCCTCCTCGGCCTCCCGGGCCATCCTACCTCCTGCCTTTCGAACGCCTACTGGCTCGTGCTACCGGTCCTTCGCAAGCTCGCACGGCTGCCGGGAAGCGGCTGGACCGAACAGCCCGCGCGCATGGCGGAGCCATACCCCATCTCGGGGTCGGGGTTCACGACGGTGGTTCCGCTGCGGGTGGACCGGGGACTCGCCCGCCCCACGTTCAAGGACTCCTCCGCCATCACGAGCCTCTCGGGTGCGAACGGTTTCCTCCTCCGGCCCCCCGGCCGTGGTTCGCTCGCGAAGGGGGAGCGGGTGCTCGTCTCGCTGCTCCCTAGCCCGCTCGCGGTACCGCCGCGGCCCCCGTAGCGAATATCGGTAAGGCTTTCCCGCTGTGCGCCGCTAGGGGGTCCATGCAGGACCGGTACGGTCGCGAGGTGACCGACCTGCGCATCTCGCTCACCCAGCGGTGCAACCTGCGCTGCGTCTTCTGCCACATGGAGGGCCAGCCGGTCTCCCGCGAGGAGCTCACGGCCGCCGAGATCGAGGACGCGGTCCGGGGGGCCGCCCTTGCCGGGATCCGCCGAGTGAAGCTCACGGGGGGCGAGCCCACGCTCCGCACCGACCTTCCCGAGATCGTCTCCCGCATCCGCCCGCACGTGGAGGAGCTCTCGATGACCACGAACGGGTTGAAGCTCGTCGAGCTCGCCCCGACGCTCCGTGCGGCCGGCCTCGACCGCGTCAACGTGAGCGTGCCGAGCCTCGATCGCGAGGAGTACCGCTCCTTGACGGGCGTCGATGGCCTTGACCGAACCCTGGCCGGCATCCGCGCGGCGATCGCGGCGGGCCTCGCCCCCGTGAAGCTCAATGTGGTCGCGCTCGAGCGCTCGAACGGGAAGGAGTCCCCCGTCTCCTCCGTAGTGCGGTTCGCCCAGTCGGTGGGCGCTTGGGTGCAGGTGATCGAGTTCGAGAACGTGAGCGGCCGGGTGGACCCGCTCGTCTACCGCGACCTCCACTCCGAGCTCGGACGGCTCACCGCCGATGCGGCGAGCCGCGCCTTCCGTGTCGACCATAATCGCCTCCACGACCGTCCCCGCTACACCCTGGAGTTCGACGGCGCGCCGGCCGTCGTCGAGGTGGTGCAGCCGGTCGAGAACCCCGCGTTCTGCATGGCCTGCCACCGGCTCCGGCTCACCTCCGACGGACGGCTCAAGGGCTGCCTCATGACGAACGCCGGACTCGTCGACCTCTACCCGGCGCTGCGCGCCCACGCCTCTCCCGAGGAGCTCCTACCCTCGTTCGAAGAGGCGATCCGGCGACGCCGTCCGTTCTTCGTCGGCCCCGAGACGCCCACGCCGCTCGCCGAAGGGGCGTTGGGGGCTGCGGCCCTCGTCCCCGGGGAGGCGCGCAACCTCCCCATGGTGAACGGTTAAGGCCGCTCTCTCCCTCGGCGGAGCGTGAGCCGCGGCGGAGCCCTCCCGGTCGCGATCCTGAGCATCGAGGGGACGAACTGCCATCGCGAACTCGCCGTCGCCCTCGCCGGGGTAGGAGCGACCCCCGAAGTGGTGCACCTGAAGCAGTTCGAGGGCCGGGACGTCACCGCCGCCGAGCGGCGGCGGCTCTCCGACTACCGCGCGCTCTTCCTCCCCGGGGGATTCAGCGGGGGCGACTACGTTCGGGCAGGGGCCATCCTCGCCGCCCGAGTCCGGGCCGCGATCGGGCCCGAGCTCGAGACCTACCTCAACGCGGGAGGGTTCCTCGTGGGCATCTGCAACGGCTTCCAGGTCCTCACGGAGCTCGGACTGCTCCCGGGTCGAGCCGGGCGGTGGCTCGGCCCTCCCGAGGCCGCGCTGATGCCGAACGAGTCGGGGCATTTCGAGTGTCGGCCCACCTTCCTCCGTTGGGAGGGCGGGAACTTCGCCCCGCTCCGTGGCGTGGCGCCCGGTCGCCTGCTCTACGCACCGTCAGGGCACGGGGAGGGCCGGCTCTTCCTCTCGGGGAACACCGAGGCGCGGCTCCTTGACCTTGCGGCCGCGGGCCAACTCCCGTTTCGCTGGGTGGATCCCAACGGCGAGCCAGCGGGATACCCTTGGAATCCGAACGGCTCCCCCCTGAACGCCGCGGGGCTCACCAATCCCGAGGGCAACGTGATCGGCCTCATGCCCCACCCGGAGCGCGGATTCTTCCGGTTGCAGGAGCCCGACTGGACCCGACGCGGGGTGGGAGATGGTGCCGGCGGTGGCCGCTGGTTCTTCGAGACGATCGTCCGTCACCTCGAGCGGGCGGATGCGTAACCGTCGAAGGACCCTGCCCGGGGGCCGCGCGGGTCGCGGCACGACGGGCCCACGGGCCTCGGTGGCGGAGGAGAAGCTGGGCGCGAGGTTCGAACGGACCTACAGCACCACGGACTACCGGAAGCACCCCTGGTTCTCGGAGCGGCCCACAGAGTTCGTTGCCGAGGCCGTGCGGTCGGGCCGGGTGCGACGGGGGCGCTCGCTCGACCTTGGCTGCGGAGCGGGCACGCTCGCCCTTTGGCTCGCCCGCCAGGGCTACGACGCCTTCGGGATCGACTTCTCTCCCTCCGCGGTCGCGGTCGCGACCCGACGGGCAGCGCGCCGGAAACGGAAGGCTCGCTTTCGCGTCGCGTCCGCGCTCGACCTACCGTTCCCTCGGGGCTTCGCGGACCTCGTCACCGATATCGGTCTGGTCCACACCCTCTCCCCGCCCCGCCGTGAGGTGTATGCCTCCGAGCTCGCCCGGGTCCTCAAACCCGGGGGCGACTACCTCACGGTCGTCTTCGCGCGCGAGGACCAGAACGACGAGATCGGCCCGCCGTACCGCCTTTCGGTCGGGGAACTGATGGCGGCGTTCGAGTCGGCGCTCGAGGTGCAGGAGGTCCACGCCGTCCCTTCCGAACCCGCCCGCGACGCGCGACGGTTCTACGCCGTGCACCTGCGCCGGCGCCGGTCGCCCCAGCCCGGCCCCGGCCCGCTCTGGCGCTAGCGCATCGTAGCTCCACCACGCCGAGCGTTTCGCCCTCAAGCTCGCGTCGCGCGACCCACCGAACCGGCCCGACCTGCGCCTGCCACCTCGCAAGGAGGCGAGCAATCCGACCCGGATCCTGGCGGGAAGAAATCAGCAGATAGAGCGCGCCGCCCGGAAGTACGTTGGACGGGATCTCTCGAAGGAGCCGGGCCGTCACCCGGCACCCGTCGCGGCCCCCGTCGAGCGCGAGGCTTTCCGCGGGCTCCTCCCCGACGAGGCGCGCCGGGGTGGGAAGGTAGGGCGGGTTCGCGAGGATGCGGTGGAACTGCCGAGTGCCTCCGCCGAGGTCCGTGAGGAGAACCTCCACCCGGACGTTCCGCACTTCTGCGAGCGTTCGCGCTGCGAGGAGCGCGGAGCGGTTGAGGTCGGTTGCGAGCACGCGCGCGCCCGCCTCCGCCGCGCGCACCGCGAGCTCCCCCGAACCGGTGCCCACCTCGAGGAACAGCTCCCCCGGCGCTGCCCCAGCAGCGAACGGTGCGAGGAGGAAGGTGTCCTCGCGCGGAGGGTAGACCGGACCCGAAACGGGCCGGGGCTTGCCGAGGGTGTGCCGCTCTAGCACGTTCGGGTCGCGGCGCACGAACCCTCTTATTCCCTCGGGCCATAAGGAGACCTCCAACGGAGTTTCTAGCTGTGCCTCGACGCCTTGCGGCCCCGGTAAAGATCGGCATCACCGGGCTGCCGGGCTCCGGCAAGACGCAGACGCTCTTGCGCATCATCCAGCTCCTCGAGCAGGAGGGGATCAAGGTGGGCGGGATGGTGACGGAGCCGATCGAGGACCACCACCGGCGCTCGGGATTCCAGATCACGAACTGGCTCACGAAGGAGCACGAGGTGTTCGCCCACGAGTCGCTCAAGTCGCGGGTCCGCTCGGGACGGTACGGCGTGAACCTGAGCGCGCTCGAGGGACTCGGGGTCCGCTCGCTCGCGGAGGCGCGGGAGAGCGCGGACGTCATCGTGATCGACGAGGTGGGCAAGATGGAGGTCGAGAGCGAGCCGTTCACGCACTCCGTCGTCGACACGCTCGACGCCGACAAGTCGATCGTGATGACCCTCCACAAGAAGTCGCGGAACCCGCTGCTCCAGGACATCCGCCGGAGGGATGAGCTACGTCTGCTCGAGGTGACGCCGGTGAACAAGAACCTGCTCGCCTTCAAGATCGTGAAGCTGCTCACGGGCCGGGCGCACTAGCCGGTGTGCGGCTCGCCCGCGAGGGCGGGACCGAGCTTCTTCTCCCGCCGGTAGTTGCGAAACGCGGTCCCGCCCGGCGGGCCGCCGTGTTCTACAACCCCGCGATGTCGCTCGACCGCGACATCGGCGTTGCCGTGCTCACCGCCTGGGGTCGCGCACGCAATCGAAAGGTGGCGGCATGGGAGATGCTCGCCGCGACGGGAGTGCGAGGGCTGCGACTTCTCGTGGAAAGCCGAGCGCTCGAGAGCCTCGACCTCACCGAGGCGAACCCAGCGGCGTTCGAGGTGCTCTCGAGCAACGCGGCCCGCTACGCGGGTCAGGGGGCGAAGGCGGTCCACGCGGACGCTCTTCTCGAGCCGCCGAGAGCGGGCTACGGCTACGTCGAGCTCGACCCGTACGGCTCGCCGCTTCCGTTCCTCGCCTCGGCGATCCGGGCGCTGGCCCCCGACGGTCTTCTCGGCGTCACGGCCACGGACCTGATGGTCCTCGCCGGACCCCAACCGGCCGTCTGCGAGCGAAAGTACGGGGCGCACCCGCTCCACGGCTGGCTAGGCCCGGAGGGCGGCCTACGCATCCTGCTCGCAACGCTCTCTCGCGCCGCACGAAAAGCACAGAGAGGTTTCCGCCCTCGCCTCGCCTACGTCCTCGGCCACCACCTGCGGGTGTACGCCGAGCTTCCGCCGGGGGGCGGAGCGGTACTGGATCCCATTCACCTCGTGCCGGGCGACCCAACCACCGGGCCCACGCTAGGGGGCACAGGGCCGTTCGGGCCGCTGTGGACCGGGCCGATCTTCGACCAAGAGTTCCTCAGTACACTGGGTGTGCCTAGTACCGCTGCCGAACCGCGCCCGCTAGCCCGGCTCCTCGCCCGCTGGAGGGAGGAGCGCGAAGCGGACACTCCGTTCGCGTACGAGCCGAACCGGGTCGCTGCGGCGCTAGGCCTCCCGAAGCCGCCTCCGCTCGGCTCGCTCCTCGAGGAGCTCCGAGCGAGGGGCTTCCTCGCTGCCCGTAGCCATCTCACGGCGAGCGCGTTCCGCACCACGGCACCGCGCGAGGAAGTTGAAGCGGCTGCGCGCGAGGTTGCGCGGCGCCTCGACCCGACTACGCCCAGAACGACCGGGTCCTCGCGTACTGGCGCTCCGCCTTCGTGAGCGCGATGAGCAGCTCCGACTCGTTCCGGTACGGCCGCTCGAGGAGCCGCTTCGCCGTCTCGGGGCCGACCCCGCGTGCGGCGAGGCAGAGCAGCGCGCGCGCCCCGTAGTGGGCGACAAGTTCGGCGCTCGTGTACCCCGATCGGAGCAGGGGCTCCAAGCGCGGCGTGGCCCGCGCGCGTGCCGTCCCACCGCGACGCGAGGCCTCCCGCCGGCGTTTGACGTAGCGGCGGATCCGGTCGATCTCCTCCGTGCGGCGGGGCGAGAGCACGGCGGAGAGCGCCCCGTGGCAAAGCCGGCAGGACGCGCCGCCCGCCGGGAACTGCTCGGCGCTCGACGTGCGCGTGAAGCCGCAGCGCAGGCAGACCAGCGTGAGCGGCTCCTTGCGCAGCCGCTCGCCGATCGCCGCGAGCAGCGTTGGCGGCGGTGTGTCCGGCAGCTCCCGCCATCGTAGGCGACCGAGGACCAGGTCGGATAGGGGGCTGGTTGGGACTTGGCGGACGTCGATCGAACCGGCCCGGAGCCGTTCGAGCACCTCGCGGGCGTGGGGGAGGTCGAACCGTTCGTGGAGCGTCTTCTCGAGCGATTCCTCCCCGAGGGGCGTGCTGCGCGAGCGCTCGATGAGCGGCTCGAGGTCGCGCAGCGCACGCGGGTCGGATCCGACCGGCAGCACCCCGAACTTCCGAGCGACGTTCAGGAACACGTAGCGGTACTCGGGGCTCGACGGAACGAGGCGGCGCACGAGCGGTTCGAGGTCGTCGGGCGGGATGTGGAGCTGGAGCTCGACCGTGGCCGAATCGAGCGCCACGGGGAGTCCGAGCACGATCCAGGTCGGCTCCACCGCAAGAACCTCGACCCGCCCGCCGAGTCGACTCGCGAGAAGTCCAGAGAGGGCGATCGCGAGCGTGGCGTTCGTGCGGTTTCCGAAACAGGCGCCGATGGCGAGCACCCTCCCGGACGGAGTGAGCGTGATCCGCCGGTCGGTCGCTGCGCCGCTCTCGCGTGCGCTCGCGAGCCGTTGGGCGAGCTCCTCGCGGGCTAGATCGGTGAGCGAATAAGCGGCGAGCGAGCCCTCCCTCCGGAGCGAGCCGATCTCCTGCGCCGCCTCGAACGGCACGGGGAGGTCCTCCCCCACCCACCGGGGCTCCTCGCCGATCTCCTGGACCGTTTCGACCAGGAGCTCGTCGTCGCGGAACTCCACCACACGCCAGGTCCTTCCGTGCAACAGGAACAGGAGCTCCGGTTGGGCGAGCACCTGCGTCACGACGAACCGTTCGTCCAACGTCCCGATGGGGCGACGGGTCGCGAGGTCGCGCAGCCGGTAGGTCTTCTGCTCGGGGATGAGCGAAAGCGTGCTGTGGAACCGCTCCATCGTCCCGCGCGCCGGTCGGAGCGAGTTGCCTTCACGGGTGAGGCTCCGAAGCCCTTCAAGGTAGGCGAGCAGCTCCTCCCACTCGCTCTCCTCGAGGTCCTGCGCGCAGGCGGCGTGGCGGAGCTGCCGGAACAGCTCGCCCACGTCGGCCTTCTTCTCGGCCCAGAGGACCGCCACCACCTGCTGAGCGAGCGCGAGCCGATTCCGGGTCCTCCATCGGGTGGGTTCGATCTCCCCCGCGAGCGCCCGGCGGGCGATGACCGCCGCCTCCTCGAGGTCGTCGGGGTCAAGGGCGAGCAGCACGCCCGAGACGGTTCGATCGAGGCGATGACCGGAGCGACCGACCCGCTGGAGGAGGCGGCTTGCCTGGTGGGGCGAGCCGAACTGGACCACCCGGTCCACGCTCCCCACGTCGATCCCGAGCTCGAGAGAGGAGGTCGCGACGAGCGCGCGGAGCCGACCCTCGCGGAACTCCGTCTCCGCCTCTTCCCGCACGAGCCGCGAGAGCGAACCGTGATGCACGGCGACCGGCAGGTCGGGGGCGAGCCGGCGTAACCTCGCCCCGAGTCCCTCCGCCGTGGGTCGGGTGTTGACGAAGACGAGGGTGGTGCGATGCGCGCGCACCTCCTCCTCCACGCCGAGGATCGCCCGCAGGTACGGGACGTCCGCCTTGAGCTCGGTCTGGAGGTCCGCCGGGACCCGCTCCACCGAGGGGGCGCCGGTCCTCACCTCGATCTCGATCCTGCGAGGCTGGCGCGCAACGCGGCTCACCACCTCGCGCGGCTCGGGTGACAGGAACCGGGCGACCTCGTCGGGGTTCGCCACGGTGGCCGAGAGACCCACGCGGCGCACGCGACGGCCGAGGAGCGCGTCGAGCCGTTCGAGCACCACCGAGAGCTGCGCTCCACGGTCGGAGGGAAACAGTTCGTGCACCTCGTCGACGATGACGGTCGAGACCGACTGTAGACCCACCCGGAGACGAGAGCCCGTCAGCAGGAGCGTGAGCGTCTCGGGGGTCGTGAGCAGCAGGTCGGGGGGCTTGCGGGCCTGCTTGTTCCGGTCCGAGGCGGAGGTGTCGCCGTGACGCACGCCCGCCGTGAGGCCGACCTCCCGTGCGAGGCCGACGAGCCGCTGCTCGAGGTCACGGTTGAGCGCTCGGAGCGGCGTGACGTAGAGGAGGCTCGACTTCGCCTCGGGATGCGTGAGACGGTGATCGAGGAGCGGGAGCAGCGCCGCCTCGGTCTTCCCGGTTCCCGTCGGCGCGACGAGCAGCACATCCGCCTTCGAATGCGCGAGCACCGGGTACGCGAGGTGCTGGATCTCCGTCGGCTCCGTGAAGCCCCGGACGCGGAGCGACTCCGCGAGCGGAGCGGAGAGCGGTGGCCAGGAGGGTCGAGGTCGAGACATGGAACCGAACGTCCGCGCGTGACCGCCCGTGGCTAGGTTGAACTAGCGGCGTGCTCGAGATCGAGCAGTCGCAGGTTCTGGCGCGAGTCGTAGCGTCGGCCGAACCGCGCCCCCTCGAACTGCTCGAGGAACACCTCCGCGACGGCGCCGACCGTCCCCTCGAGAAGATGCCCACCAACGAGGGCATGGTCGCGGCCGGCGAGAGCGACGTGCAGGTGGACCGAGGGCGCACCCTCGAACTCGGCGATCGAGCCGTGGAGCCCGACGAGCTCGTGGGGGGAGCTCAGCTCCCGGGGCTCGTACTCCGTCCCGTTCCAGAACCCGACCCGGCACGAGCGCAGCATCCCGATCCCGGAGGCCACGATGGCGGCCCGTACCCCGTGGGTCTGCGCGAACTCGGAAAAGGTCGCCATCAGTTCTTGGCCGTCGTCGAGCCGCAGCACCCATCGGGAGCCGTCGCTGTGGACCTGCACGGCGGCGATGAGGAGACACGGCCGTATGAGGCTGACAGCGGCAGGGGGGCGAGGGTGGCTCCCGGCGCGGTCGGCGTGCCTCTCGACGGCGTAGGGCTCCACCGGGTCGCCAGAGGCCCCGGCACTAACTCTCCCGTAATCCACGCAGAAAATGGTATGCTGGCGACACCCTCCTGCCCGCCCGATGGTCTCGACCGCGGCCCGTTTGGAGGTGGCTCGTCTCCCTCCGGAGGCGCTCATCTCTCGCATCCGTGAACGAGGTCCCGCGGCGGTCGCGCTCTCGGGCGGAGTCGACTCCGCCGTGGTCGCGCTGCTCGCGCGGGAGGCACTGGGCCCCGACGCCCACGCGGCTACCATCCTGGGACCCGCGGTCTCGCAGGAGGAGAGCCGCTGGGCCGGCGAGATTGCCAGGCTCCTACGAATCGACCACGAGTACCTCCGGGCGGACCCCCTTGCGAGCGCCGAGTATCGTGCGAACACGCGCGACCGGTGCTACTTCTGCCGCACGGTGGAGGGCGGTGCTATCCGAAGCTGGGCGGCCGCCCGGGGGATCGGCCAACTCCTGGATGGAACCCACCGCGACGACCTGGGGGAGCACCGCCCGGGCCTCCGTGCGATGGAGGAGGCGGGTTTTCTCCATCCTCTCCTCGATGCAGGTTGGGGCAAGCGCGAGGTGCGCGCCTTCGCCCAGCTGCGCGGGCTCCCGAACCACGACCTCCCTTCGAACGCCTGTCTCGCCTCCCGCATCGCAACGGGGGAGGCGATTACGGAGGACTCGCTGGCGCTCGTGGAGGCCGCCGAACGAGAAGTTCGGGCCCTAGGGTTCCGTCAGGTGCGCGTCCGTCTCAGCGGCGGAGAGGCCCGGGTAGAAGTGGAGCCCGAGGCGCTCCCTCGCCTCCTGGCCCCCGAGACCGCGGGCCACATCGCCCGGCGGCTCAGGTCGCTCGGATTGCTCACGGTCACCCTCGACCCTGAGGGATACCGCGCCGGGTCCAGGAGATAGCTCGATGGGGAAGCGTCCTAAGTCCGCCTCCGAGCCGATCGCACCCCACGCGGGAGGACTACGGACGCAGCCGCTCGCCGAAAACGTTCGAACCGACCGGTTCCGCCTCGACACGGACCTCGTCCCGCAAGGGGACCAGCCCCGGGCCATCGCGGAGCTCGTTAAGCGGTTCAACGCGGGGGAGCACTACGTCACGCTCCTCGGTGTCACGGGCTCCGGCAAGACCTTCAGCGTGGCCCACGCCGTCCAGGAGCTCAACCGCCCGACCATCGTCATCTCGCCCAACAAGACGCTCGCCGCGCAGCTCGTGAGCGAGTTCCGGGCGCTGTTCCCCGACAACGCGGTAGAGTACTTCGTGAGCTACTACGACTACTACCAGCCCGAGGCGTAC
>JAKIWH010000006.1:17580-41062 GCA_022750125.1 Thermoplasmata archaeon
CATCGAGAAGGACGCCTCGATCAACGAGGAGATCGAGCGGCTCCGCCACCGAGCGACGCAGGCGCTCCTCTCGCGGCGGGACGTCCTCGTCGTGGCGTCGGTGAGCTGCATCTACGGCCTCGGCTCCCCCGAGGAGTACCGCGCGGGGGTCATTCGGGTCGCCCGGGGCGAGACGCTCCAGCGCAAGGAACTCCTCGCGAAGCTCGTGGCGACGAGGTACGACCGGAACGATACGGCGCTCGCGCGCGGCCGCTTCCAGGTGAAGGGCGGCACGGTCGACGTCATGGACCCGAACGACCAGGTCTACCGCATCGTGCTCGAGGGGGAGACGGTCGCGGAGATCTTCGAGCTCGATCCGGTGACCCGGGAGGAGCGGGCGTCGCTCCCCGGAGTGACGATCTTTCCGGCCACCCATTTCCTCACCGACCGGGCGCAGCAGGACAGGATCCTCGCGGCGATCCGCGCGGAGAAGACGGAGAAGGTCGCCGAGTTCACGCGCGCGGGGAAGGCGGTCGAGGCGCAGCGGCTCAACAGTCGCACCGACTACGACCTCGAGATGATCCAGGAGACCGGCTTCTGCAGCGGGATCGAGAACTACTCCCGGTACTTCTCGGGCCGCAGCGAGGGGGAGCCCCCCTACACGCTCCTCGACTTCTTCCCGCCGGACGCCCTCGTCGTGATCGACGAGTCGCACGTCACGGTCCCGCAGTTGAACGGGATGTACCGCGGCGACCGGAGCCGGAAGGACACGCTCGTCGACTTCGGCTGGCGGCTCCCCTCCTGCCGCGACAACCGCCCGCTCAAGTTCCCCGAGTTCCTCGCCCGCGCGCGGCAGATACTGTTCGTCTCGGCGACCCCCGGACCGTTCGAGCTCAAGGCGAGCCGCGGCGTGGTCGAGCAGATCATCCGGCCCACGGGCCTCGTCGACCCCCCGGTCGAGATCCGCCCGATCGCTGGTCACATCGAGGACCTCGTGGGGGAGCTGCATGCCGTGATCGACCGGGGGGAGCGCGCCCTCGTGATCACGCTCACGAAGCGCACCTCGGAGGACCTCGCGAACCATCTCGCGGGGCTCGGGTTCAAGGTCCGCTACCTGCACTCCGAGGTGGAGACGTTGAAGCGTATCGAGGTGCTGCGCGACCTGCGCCTCGGTGTCTTCGACGTCCTCGTGGGCATCAATCTCCTCCGCGAGGGGCTCGACCTGCCCGAGGTGAGCTTGGTCGCGATCCTCGACGCCGACAAGGAGGGGTACCTCCGCAGCGAGACCTCGCTCATCCAGACCTCGGGCCGCGCCTCCCGGAACCTCCGCGGCAAGGTGATCTTCTACGCCGACCGCGAGACGGGCTCGATGCAGCGTGCCCGCGCCGAGATGAGCCGGCGCAGGAAGCTCCAGCTCGAGTTCAACACCGAGAACGGCATCGTGCCCGAGACCATCCGGAAAGCGGTCCGCTCCATCTTGGCCGACGGCGCCGAGATCCCCGAGCTCCCAGCGGGAGAGATCCCCGAGCGCCGCCTGCCCGTGCTCATCGCGAATCTCGAGGAGGAGATGCGGCTCGCGGCGGAGCGGCTCGAGTTCGAGGAGGCCGCCCGCATCCGGGACCGGCTCCGCGCGGTCGAGGAGCGGTACGGCGTTCGCCGCGCCAGCCGGCGCGCCGCCGCGACACCCCGCGCAGCCTGAGGCAGTGCGCGGCCGAGTTCCGCGCCGTTGCTATTAGTCCCCCCCGGCGTGCCCCGCCGTGGCCCGCGAGAACCCTCCGGGCCGGCCCCAGAACCTGGCCGACCTCCGTCGCGCCGGGAGCGCGACAGCGCTCTTGTTCCTCTACGAGTGCACCACCGAGGAGCGCGGAACGCTCCAGCCGATCGCCGACCGGCTCGGCCTCACCGTCCAGGCCGCCTCCCACATCTTCCGCCAGCTGCGTCGAGCCGGGCTGGTCGAGCTCAGGGCGAGCGTCTACCGGCCCACGGTCGCCGGCGTCGCCTGGCTGCACGGCGCGCTGGGTTCGCTCGAGCAGGACCTTGCTGAACGGCTCGCCACCCTTCGGGTGTTCCGGCGGGCGAGGGCGCTCGCCGCTTCCCCCGTTGCCGCCGGCGCCGCCGTCTCGTTAGAGATGAAAGAAGGGTGGCTTGTCGCACGCCCCGGGGGCTCTGGGCCCTCACGAGGTCGAGCCGTCGGCCCGGCCCGGGCCGGCGAGGTGCTGGAGGTGGTGGAGCTCGACGGCATCCTTCCGATCGTCCCTGGCCGGATCCGGGTCCTCAGCATACCGGAAGGGGAGTTTTCGTCGGCAGCCACGGTCGCCCAGCTGCGTTCTCGATTGGAGCTCGCGCCCCCCGGCCTCCTCGCTGCCGTGGGACTCGAGGCGTGGCAGCTGCTGCAGACGCTGGGACATCGCCCGGTCGTGCGGTTCGGTGTCGGCGCGGTGGTCCTCGAAGCATCCCAGCTCGGGGTCGATTCGACGGTCGTGCTGCTCGAGGCCGAGCTCCCTCGCTTCTTGGCGTCGCTCGCGGGGACGCCACCCACCCACCTCGTGGTAGAACGGCTCAGCCCCGAGCGGCCACCGCGAGCGGCGAGCCGGTCGGAATCGCCTGGCGCGACGCGGCGACGAGCGCGTCGAGATCGTTGAGCTCCTTTGCCCCGCCGGCCAGGAGCCGGCGCGAGAGCTCGTTGGCCTTTCCCCCCGTGTAATCGAGCTCCTCTCGCCGGGCGTACCACACGACCCGCTCCGGGTGACCGATCGCCTCGACGAGTTCGAGGTTGACGAGATTGCCGGGTCCAGTGGGGACCGGGGCGATGACCACGACCCGTGCGGCTGAGAGTAGTTCCCGGGTGCGGGCTTGTGCCACCTCGCCGATCGGAGCGAACGGTACCTCGGCGGAGTACGGGATGCCCAGCTCGTCGGCGGTCTCCGCATCGGTGTCGAGGAGCGGGAGCGCCCCCGCGGTGACGTGGAACCCTTCCTCGACGAGCCGCCGCAGGATGGGGGAGGCGCTCCCACCTCCCCCCACGACGTGCACCGGCCCGAGTCGCCGGTCGGCAGGACCGGCGAGTATCCCTTGGGCCACCGACCTGAGGGGGAGCAGGTAGGGTCGGTGGGTGGTCGGGTCGCGGCGGAGCTCGGTCTCCACGCCCCACACCTCCCGCAGGAGCGGGACCGAGAGCACCGTCTCGGGCGGACCGTCGCTCACGAGCTGGCCGTGGGAGAGCACGACGATGCGGTCGGCGAACCGGGCGGCGAGGTTGAGGTCGTGCATCGCGGCTACGGCGCACAGACCGCGCTCTCGGACCTGACGGCGAACTCGCTCGAACAGGTCGAGCTGGTGCGCGATGTCCAGGTGCGCGGTGGGCTCGTCGAGCAACAGGAGCGGTGCCTCCTGGGCGAGCGCCCGGGCGAGCGCGAGCCGCTGCTTCTCCCCGCCGCTCAGTTCCAGGATGCCGGCGTCCGACCGGTCGGCGAGGCCTGCCTCGGCGAGCGCGCGCGCCGCGGCGTTGCGGTCCACCTCCGACTCGCCCGTGAACGGCGGGAGGTGGGCGAACCTGCCGAACAGGACGTAGTCGAGAAGCCGGACGTTGTCCCTCGGTGCCTCTTCCTGGGGCACCCAGGCGACCCGCCGAGCACGTTCCCGGATCGACAGGAGGGTGCCGTCGGTCCCGAAGAGCCGTACCCGCCCTTCGGCGGGGGCGAGAAGCCCGAGGCAGGCGCGCAGCAGCGTGCTCTTGCCGGAGCCGTTCGGACCGGCGAGCGCCACGAGTTCGCCCGCCGAGGCGCAGAGGCTCACACGGCTCAGGGCGCGTCGCGGGCCGAACCGCACGCTGAGGCCGTCGACCTCGAGCGGTATCGGGGAGCTCACCCGCCGCCTCCCATGTAGACGCCCCGTCGGTGGCGCAGGAGCAGCAGGAAGAAGAACGGGGCGCCGGCAAACGCGGTGAAGAGCCCCACCGGGAGGTTTCCCGGTGGCGCCGCGATCACCGAGAGGTCGCGCGCCAGGAGGAGGAAGGCGGCGCCCACGAGCGCCGAACCCGGAAGGACCGCGCGGTAGTTGGAGGACCAGACGCGACGCACGACGTGGGGCGCGATGAGGCCTACGAACCCAATCACGCCGGTGAACGCGACCGCGACCGAGGTGGCCAGCGAGGCGAGCAGCAGCAGCCGATGGCGCACCCGCCGGGCGTCGACGCCCAGGCTCTGAGCGACCTCGGGTCCGAGCTGCAGCAAGTTGAGCTGGCGGCCGAAGAGCATGAGGGGCGCGCCCGCCATGAGCAGGCCGCCCAGCACGAGACCGTCCCGCCCCCAGGAAGCGCCGCCGACACCGCCGAGCAGCCAGAAGCTCACCTGGATGCTTCCCACGGGGTTGTAGAGTAGGACGACCGATAGTACCGCCGAGAGCACGTTCGCGAGCGCCACCCCGACCAGGAGGAGTGTTTCGATCGAGCCGCCGAGGTACCTCGAGGCGAGCAGGATGAGCGCTCCGGTTCCGAGCGAGCCTAGGAACGCGAGCAGCGGCAGAACGAGGTTCGCCTCGGCGAGGCCAACCCGGAAGATGAACAGGAACGCGGCCCCGAGCGTGCCTCCGGAGGAGATCCCGAGCAAGTACGGGTCGGCGAGGGGGTTGCGGAAGGTGCCTTGGAGCGTGGCCCCCGAGAGGCCGAGGGCTGCCCCGACGAGCAAGGCGAGGAGCACCTCGGGGACCACGGCATCCCAGAGGATCTCGGTCCACGCCGCGCACCGCAGCGGCAGCGTCTCGCTCGGGCAGGCCGAGGGGAACAGCAGTCCGAAGCTCGTCTGGTGAAGGAGGATCCTCACCTCCGCGCCCAGCGGGATGGAGACGCCGGCGAGCAAGGGGGAGAGGAGCAGGAGGAGGAGCGAGCCGCCGAGCAGCAGCAGGAGGAGCGGCCGAGAACGTCGCGGGCTCAGGGCTGCCTCCCCACGGAAACCCCCGGCCGGAGATCGGGCCTACTTGGGCGGATAGAGCCCGGGGTGGACGAGCCCGAACAGGATCGGTATCCCATCGAGGATCATCGTCGGGTCCGGCTCGGTCACGAGGTTCGAATCGACCGCGAAGGCCTGGCCGGAGCTCACCGCTCCTAGGTTCGACCAGTCGGGTCCCTGCTGGTAGGCGGTCAGGTCCACACCGAAGCCGGTGCCGTAGAGGATGATGGTCGGATTCGCGAGGAGGACCTGGGGTCCCGTGAGCACAGGGTACGGCAGCTGCGAGCTCGCGGAGATGCTCGAGGCGCCCACGAACTCGATGAGCGACTCCCCGAACGTCCCGGGCCCGTAGCTGTAGTAGCCGGGATAGTTGCTGCTCGCGGGTTCGGCGTAGTAGGTCAGCAGGACGGTCGGGAGCGTAGCCCCGCTGTTGGTCAGATTGTTCTGGATGACCTGGGCGTAGCCCAGCACGTGTTGGAGTTGGGCCACCAAGGCGTTCGCTGCGGTCTGGACGGGGAAGATCTCGGCGAGTAGGTCCACATCGACGAGGATCCCCCCGAGCGTCGCCGGCTGCAGTACCAGCACCGGGAGGTGGTAGGTCGAGGAAAGCTCCTCGACATCGCTCAGGCTGACGATCGTGGAGACCAGGACGAGCTGGGGGCTCGCGTTGAGCACCTTCGGGACGTCGAGGGAGGGGTAGGTATCGACGCACATCGACGTCGAGAGCGACCAGCTGGCGATCTGGCTCGAGTTGTAGTCGGTCCCGAGTCCCGTCGTGCCGCAATCCACCCCGACGACCCGGTCGCGCAGACCGAGACGGACCATCGTGTCCAGTATGCTAGGGGCCAGTACGAGCACGCGGTGCGGATTGGACGGAGTGGCGACGGTGCGTCCCTCGTCGTCCGTGACGGGGATGGCGCCGTGGGGGACCGGTGCCGGCTTGAGCTCGAAGTAGGCCGCGGTGGCCGCGATCCCCGCGCCGCCCACGACGAGCAGGAGCACGAGGGCCAGCGCGAGGGGGATGTGTCGTCGGGAGGAAGATTCGCCCGCGGCGGGGGTATTCAAACTCATTGTAATCGCGACAAATCCAGTTTAACTTAACCGTTGCCCGTCCGTCGGGGCTCGCGCCGGAGCCCGGCGCGCGAAGGCGAAAGGCTATCTCGCGAGTCGCGTGATTCACCATGGGAGGGAGCATAGGCTAACTTGGCAGACCAGCGGGCTCCAGTCAGAATGGCGAACGCCATTCTGGACGATGGGTCTGCGGAGGACCCTTCGGGGTCCCATGACGAGTGACTGGAGCGGCGGAGAGACCCGCATATCAGGGTTCAAATCCCTGTGCTCCCACCCTTCCCTGCATCTGACTTGCGCGATTCGCTCGCCGTGAGTCCGTCTCGAAAGCCCGCGATTCCATCTCGAGCTAACTGACGAACGCGTTCCCACCGGCGCCGGTCGTGTCGAAACACGTCTTGGGAAGCGTAGCCCCGGAGTCGGAAAGACTCCTCGACAAGGCAAGATCTTGGCCCCGCCCCGGTTCAAACGAATGGCGACCAGCCTACGACGGAGGAGGGCGGCGTGCTGGAAGCTCTTCCCTTCGGGTAGGCGCTACCGGGGCCCTGGCCGACGCATGGCGCGAGCAATTATTATCGCCTAGGCCGTGATTCCCCGGGAGGCCGCAAGAACACCACGGAGGAAGCGTGATGGAACCAGCTCGAGTAGTCGCGGGGCTAATGGGAGCGGCCATCGTTATCGGCGCGATCGCCGGGTCGCTCCGGGGGCATTGGTCCCTCATGGGATTCGCGATTCTGGCATTCGCTGGCGGAGTCGCGCTCCTCTGCGCGCTCCTCTTCTCTCGCGTCGGCTGGCGCCTCCACCCGAGCTTCTGATCCGCCGGTCGCCTGCCCTGCAGGTAGGACCCATGCGATGCAACGGCTCTACACGATTCCGCTCATGGGTCTCATTGTGGCAACGGGGGTGCGACCGTCGGCTTTCTCTTGGGCTTTCTAACCCCGCCTGCAACCCTTTCCTCCCTTCACCGCACCCGATCTGTTCGAGTCGTTGGGCGAGGGTCCGATCGGCCAGGCGCACCAGTTCCCGCCAACGATCGTTCCCCTCAGCCGGGAGAGTCGGCAAGGCGCGTCGGCCGGCGCATCCCTGCCCAGACTGAGCAAACTTCAAGCGCCATATTCGAGTTGAACCGGCCCATGGCGCGGAAAGTCAGCGCGACCTTTTTCGTGACTCTGGACGGTGTGATCGCGGACCCGCACAAGTGGTCGTTCCCGTACTGGAACGATGAGATCGCCAAATTCAAGGACGACGAGCTGAAGCGGACCGGTGCGTTGCTGCTTGGCCGGAAGACCTACGAAGTGTTCGCGGCCGCGTGGCCCCAACGCCAGGATGAAACGGGCTTCGCCGACCGCTTCAACAACATGACCAAGTATGTCGTGTCCTCGACGATGGAGAGGGCCGACTGGTCGGGCTCCCAGATCGTGCGACCTACCGAGCTGCCTCAGCTGATTGCCAAGCTGAAGGGCGAGAACGGAGGGGACGCAATGGCCCACGGCAGCGCGGAACTCGTGCAGTCGCTGATCCGGGACGGACGTCTGGACGAGCTTCGATTGCTGGTCTACCCAACCCTGCTGGGCGAGGGGAGGAAGCTCTTTGAGGGGACCGGCGAGACGAGCTGGAAGCTCGCATCGTCCCAGTCGTTCGCCACCGGCGTCGTCGCGCTGATCTACGAACGCGCCCCGACGATCACGGCGGAGACCAAGAGCGCGGCGATGAAGGCCGCGCTGGGTGGCTACTCCAAGAAGGCCCAAGGCCCTCAGCGGGCCGGCCGAACCGAGCACTGAACCGGGTGGTTGGTCCGGCGAGTGAGCGTACCTGAAAAGGGCGACTCGCGTAGATTGAGTCGGGACGCCGATGCCTCGCTCCAAGCGGTCCGTCAGCACTCGCGGTCGGGCTAAGCCAAAAGTGCGGCGCGTCCAAGCTAGTCGCCCGGCTGCTGTGAGCGGGGGCCCTCCTCCTCGGGACAACAGCCGGACGGACCTCGTCCTCGAGCTACAGCGTCAGCACACCCTCCTGCAAGTGTTGGCCGGCCGCCTTCGTGAAACGGCGGAGGGTCTCGAACGAGCCCCGTCCATCCCGGCAGGACGACTCCGTCAAGCGCTCGACGCCCACCGCCGATTCCTCGTGGAGCTGCACCAAGCGAACGAGGAGGAGATTCTCGCGCACCTGCGCGAAACGAAGATCCGGGGTGCGCGCGCCGCAGCCGCGCTTTGCGAGCGGGAGCATCCGGCGGCGCTTGCGTTCCAGCAATCTGCGGCGGAACTCGCTCCGGACGAGGTCGCCCCACGGAGCGATCGCGGCCGTGCCCTCGCGAAGCTGTTCCGCGCCGAGGCCGAGCGGATCGAACGGCACCACGTTTCGGAGGAGGAGAACCTCTACGCTCATCTTCGGGATTGGCTGCCCTCGCCCCTCTTCGCCCGACTTGGCGCTAAGGTCCTCCGACGGGACGCCGCGAGCGTCGCCGCGGAGTCTGCCCTCGTTTCCTGGTCGGCCCAATTGCACCCAGCGGCGGACTAGCCGCAGCTCGTGACCGGGCGGTACCCGCCCCCACCCGCACCCCGATTGCCCTCCGTCGGACCTGCTCTCCTTCGATTCGAGAGGATTATCTGAAGGCCCCCGTGTCGGAAGACGGATTCCACCGTGACGGACCTGACCCGAGCTCCGGAGCTCCCGCCGGAGCCGACTCGGTCGGTCGGCCTCAGTTCGAGCGTCGTTTTCCTGATCAGCCTCGCGATCCAGGGGATCGGGTACGCGGCGAGCTTCTTCACTTCGCACCGAATCGGTGGGATGGGGGCCGCAGGGCTCACCATCCTCAGCATCTCGGGCCTCTACCTCCTCGTCGCCTCAACGCTCAGCGGACTGGGGGACCTCCGCGTCGGCTCCGCCTACGTCTTTTACATCGCGCGGGGCCGCGACCCTAAGTCGATCACCTCGACCTACCTTGCGTTGCGCCTCGGCCTGATCGCGATTGCAAGCGCCGCTGCTTTCCTCATCGCCCCCTTCCTTCCGTTCGTTCACGGAAGCGCCTGCGGGGGTCTCTCGCAAGGGCAGGAAGCGCTGCTGTTCGGGCTCTTCCTCCTCATTCCGCTCCTCTGGTCCCCTGGCGTGGTCTACGGCCAGCTCTGGGTCGCTCGGGGCAACTCAATACGCGGCCAGTACCCGCTGCTCGTGCAGTCGGTTGTCCAGACGGCGGGCCTCATCACCGTCTCGCTGATCGCCACGACTCCCCAGTTCGCGATCTGGGGCATCGTCCTCTCCTACCTGCTCGGCGGAGTGGCGTCGGCCCTCTACTCGCTTCCCTCCGTCATCCGCTACACCGAGGGCAGCCCGAGCGCTCGGGAGGCGAAGCGCCTGTTCGTCTACGCGGGGCCTCTCATGGGCGGGCTCTTCCTGCAGTACGTCGCCTCGAACACGCTGCCCTTCTTCGTGAACGGCGTCTCCGACACCGCCGTTACCATCTTCCTCGCGGCGAACGGGTTCCGTATCCTCCTCATGGGGATGCCGAACGCGGTCTCCGTCCCGCTCTTCCCGCACCTCACGAACCTGCACATCCGCCGGGAGTACGAGCAGCTCCGTCGTCGGACCTGGACGGCGCTTCGATACACGGCGATGCTCGTCATCCCGGCCGCCGTCGCGCTCGTCGTCTACCGGTCGAATCTGCTCGACTTGCTGTTCGGCGGGAACTATGTGAGCCCCCCCTCGTGCCCTGGCAGCGGGCCCGCTCCCGCCGCTCCGCTCGGGGCGAGCGCGAGCACGGCGCTCGCCATCCTCGCCGTATCGGCTGTCCCCGCGGCCCTCGCGCAGATCATCCTCACCGCGCTCAACTCCGTGGGCCGCCAGCGACTCGAGCTGTACCTCCAGGCGCTCCAGGTGGTCCTCCTCGTCGGGGTAGCCTTCCTCGTACTGCCTCCGCACCCGCTGCTCGGTAACTGGGGCCTCGCCGGAGCTGCCTGGGCCATTCTCGTGAGTTCCGTCGGCGCCCTCATCCTCAACACCTACTTCCTCGAACGGATCCTCGCGGTCCGGATCCAACCACGACCGATCCTCGCCATCGTGGCGAGCGCCGCGGTGAGCTTCCTCGTCATCTCCCGGCTCAACACGGTCATCAACCCGACCCACTGGTACACGCTCGGGTTCGCGCTCGTCCTCGGGTGGGGAACGTACTTCCTCGTCCTGTCGCTCACCGGGGAGCTCTCGGGGACCGATGTCCGGCTGATCGTGAGCTACCTCGGTCTCCCTCCTCGGCTCGGGACGCTCCTTGCGAAGCTCTGCCGGCGCAGCGAAACCCGGGATGCCGGAGAGATCCTGCTCGGGGGACGGGACACCGAAAGCGACGAGACGCTCGACGCCACCCGGAGCGAGCCGGGGGGCGGCTCCATCCCGGACCGGCCCCGCGGCTTGAGGTAGGGGGGATTCCGTCACCCCGACATGCTTAAATTCCACAATTCTCTCTAATCGAACGAAGGTCCATGTCGTTCCAGGTCCAGGTCCGCCCGAGCGCGGTCGAGCAGGTCCAGCGGCTCCTCAAGGGTCAGAAGAACGAGCTCGGCGTGCGCCTCTACGCCCAGCCCGGAGGCGGCGGCTGCTGCGGCGGCGGTGCGGGTGCCGTGAACTTCGGGATGGCGTTCGCGAAGCCGCGCCCCGAGGATGAGGTGCTCAAGGTGGACGGGTTCTCCCTCTTCGTCGACCCCGGAAGCCTGAAGTTCTGCGACGGGGCGATCATCGACTACGTCGAGACGCTCGAGGAGTCGGGGTTCAAGGTCACGAACCCGACGCTCCCTGAGCCGGACGCCGCGGGGGCGGTCGCGGGCTGCGGCTCCTGCGGGAACTCTTCCGACAAGGGCGGCGGCTGCGGCTGCGGCTAAGCAACTAGGCTGAGGCGGCCGGGCGCCGCCGGGCCCGCACGCAGGTTTCCGTAGTTTGGAAACCCTCCCTTCGGAAGTCGGCTTTATACCGAGCTCCCGGTCGGAGCCCCCGCATGGCGGAGGAGGCGCTCGTCGCCGAGGAGGTGCGGAAGCGGTACGTCTCGCGCGGCGCGCCGCCCACCGATGCGCTCCGCGGGGTGTCGCTCCGCATCGAGAAGGGAGAGCGGGTTGGCCTCCTGGGTAGGAACGGAGCCGGCAAGACCACCTTCCTCCGCATCGCCTCGACCTTGCTCATCCCGACCTCGGGTTCGGTGCGGGTCTTCGGGAAGGATGCGATCGCCGACCCGGACTCGGTACGGTCGATGCTCGCGGTCGTGCCCCAGGAGGGGAAGCCGTTCTTCCACCTCACGCCCCGGGAGCAGGTCTACAGCTACCTCCGTGCGCGGGGCTTCTCCCGCGAGACTGCAAGGTTCCGGTCCGAGGAGGCGCTCGGACAGATGGGGCTCACCGAGATCGCCGACCGGCTGAGCATCACGCTCTCGGGGGGCCAGCGGCAGCGCACGATGGTGGCGACGGTGATCGCGACCGAGGCCCCCCTCATGTTCCTCGACGAACCGACGATCGGGATGGACCCGTTCGCCCGTCGCGAAGTCTGGGAGTCGCTCCGTCGGCTCACCGCGAAAGGGTGTACGATCCTGCTCACGACCCACTACCTCGACGAGGCGGAGAACCTCGCGCAGCGTCTTTCCGTCATCGAACGGGGAAGGGTGCTCGTCGAGGGGACAGGAGAGTCGCTCAAGCGGAGCGCGGGCGGGACGATCCGGGTCACCATCGCAGGCGGAGGGAAGCTTGGCCCGGAACTCGAGTCGTTCGGTCTCCTTATCCCGGACGGAACGGCAATCCATGTCGTCACGAGCCCCGAGCGGGTTCAGGAACTGCTCGGGCTCGCGGTCCGGGCCGGGCTCCCCGCCTCCGTCGGCCCGGTCACCCTCGAAGAAGCGTTCCTGCGGGTCGTGGGCCGGTCGATCGACGAGGAGGGGTGATGGCGGTCCGGATGGGCCAGGGCACGATCGCCTTCGCCCTTACCGAGCTCCGGGTCCAGCTGCACGAGGGGCTCGCCATCGCGACCTCGATGATCGTCCAGGTGGTGCTGCTCGTCTTCGTCGTGATCCTCGCTCCGGCGCTCCTGCCGTATGCGCTCATCGGAGCGGTCGTTTACTCGGTGTTCCAGCTGGGGCAGCGGATCCAGAACGAGGCCGCCTTCATCCGCATCGACCACAAGCTGAACGAACTGTACCACGCCTCCTCCCTCTCCGCGGAAGGGTACTTTCTCGGTCTTTCGCTCGGCGTTCTGTTCGCGTACCTTCCTCCCGTCGTGATCCTGCTCCTCCTCATCGAGCTCGTGGCTCCGCTCACGATCGCTGGGGCCCTCGTGCTCGTGGCGGTGGTCGCCCTCATCTGGCTCTTCACGTGCGCCCTGGGGTACATCATCTCGACACTGTTCCGTGACATGCGCGCCATCTGGCCGTACGCGAGCCTCCTCACGAACTTCTTCGGCGTGCTTCCCCCCGTGTTCTACCCGATCGGCCTGCTCCCAGGGTACTGGCATCCCATCGCTCTGGCCATTCCCTCGAGCGCGGCCGTCGTGCTTGTCGAAGCGGCGCAGGGTGGTCTTGTCCACCTGTCGGGGTTCGAGCTCGTGTATGCGGCGACGAGCCTCACGGTCGAGGCGCTCGCGCTCTTCGGGTTCGCGATCTACTGGGCGCGAGTAACCGCGCGGGAGCGCTAGGGATGCTCCTGGCCCCGGTCACCGGAGTTTCCTTCTCTCAACGTAATGGGGCCCCGTTCGCTCCCGGGGTCGGAGACGCGGTCGATGGGCATCCTCACCGAACCGATGAAGCGGGTCGTCACGGAGCAGCGCCTTGCGTACGTCGCCACCGTCCGACCGGACGGCCGCCCGAACCTCTCCCCTCGCGGCACGCTGGTCGTCTGGGACGACGACCATCTGCTGTACGCCGACCTCCGCTCGCCGCGAACCACCTCGAATCTCGCTGCGAACCCCGCCATCGAGGTGAACGTCGTCGACCCGTTCCTGAGGAAGGGGTGGCGGTTCGCCGGACGCGCGGAACGGTTGAGCGCGGCTCCCGACCTGGCGAGGGCGAAGGAGCTCCTCTCGGGCGAGGTGACCGACCTCGAGCGTCGCGCACGCGCCTTCCTGCGCATTGCCGTCGAGCACGCCGCGCCGCTCGTTTCCCCCGGCTACGACCTCGGTCGTACCGAGGAGGAGACGGTGGAGGTCTGGCTACGGTACTACACCGAGCTCAAGCAGGGTCGTCAACCGAAGCGGAGCGCGACCGACTGAGCGCGCCCGCGAGAAATATCGAAGCTCGAGGGGAGCTCGCTCAAGGGCCGAGAGGCGGAGTCGAGCCGTGATCGCAGAGGCGCATGCTACCGAGATTCCTCAGACGGGGAGGGTGCTCCCCGCGTTCGCCCACATCGGCTGGAGATGGATCAGCCGGAACCCGGCGTCGACGATCGCGCCGATCCTCCTGCCGTTCATCTTTCTCTACTTCCTGAGGCTCATTTCGCCGCCCGAGTACTTTCCGCTCGAGGTGGTGGGAGCGATGTTGTTCACCACCCAGAACGTTGGGAGCTGGGTCCTCGGCGACTCCGCCACCTGGCGCATCGAGCTCCGGCTCCAGGAGATCTTCGTCGCCTCCCCGCTCGGCCGGGTGCGCTACTTGATCGGGATCGCCTTCTCGAACCTGATCCCCGCCGCCCCAGCGCTCGTCGCGCTCGCGGTGATCCTCGCCCTCGTCGTCCACGTGCCGCTGCTCGGCTGGGCCGTGCTCCTGCTCTCGATCGGGATGCTGTGGATCCTGTTCAGCTCGATCGGCATCGCGCTCTCGAGCCGCTTGAAGAGCCAGCGGGAGGTGTGGCCCGTCGGGAACCTCACCTTCACGGTGATCGGGATGCTCTCGCCGCTCTACTACCCGATCACGAAGCTCCCGCCGCTCTGGCAGGATGCGGCTCGCTTCCTCCCGCCGACCTACGCCGCGCTGCTCGTCCAGGAGGTGATCGGGCTACCAGGGGCCGTCCCCTCGAACCCGCTCGTCGACCTAGGGCTCCTCGCCCTCTCGACTGTCATCGGCACGGCGCTCGCCCTCCACTGGTATGAATGGCGGGAAAACTCGTAGTAGCACCCTCCTCCAGAGGGTCAACCGTAAAAAGGGGGTCCGGCTCTAGCTCTTCGCACCAGTCTTGTTCGGACCTGCGTCGATAGGATTCCGCCCGGCCCGCCCCCGCGTGGGTATGGCCTCTTGGCCGCTCTCGTTCCACCCGTCCCCGCGGGGAGGGTGGTAGGAGACAGTTCACCGATGGGGAACGACGAGTTCGACGAGATCCTGAGCGCGCTCGACCGCGAGAGTGCCCGCATCCGCGTGCGGGTCGAGCCCCGGCGGTACAACAAGCCCGCGACCGTCATCTCGGGATTCCCGACCGGCGTCGACCTCCCCGAGACCGCGCGCCTCCTCAAGAACCGACTCGCCACGGGAGGCTCCGTCGTCGACGGCGAGGTGTACCTCCAGGGGGACCACCGGGCACGGATCCGGGACGAGCTCGGCCGGCTCGGGTTCGATGCGGGGGCGATCGAGGTCTCCAACGCCCAGCTGCCGAAGCGTGGCCGGCACTAGTCCAGCGCCGCGCCATTTCGGCGCTCTTCGGCTGTCAAAACTAGGCTTTTTGGCGCAGAACACGACCCGCTAACCGCAACTTTCCGATTTCGTCACCCCTATATGCCTAATCCACCTTTCTCGGCCGGAGAGGACGAATGGCGCAAGGCTACTCCCATCCCGAGGTGCTCGTCGAGACGAACTGGGTCGCGGAGCACCTCTCGGACCCCAAGGTCCGGATCGCCGAGGTGGACTACGATCCGAGCGCCAACTACGCGCTCGGGCACGTGCCAGGCTCCGTGCTGTTCGACTGGCGCAAGGACATCAACGACCCCGTCCGCCGGGACATCCTCTCGGCCGAGCAGCTCACCGCCCTCTTCCGGCGCGCGGGAGTGGAGGAGGGGACGACCCTCGTCCTCTACGGGGATTTCAACAACTGGTTCGCCGCCTTCGCCTACTGGGTGTTCGAGTACTTCGGCGTCCGGAACGTGAAGCTCATGAACGGGGGCCGGAAGAAGTGGGTCGACGAGGACCGCCCGCTCCCGACCGAGGTGACGGTCCCTGCCCCGTCCAAGTTCTCGGCGGGCCCGACCAACGAGAAGCTCCGCGCGTACTTCGACGAAGTGAAAGCGGGTCTCCCCAAGGTGAAGGCGGGCAAGCTCCGGCTCGTCGACGTCCGTGGCCCCAAGGAGTTCACGGGCGAGATCACCGCGCCCCCCGAGTACCCGAACGAGCACGCCCAACGGGGCGGACACATCCCCGGGGCGAAGAACATCCCCTGGGCCCAGGCGGTGAACGAGAACGGCACGTTCAAGAGCCGCGAGGAGCTCGAGAAGCTGTACCACGGCAAGGGGGTCACTCCGGACGAACCGGTGATCACCTACTGCCGCATCGGGGAGCGCTCGAGCCACACTTGGTTCGTGCTGCACCATCTCTTGGGCTACCCCGACGTCCGGAACTACGACGGCTCCTGGACCGAGTGGGGGAACCAGGTCCGGACCCCGATCGAGAAGCCCTGACGCCCCTCGCTAGATCCGGCCCGTCTGGACCGAGCGGCGTCGCGGGGTCGGGTTCCTCTCCCGGCGGATGAGGAACCGGTGGATCGGTCCGTCGGTGTAGGCGCCGAGCACGGTGTGCCCGCTCCGGTCTTCCCATCGGACCATCTCGATCGGGCTCGTCGGGTCGTCCGAGACGAGCCGCACGATCTCTCCGGGTTCGCGCAACGCGAGCTCCGTATCTAGGCGAGCGAGCACCGCCGAGCACTCGCTCCCGAGTTCGACCACCTCCACGTCCGGCACCGGCCCCTCGCATCGGACCCGGAGGAGCGCGAGCCGGGCGCGGAGAGCGTCCCGAGCCTCCGTTCCCCGCGGAAGCCTCTCGAGCTGCTCCGGGTGGGTGGCGGAAAACTCGACCACCCAGCCCTCTTCGTAGGGGGAGTCGTTGACGAGGCGGGGACGGCCCGCCGCGACGAGGTTCGGTCGACAGTCAACGCCGTCCACCGGGACTCGGACCGGCCCTGTGAACCGGACGCTCTCGAGGGTGGCCACGCTCTCCCCGGCCCGGACGGAGGTTCCCAACGGCCGGTGGCGCAGGGAGACGATCCTTCCGGCGAACGTCGAGAGCGCCGAGGTCACCCCGAGCCGATAGCGCGCCCCCCCGGAGACGGGGCGGAGCCACACGTCGTGCTCCGCATCGAAGCTGGCGTCCTCGGGGAAGGGGCATCCCTCGATCTCCACGCTTCCGCGAAGGTCGGGGGCGGGAAAATCCTTCGGTGGCTTTTTCACCCCGCACGGCAGTTCGGGTGCGATGGTCACGAAGCAGGGCACACGCGCTCTGCGGGAGCCCGCCAGGAATCGGTGCCGGTGCGGCCATTATCCGACGGCCCACCTCGAGGTGCGCCCGGTCCCCGGCGGCGGTTCGGCGAGCTTTGCCCTCCTCCCGACGGGGCCCTGCCAGGTGTGCGGCGCCTCCGACTGCCCGGCGTTCGCCGCGGGACGATAGCCTCCCGTTGGGTAGATGCCGAGCGGGAGGCATCACTGGACGATGCCCTCCGTGCGCTGCCTCCTCCTGGGAGTTCTCCTCGCGCTTCCGCTCGCCTCCTCGGGGCTGGGTCTCCCGGGTTCGGGGACGCTCCTACCGTCGCCCGGGGCCCCGGTCGGCGTGGCGAGCTCCCACGTGCCAGCCGGGAGCGGAGCTCCTCTTCGCCCCAGTCTCACAGGAGGCACGGGGGAGCTGCTCGTGGCGCCGGCGGACCCAGGGCTCGCACCTGCCACCGGCGTCGAGATGGACTCGGGTGGGTTCGTACCGCTCTCCCTTCCTCCGGATGCCTCCTTCCAGCTGAGCCTCGCCGTGGTGCTCGGCGCGAAGGAGGCGGTGTTCGGTATCTTCGAGAACACGGCGAGCGCTCCCCTCCCGTTCCTCGCGGTCTTCTCGAACCGGACCGATCAGTACCTCTCGTTGGCGTACTGGCGGAATCTCACCCTCGTCGACGGGAGCTACTTCGACTTCCAGCTCCTGCACGCCTCCGGCACCAACTGGACCCTCGAGGTGAACGGGGCGCCGTTCGGGGGAACACTCGCAAACGCGACCGTGGACCTCGGGGTCACGAACCTGAGCTGGGACCGGGGAGTGAGCTTCTCGGAGACCGTCGCCTTCGCGTCGACGAACTACGTCCCGCCCTCGGTACAGGTTCCGGTGGCGTTCGCCACCCTGCGCCCGGGCGGGTGGTACCTCCCCCGACCGGCGCTCGCGAACGAGAGCGGCGGTATCGGGGGTCCCTGGGGCATTGAAGGCAGGGCCCAACACCCGACCCTCGCCCCGGGCGAGATCGTCTCGGGACCGAAGGTCGCCCCCGTGGCTAGCGGAACCGTCGTCTGGTCCGGAGGCCCCGTACCCGTGCGCGTCGGGGTGAACCTCGCTCCGACGAATCCGCTCGCGTTCGGGACCGTGAGCGTTACGGCGAGCGTCACCGACGAGAACGGGACGCCCCTCCCCTCGGTACCCCTCTCCGTCTCGGACTCGAACGGCAGCGCCTTCTTCCCCGCGGAGCTCACGACGGATCAGAACGGCAGCGCTCTCACGGCGTTCAACGCCCCGAACGTGAGCACACCGGGCCCCGACCCCGTGCGGGTCGCGGTGGCTCTCCTCGGGTTCCTTGGGGAGGGTGTGGGGGCGATAGCCGCGGCTCCCCCGACCGAGCTCTCCGTGACCGGGCAAGCTGTGCCCGGGCGACTCTCGCCCGGCGCCTCGGCGGGATTCTCCTTCGTCCTCCTCGATCCCTCGGGACATCCCGCCGCCGGCGTGGCCGTGCTGCTCTCCCTGAGCGGACCGGGTACCGTGAGCCCGAGCGCGGCCGCCTCAGGCAACACGGGAGAGGTCGCCCTGACCGTCACCTCGGACGGCCAGCTCGCGGAGCTTCTCGTCATCGCGACCGTCAAGGCGCCCGGGTACTGGGGCCACGGGATGGCACGGATGACGGTGGCCCCACGCCCGCCCACGCTGGCAGACCGGCTTGAACCGTTCCTCTGGGTTTTCGTCGCCCTCGCCGTCGGGGCCTTATTTGCGGTGGCCCTCATCTTCCGAGCCCGGCCCAAAGGAGCCCTACCGGTGCTTCGATTGCCACTCCCCAAGCGACGGGCCCGCCCGCCCCCGCCCGCTCAGCCGTAGGCGTCGCGCAGGATCTGCTCTTTGAACCGGTGGAGACGGTCGTCCCAGAGCCGGAAGTGGAAGGAGCGCGCCTCTTCCCACGCCTCCCCCGAGCCCCAGCCCGCGTGTTCGAGGGTGACGTCGATCCCCTCGGGAGAGTCCTGGAGCCGAAGGTAGACGTGCGTCCTGGGCTCGGGGTCGTTCATGACCGCGTCGTGGGGCGCCGGGGCGCGCCAGGTGTACCCCACGTCCACGTCGGGGGTGAGCCGCGTGATCTCGCCGGCGCTCGTGAACCCCGGCTCCTCGCGGAACGTGAGCTCGTAGACGCCACCGAGCTTCGGTTCGATCTTCGCGTCGTCGCAGAAGGAGCGGCGGAGCTGCGCTGGGTCGAGCAGGGCCGCGTGGATCATCGAGATGGGGAGCGGGACGGTCACCTGGATGAGGATCGGGTCGAGCTCCTCGTCGGGCACGGGAGCCCCGCTCCGTTCCCGGGCTTTAGAGTTTCGCCCCGCGTAGCGCGGGTGAGCTCACGGGCTAGACGTACTGCCCGTCGCTGTAGCAGTAGAAGCGCTGGTACTGGGGGATCCAGGTCGCAGGCTTGCCGCAGCGAGGACAGTTCGGGGCCATAGGGCCCCCGGGGGGCGGCGGGACGGGCGCTGGGGCGTACGTCGGGGCGGGGCCCCCAGGAGCGGTGACGAACGGGGACGGGGCCGGCGAAGGGTAGGGGGGAGGCGGTGCCCCGTACGGTTGAGCCATCCCGGGGGCGTACATTCCACCAGAGCCACCCATCCGACTGTCGTTGACGGCGTCCCCCAACTTGATCCAGGCGATCAGGAGGAGGATCGCGGTGATGATGCTCAACGTCAGGAACGCGAGGATGGCGAAGATGAGCGTCGGACCCCGCGCTTCCGCGTACTGGCCGCGGCTTACCGGCTTGTAGCAGAGACTCCAGATGAGGAACATCCAGATGAACGCGATTACGCCGAGGGCGAGGAAGAAGGCAGCGTAGAGGGAGAGGCCGCAGTGCGCCCCCCCCACCGCACCGCAAACGGCCGACGTGTAGAGGAAAGCGAGTCCGATCACAAAGACGAAGGCGAGGGCGAACAGCAGGTCGAGGAGGAGCGCGATGAGGATGAGCGTCTTCGCCGTGCTCCCCGAGGGCGAGCTGAATCCGGGGGAGTCTCCCGAACCGTACACAATCGAACACCGGAGGCGATGTATTTCGATGCTTCGGTCTCGCGGCGGCGGGCTCTGGCCCAACGCGCGTGGAGCGAGCCTGAACAAAAACGGTGCAGAATCGTTAGCAAACTGTCGCGGCGGCGCGGACCCCCGCGGTTACGGAGCCAGCGAGGGACTGTGCCCCCCGGCTTGCGTCCCCTCGGCGGGCTTTCGATCGACGGGCCGGTTCGCCTCAATAGTGATCGGGGATGGGCCCGTCGAAGTCCTCCTCGGGGTGGTCGTAGAGGCAGACGAGATTCCCGTCCGGGTCTGCGACGTACGCGATCGAGTGACCGGTTTGGGTGAGCCAGACATCCTTCTCGAGCCACGCCGCTTGCTCGGGGTCGGCGCGCATCTTCTCGATGCCGACCGGGTTGACCCAGAGCTGCCGGTTCACCGGCGTGATCCCGCGCGCCTTGAGGCGGGACAGGGTCGCCCCGACGTTACGGACCCGGACCTCGAGGTGGTCGAGCCCCTCGCCGACGACGAACGGGCGATAGAACGGGCTCGTCTCGGAATACCAGTTGAGCTCGAGCCGCTGCCCGGAACGCCGGTCCTTGTACAGGACGAACGCGGAGTCCGCATCGCTGGCCCGCTTCAGCTCGACCAGGTCGAGGAGAGAAGTGTAGAACTCGATGGAAGCCTCGAGATCGGTCACTCGGATCCCAGTGTCGCAGAGCCATGCGTCCGCCATGACTTCTCGAAGCCGAACTTGTATCTAATCGCCGGGGTGGCCCCCACCTAGTTCGCGGAGTCGTTAGCCCCGTCGGGAGGGATCCTCCGGACCACGACCCACCGGTGCATCGCGATCTTACGGTCCCGCTCGAATCCCGCTTTCTCGAACATGCCGAGAGTGCCACTACACAGGAAGGAACGAGAGACCTTTCGACCGGCGACGTCCTCCGGATAGGCCTCGACCGTTCCCCCACCGAGCCGGGCAATGTCCCGAAGTGCCTGACGAAGGGCGAATTCCGCGATACCTTCCCCCCGCCGCTCTCGGTCAATGAAGAAGCAGGTGATGCGCCAGTCCGGTAGCGCGCCCACCCCTTCGGCGTAGGCCTTCTGGCTCTTGATGTTCGGAAGCTCCGCGGTGGGTCCGAACTGGCACCATCCGACGGCCTTCGGACCATCGAAGACGAGCGCAGCGTGCGCGCGCCCGTCCCGGACCCGCGCCTCCTTCATGGCCCGATAGTCGGCCGGTGTACGCTTTCCCTCGCCCGGCAGGAGATGAAAGGAGATGCACCAGCAGCCACCGAAGATTCCGTGGTGCTTTTCCACGAGCTCGGCGAACGCGGGCCAGGTCTCGGGGGAGAGCGACCTCGAGATGAGTTGCGAACCGGGGAGGCTAGGACCGCGAGGGGGGCGACGTGACAAGACCGGCGTGGGGAGACCGCTGGGCGTTGTCGACTTACTCGTCACCGAGGTACCTACCTTGCTGGGTGGAATGGACTGGTCGGGATTTGAACCCGAGACCTCCGGTTTGCAAAACCGGCGATCTTCCGCTGATCTACCAGCCCGGCGCGCGATGGGGGTCTTGCGGTCTTTACCGTTTCCTTTCGGCGGCGTCCGTCGCAAGCCGGTTCCAGACCTCGACCAGCTTCGGGACGGTCGAAAACTTACGAATCTCTTCAGGGTCTACCCACCGCGCCTCCGTATGCTCCCAGTCGAGCCGGAGCTCGGTCCGCCGGACGGTGAACAGAAACGGGTGGACGATGTAGCCTCGCGCACCTTCGCGAACGTACACTGGCTCCGCCCGGGCCCGCAACTCGAGCTCCGTGGCTCGAAGCCCGGTCTCCTCCTCGATCTCGCGCCGCGCTTGGTCCTCGGGGGGCCGGGACTCGACGAACCCAGAGACTCCCGCCCAACGACCGCGGAAGGATCCCACTTGCTCGGATCGACGTAGGAGCAGCACTCTTCCATCCTCCCGTTCGAGGAAGCTCGTGACGACGGGGACCCCCTCGACCTCCTCGAGATCGACCACCCCCAAACTGCCGTCCACCGTGACCCATTCCCCGTCCACGAGAAGGTCTCGATCGATGCCGCCGACGATCGGGAAGCCCGAGGATCGCGGCAGTAGATCGGCCCCCACGAGGATGACGCCAGCGGGAACTCTCGCCTCCGGAGGTGCGTCGTTCGAGAGAGAATCGTTCCATTCTAGGCCCGCGAGGATCTCTCGTTCCCCCCCTTGACCGGATGACATGAGCGCGGGCCAATCGACGCCCTCTCCGAACCAGCGTAGCCTTCCCCTGCCGAGGCCGGGGGCGAGGGGCGTCGCTGGGACACGCATCGACCCGAATGGACAAGGATGGTAATCGCTCCCTCCCCAAGCCCCAAGAGGGCGGATTGCGTCCTCGCGGCGTGAAACTGAGCGCGTTCTCTGTCCTCGACTCGTACCCCGAATTCGAGCGTGGCGAGCGAGACCGGTTCGCCGAGCTCCTCTCCTTCGGGGAGGCGGCGGATGCAGCGGGTCTCGACGGCTTCTGGGTCGCCGAGCATCACTTCCACGAGGGCGGAATCTGTCCTTCGCCCCCCGTGCTGCTCGCGGCCCTTGGGCAGCGAACGCACAGCCTCCGGTTGGGGGCGCTCGTGGCCGTACTTCCGTTCCATTCCGCCATCGACATCGCCGAGCAGTACGCTCTCGTCGACCATCTCGTCGGGGGGCGGCTCAACTTCGGTGTCGGGAGCGGCTACATCCCGCTCGAGTTCGGTGGGTTCGGTATCGACCCTGCCGAGAAGCGGGAACGGTTTGACCTAACGCTGTCGACGGTCCTCAGCGCGTGGGCAGGTTCCGAGGTTCGGGCGGAGCCCCCGGGCGCCACGAGCGTGCGCCTCAACGTCCGACCGGTCCAGCGCCCCCACCCTCCGATCTGGGTCGCGGTGCAACGACGGGAGGCGCTACCGTTCCTCGCCCGCGCCGGACGCTCGATCGCGCTTATTCCGTACGCGACCCTCGATTCGGTGCCCGAGCTTGCCACCCTCATCCGGGAGTATCGAAAGGAGCTCCCGAGCGGCAGCCGAGCGGAGGTGGCGGCAGCCGTGCACGTGTACGCGGGTCCGGATCCGGAGAAGGCGAGGCACCACCTTCAGAGGTACCTCGAGAGCCGGCTCGCGACCCAGAGCGCTAACTACGAAGCGAAAGTGCGTCGAGATCCTCGGCACGCCTCGGTAACGTCGCTCGAGGAGAGCGGATTCGCCCTTCTCGGCACGCCGGGGGAGGTGGTGGAGCGGGCGGGCGAGCTGGGTCGCGCCGGTGTCGACGAGCTCCTCGGGATCTTCGACTTCGGCGGACTCCCGGCGGCGAGCGTGAACGCCTCTGTCAAGGCGCTCGGAGCGGCGTGGACCGCCCGAGACGGTCGGGGGTAGTGGCTTAGTTCGTCCCGCTGTCGGAGGGCCCCGGGGTGGGGAGCGGTGGGGCACTCGAGGAGGAGTCTCCCGAGGCGGTGCCTTTCGCGTCCCCCGAGGTGGAGCCGGTCGTTCCGGAGTCGGCGCTCGACTTGTACGGGGTCATCGGGCCGGAAGTCGGCGCGGGGGGGCGGCGCCGGATGAGCAGCACGAGCACGATCGCGACTACGACGATGAGGAGCAGCAGGATGAGCCAGCCCACCGTGAGCCCCGAGTTTGGCACGAGCTCGTACGTGAGCGCGGCCGGCGACGAATCGACCGGGACCGTGAAGTCGCTCTCCGCGTAGCAGGAGCCCTCGAGGCAGTTCTGGACCTCCGCGTAGATGTACATGTAGTGGTTGCCCGTGCCCCAGTTCGACGGGATCTTGAGCGCCACAACCCCCGAGGTCGAGGTGGTCTGCGTGATGAGGCTCCCCTGCCCCGGTAGGTACTGGTACGTCTCGAGGTAGAGCGAGATCGTTCCTGGCGCCGGCTGGTTCGCGAGCGAGTCGAGCTCGTAGTGGATCTTGATCGTCTGACCCGGCTGGAACGACCCATCCGAGTAGGAGGAGTGCGTGACGATGCCGATCGAGAGCACCCATCCGCTCGCGAGCTGGATCCGGAGCGTCGCGCTGCTCAAGACACCGAGCGTCGAGGACTGTGCGGTGACGTTGATCTGGATCGAGCTCGGGGCGCTCACGGCGGGGCGGCC
>JAKIWH010000141.1 GCA_022750125.1 Thermoplasmata archaeon
GGGAGGTTCGGGGAGTCGATGAGGCGGGCGATCCGCTTCGGGGGCTTCGACTTCCTCAGGTACACCCGGTAGGTGGCCGCGTGCGCGACGATGTTCCCCCCGATTGGCCGGGTCGGGTCGCCGAACAGGATGTCCGGTCGCGCCGACACCTGGTTCGACACCACGACCGCCGCGTTGTACGTGTCGGCAAACCGCAGCAGCTCGTGCAGGTGCTTGTTGAGGAGCTGCTGGCGCGGGGCGAGCTCCGCCCGTCCCAGGTACTCCGCGCGGAAGTGGGCGGTGAGGGAGTCCACCACGAGGAGCCGGATCGGCTTCGTCCGGGCGAGCTCCTGCGCCTTCGCGACGAGGAGCATCTGGTGGTTCGAGTTGAAGGCGCGAGCGATGTGGATGTGGGAGAGGGCGATCTCCGGCTCGAGGCCGACCGCCTTCGCCATGTCGACGATCCGCTCGGGCCGGAAAGTGCTCTCCGTGTCGATGTAGACCACCTCTCCTTCGAGTCCTCCCTGCGAGGCCGGTAGCTGGACGTCGACCGCGGCCTGGTGCCCGATCTGGGTCTTGCCGCTCCCAAACTCTCCCGCGAACTCCGTGATCGCCTGCGTCTCGATCCCGCCGCCCAGGAGCTCGTCGAGCGCCTTCGAATTCGTGCTGATGCGGCCGAGCGATTTCCGGCGCTCGAGGAGCGCCGTCCCGATCTCGAAGCTCCCAACGTCCGCCTGGCGCCGGGCTTCGCCGATGATGTGCTGGGCGATCTGCGTGCCGATCTCCGCCGCTTCCGCCACGTCGCCCGGGGAAGCGACGGCGAGCTCCATCAGGTCGGTGTAGCCCGCCTCGCGGAGCTTCTCGGCGGTAGTAGGACCTACCCCGGGAAGGTCCTCGAGCGCGACCGCCTTCTTCTCCTCCTCGACCGGGGGCCGGCTGGCGGCCTTTGCTGGCACGATTTCGAGGACCTTGGCGTGGGGTATAAACCTAGGCGGGAGGGCGGGAAACGCCCTCCGGCGCAGCCGCGGCGAGCGGGTGGAACGGCTCGCCCGAGAGCCGCTGGAATACGGTCGTGTACAGGCGGCTTACCTCGTCCACGAGGAGCGGCGGAAGCGGCGGGATGGGGGGTTCGTCCGTCCCCGCCTCCCGCGCCTTCTGGAGCTCCGCGAAGTAGCCGCTGCTCCGGTAGTGCTGGCGCACGAACTCTTTCGAGAACTCCACGAACCGTCCTCGTTCGAAGGCGCCCTTGTCCCAGAACCGGTCCTCGTCCGCCGTGCCGAAGGTGTCGACGAGCATGAGCGTCCCGTTCGAGTCGATCGCGAACTCCTTCTTCCCGTCGACGTGGAGGAGCCCGCGGGGCTCCACTTCTTTCGCCATCGCGACGTCGATCGCGAGGATCATCTCGCGGATCCGCTCCTTCTGCGCGGGCTCGAGGACCGCGAGCTCGAGCGCCTCGGGCCAATCGAGCGGCCGGTCGACCGCCTCGAGCTTCGTCGTGACCTCGAACATCGGCTCGGGGAGGAGGTCGCCGTACTGCACGGTCTTCCCGCTCGGGAAGCCGACTTCCTCGGGACGGATCTTGCCGGCCTGGAACCGGTCCCAGAGAGAGCCCGCGACGTAGTAGCGGACAATGAACTCGAGCGGCAGGAGGTAGTTCACCGGGTGAGGCCCGAGCTTCTTGGGGTGGGGCTCGACCCGGACCCGGCGCACGCGCATCGCTGTGGGGCTCGAGAGGCCTAGGTAGTGGTGGGGCAGGCCGAGCTTCGTGCACAGCTCGAACCAGTGCGCGCTCGTCCGGGCGAGCGTCTCCCCCTTGTGGGGAATCTCGCTCGGGATGTGCTTGTCGAACACCGAGATGTCGTTCGTGAACCGGAACTCGAGTTCGGTCGGGGAGATCTCGTAGA
>JAKIWH010000142.1:0-1337 GCA_022750125.1 Thermoplasmata archaeon
GGCTTCTTCCCGTATCTCGGTGGGGAGGTCAAGGAAGTCTTCAAGGCGCTGGCGGCGACGACCGACCCCCAACTGGTGTTCACCCATACCCGCAACGATCTCCACCAGGATCACCGGCTCGCCTGCGAGCTGACCTGGAATCATTTCCGCAACCACCTCGTGCTCGAATACGAGGTGCCCAAGGTCGACGGCGACCTCGGCCGCCCAAACGCATTCTTCGCCTTGACCGAGTCAGTGGCAGACGAGAAGATCAGGGGGGCAAGCACTGGTTCGACCGGGACACGTTTCGCGGCCTGATGCGACTCCGCGGGATGGAGGCGAATGCCGCCGACCGCTTCGCCGAAGCGTTCACGGGTCGAAAGCTGCCGCTCGGGGCATGACGACGGCAGACGTCGACCTCCGTGGTGCGCTCGAGCGCGCGCTCCCGACCGGAGCTCTCCTGGGGCAGGAGGCGATCGAGCTGGCAGGCCAGCTCTTCCCGCTTCCCCGGAGCATCACCGGCGACGGAGTCCGCGAGACGCTCCGCGTGGTCGCCGACCGGGTACCGCTCGAGATCTTCGAGGTTCCCAGCGGGACGCGTGTCCTCGACTGGACGGTGCCCCCGGAATGGAACGTCCGCGAGGCCTTCATCGCCGACGAGACCGGCCGCCGGCTGGTAGATCTCCGTGAGCATCCGCTGCACATCCTCGGCTACAGCGTCGCGACCGACGAGCGGCTCTCGGGGGCCGAGCTTAAGGAGCACCTCTTCTCGCTTCCCGACTTGCCGGACGTGATCCCCGCGCGCACCTCGTACTGGGAGCGACGCTGGGGCTTCTGCCTCGCCGATCGCGTCCGCGAGGAGCTCCGGGACGACCGCTACTACGACGTCCGGATCGACGCCACCCACGACGAGGGCGGCAGTCTGACCTACGCCGAGGCGGTCGTTCCGGGCACGTCGGAGGACGAGATTCTCGTCTCGACCTACACCTGCCACCCCGGCCTCGCCAACGACGGCCTCTCGGGGATCGTCGTCGCGTCGCTGTTGGCGAAATACGTTCCCGCGGGAGCGCTCCGGCATACGATCCGCTTGCTGCTCGCCCCGGCGACGATCGGCGCGATCACCTGGCTCGCACGGAACGAGGAACACCTCTCCCGGATCCGCGCGGGCTTCGTCGTCTCGTGTGGAGGGGATAGCGGAGCGCTGACCCTCAAGCACAGCCGCCGCGAAGATTCGATCGCCGACCGGGCCGGCTCGCTCGTGATCAGAGAGCGCGGGGGCTCGGAGCGCGCATTCGAGCCGTGGGGGACGGACGAGCGTCAGTTCTGTTCCCCGGGGTTCGATCTCCCGGTCGAGCGCG
>JAKIWH010000142.1:1347-1863 GCA_022750125.1 Thermoplasmata archaeon
TCACCCGCACGCCACACGACCTGCTTCCAGAGCACCACACCTCGGAGGACAACCTGTCGCTGCTCACCCCGTCGGCGCTCGCAGACACGATCGGCGCACTCGCGGCGATCATCGACGTGATCGATCGCGACCGGCGGTTCGTCAACCTCCTCCCCAAGGGCGAACCTCGGCTCGGCGATCGCGGCCTGTATGCCACACTGAGCGGAGGTGTACCCGGCGGCGCACAGGCCCTGGGGAAGGCGATGCTCTGGGTCCTCAACCTTTCCGACGGAAAGCATTCACTCCTCGAGATCGCTGAACGATCCCAAATCCCGTTCGCTTTGCTGGCCGCCGCGGCCGAGACGCTCGTCTCGCACGATGTCGTCGCAGAGCTCGACCAAGGAGAGACCGCATGAGAGTTCTCGTCACCGGCCAGCATGGCTACATCGGCTCGGTCCTCGCACCAGTGCTCGCCGCAGCTGGACACGAGGTCACCGGACTTGACGTCGGCTACTACTCGGACTGCGACTTCGGGTC
>JAKIWH010000007.1 GCA_022750125.1 Thermoplasmata archaeon
GCCGAACGGGAAGAGCGAGCGCGGGGCGATCACGTAGAGGAAGAACAGGAAGCTGAACGGGGTGAGGAACACCGCTCCGATAAGGAGCGGCGAGCGCCAGAGCGGCATGATGCCGTTGAAGTAGCAGATGCGGAGCGCCGCGTACGCCTGCGTGCGGAAGCTCATCCCTCCTCCTCCTCGATCCCCCGGCCCACGAGCTCGAGGAACGCCTCCTCGAGCGTGACGGGGCCGACGGTGAGCTCGCTCCCCCGCTCGAGCGCCCGCTCGGTGAGCTCGCGCACGCGCGAACGGGTCGTGAGGAGGACGAGCCGCTTCCGGTCTTCGAGCACTTCGCCGTACGCGGAGAGCTCGCTCGCCGTGAACCCGCCCGAGAACTGCAGACGTACCTCCCGCTTCACGGTCGATTTGAGGGCGTCGGGGGCGCCACGGTACAGGATCGTACCGCCCTCGATGACGGCGAGCTCCTCCGCGAGCTGCTCCGCCTCGTCGAGGTAGTGGGTGGTCAGAAGCACCGTCGAGCCCTTCCGGGTCGCCCGGCGGATCACTTCCCAGACCTGCCGTCGGCCGAACGGGTCCATCCCGAGGGTGGGCTCGTCGAGGAACAGGAACGGCGCCTCGGTCGCGAGGATCATGGCAACGAGGGTGCGCTGCTGCACACCGCCCGAGAGCCGGTAGGCGGGCTCCTGCTCGAACGGGCGCAACCCCATCGCGTCGAGGATCTCCTCGGTGCGCGCCTTCGCGCTCTCGGCGCTCGCCCCGCGGACCCGGAGGTACTCGTAGATGTGCTCCCGGGGCGTCATGTGGAAGAACGGCCGGCCCTCCTGCGGGACGAGAGCGATGTGCGGGCGGACCGCCTCAGGATGTGCCACCACATCCTCCCCGAAGAGTCGCACCTCTCCCGAGGTGGGCAGGAGCAGTGTCGCGGCCACCTTGATGAAGGTCGTCTTGCCCGCTCCGTTGCGGCCCAGGAAGCCGAACAGCTGCCCCTTCTCGATGGAGAGGTCCACGCGGTCGAGCGCGCGGACGGTACCGCGCCGTCCGTGGTAGACCTTCGAGAGGCCCCTCGCTTCGAGGACCGGCATGGAGCGCTCCCGACGCACGGCTCCCGAAAAGGGTGACCCCTCTCGGGAGCCCTCCCGACTACCCCGAGTTCTGTCCGGCCCGCGAACGGCCGAGCCCGGACGGCTCAACGTCCTGCGATGGAGGCTTGGAACCCCGGCTCAAACCAGGGTGCTCGCGACGGAACCCGAGAGCGAGCCGACCCCTTCGGCGACCAGGTAGAGCCCCACCGGGTTCGGGCTGCAGACGTAGCTCCCCGAGACCGTGCAACCCAGGTCGAGAAGAAAGACCTGGGTGGTACTGAGGGGAAGAGAGCCGCCCGAGACCCAACTCGAGCTCGCGAAGGAGTACCTCGCGACAATGACCCCGTTGGCCGCCTCCACGGCAAGGCTCGGGGCCGAGGCGGCGCCCGCGAACACCACCGGAGCGCCGTTCGGCTGCTCCACTTGGAAGACGAGCGAACTCGCCCGGAGATCCGGGCCGGTCGCGGCGATCGGGATCGCCTCGCACCAATCGCTCCCACCGGCCGCGGCGCACGCGGGCTCGCCCGTGCCGTTGGAAACGTGCATCGGTGGGCCGAAGGCGAACACCGTACCGAGCGTCGGCTGCCCGCCACCCGAACAGCTCTGGTTCGTCGAGGCCGCTCCGAGGATCGTCCCGGCCACTCCGTTCACGGTCGCCTGGAACTCCGGCTCGATGGCGGCGCTCGTCGAGAGGGCGGCGCAGAGGGTGTAGGCCACGAGCCACTCGGCCGGGGCGAACGTCGACCCTGTGCCCAAGAGGAAGTACGCGGCGGTTGCGTTGGGGTGCGCGGTGACGAACGCCGAGCCGCCTTCGTGCCCGACGGCGCTCGCTGCGGCCGTGGAATCGACAACCTTCGCGGGAACAGAGCCGGCAAAGCCTCCCAAGGGACACCTTGGGGAAGGCTGCGGAACGGTTCCCAGCGCAACGGCCTGTCCGTCCTCGACGCTCACGACGAGCCCGGCGCCAGAGCTGTTCCTGTAGAGCAGCGCCCAGAAGCCTGCGAGGCCGGTTCCAGCAACTCCGGGGGTGCTTGGGACCGACACGCTGCTGCCGGGGATGCCCGAGACGGAGCAACCCCCGGTGCCGAGCAGCCCCGAGATAGGGAGCGTGAGGCTCGTCCGACTATCGACCCCCAGCGCGAGCGACAGGGTAGGATACCCTCCCCTGTAGGAGCCCGCGGTGGAGTTCGCCAGGGTTCGGGCCGCAGCGAAGCTCACCGCCGATCCCGCGCCCGAGTGGCGCGCGAACGGTCCGACGGCCGCGACGTAGAGTCCTGAGAGAACCACGGCCACGACGACCGCGACCGAAACGCCCGCGAGTAGTGCGGTCCGGATGCCGTTCGGGCGCATGGGCGCTGTGGCCGGCGGGGGCGAGGTAAGCGGAAGAGGGGCAGGGCCCGGACCGGCCGCTGGGTCGGAAGCTCCGAGGAGAACGGTCATGCTACTTCCCCCTGACTCGACCGTCCGGCGTGCCTCAAAGTCGTTGTGGAACGGAGCGTCCCTACCCGCCGGCGGGAGCCGCGGCGAGGAGGGAGTCGAGGAGCCCCACCGGCGGGCATCCGGAGGAAAGGATTCGGTCGTGGAACCGCTTCAACGAGGCCCGGTCCGCCCCGGCGTGCTTGGCGCGCGCGCGGAGGATCATGAGCTTCCCGAGGGTGTAGCAGAAGTACTCGGGGTTGAAGCTCCCGCGAATCGATTCCCGCTCGGCGGGAAGCTGCTCCATGTGGCCCTCGCGGCGGAAGAACGCGGTTCCCTCGTCGAGCGTCATTCCCTCGGTGTGGAGGCCGATCGAAACGAGGAGGCGGCAGTTCCGGAGGAGCGCGTCCTGGAGCTGGACCGCTTCGGCGATCGGTTGCCCGCCGCCGATCCCCTGCTCCACGGCGAGCTGCTCGCAGTAGTGGGCCCATCCTTCGACGAACGAGGGAGAAAGGTACGTCTTTCGCGCGAGGGACGCAGCAGAGCGCCGCAGATGCAGGAACTGGAGATAGTGGCCCGGGTACACCTCGTGCACGGTGATGTTCCTGAGGATCGGGCGGCACATCGCGCGCAGCCACTCCTCCTGCCGCTCGGGGCTCCAGGTCGGGTCGACGGGCGTGACGTAGTAGACGCCCTCCGTTCCGCCCTCCTCGAACGGTCCCGGTGAGTCCATGCTCGCCGTGCTCAGCGAGCGCCCGTAGACGGGCGTCTCCTCGACCCGGCACACCGCCGGTTCGGGGAGCGAGACGATGTCCCGCTCTGCGAGCCACCGCTTCGTCTCCTCGAGGAACGCTCGCACCTCCGGAAGGAGCTGCTCGGCGGTTGCGTGGTCCCCGCTCGCGGAGGCGAGGAGATCGACGGTCGTCACCGGCGGCTCTCGGGAGGCCGCGACGGTTGCGAGCCGTTCCTGGTTCTTTCGCAGGTCCTCGAGCCCGGCGGCCTTGAGCTCGGCAATGCTCATGCGCAACCCCTCGCGGACCCAGAGGAGCCGCTGGAACCTTTCGGCGCCCAACGCGAACTCCCGGGTCTGCCGGGGACGGTACTCCGAGTCGAGCCGCTCGAGGAAACGCCGTAGCGATTCCTCGGCCCGGGCGCGAGCGTCGCGGAAGCGGTTGGCCTGGGCGGGAAGTTTCGCCCGGATCGCGCTCTCGCACTCCGCGTAGTGACCGGGCAACCCCGCCCCCATCGAGGCGGAGAGGAGGAGGAACGGTGCGGGAAGCACTGGGTCGAGCCGCCGGGTCGCCTCCTCGAGGAATCGGGGGATCGCCCCGACGAGCCGGAGCATCGCCTCGGCCCGCGCCTCCATCGGGGCATACGGGCGCACCGTGTACGCCGAGAGCGAGATCGACGAGAGGTAGAGCATGGGGTTCGAATCGTACAGCCGCGCGTCCACGAGGTCGAACCTGGAGCCCTCGAGGAGAAGTTCGAGGAGGAGGCGATCGACCGTCCGTTCCCGCGAGAGCGGGCGTGCCTCGAGCGCGTGAAGGCCCCCGAGCACGCGGTCCCCTTCGGCCACCCACGTGTCCGTCGCCTCCCGCGAGAGGGAGGGAAGTCGGCCGTCGTACTCGTGCCGGCCCGCGGAGACCGCGTAGCCGGGGCTCAACTCGAACGTGAGGGCGACGGCCTTCTCCTCGAGGGCGGCGAGCTCCGCCATCGCGTCGGAGGAAGGTTCCGTCATCGGTGTTCCAGTAGACCCGAGCGGCTCGGCGCATAAAGGCCCGTCCGAGGGCCGGGGACTCGCTCCGGGGCTACTCGACCCAGGTCATGCGACACTTGGGGCAGCGACCGTTCTCGAGCCGACTACCGCAGAGAAAGCAGGTGGAGGGCGCGTCGGCGAGCCCCCTCCTCTCGCTCGGCGCTGCAGCCGAGATATCCTCCGCCGGTAGCGGTGGGGGATTCGGGGATCTCGGGGCTTCGGGGATCGCCGCGGGAACGGGCGGTGGTTCGGAACGGGCTAGCTCGGGATCCGGCGTTGAGGAAGCCTCGGACGGCTCCGGGCTGGGAGTATGGAGCTCCGGGGCGTCCGTCGGTTCGGGTGCGAGCCCCTCCGGACTCGCTCCGGCATCGTCCTCCATCACCGGCGGTCCGCTCGGGCCCTCGTCTACGGGTTCTTCGAGCTCCTCGGCAGGAACCTCGCCGTCGGGAACCGTTTCCTCGTCGGTAGCGGGGGGGCTCTCGCCCTCCTCCTCGCGGGGACGGTCTCGCCGAAATCGCCGGAAAAGGGTGACCATTGTGGAATCCTACCGGCCTCAGGGTAAAGAACTGAGCGGGCCGCTCGCTCCCCGAACCGACACTCGTATCTGGCGCGTTCTCTCCCCGGTCTCCATGGACAGGCGAGCGAGCGAGGGGCTGCGAAAGTTGGGGCTTGCCCTCCCCTCGCCCCCCGTGCCCCAAGGTTCCTACGCCCCCGCGGTGCGGGTCGGCGACCAGGTGTACGTCTCGGGCCAGGGAGCGATGCGCGACGGCAAGCCGCTCTACCGTGGCTCGGTCGAGGAGAAGGTGAGCCTCCTCGAGGCTCAGGAAGCGGCCCGGATCGCGACGCTCCAGGGGCTCTCCGCCGCGAGCGCCCTCGTGGGCTCGGTCGACCGGATCCGACGCGCGCTCCGTGTCGCCGTGTACGTCGCCTCCTCTCCGGGTTTCACCCGCCAGCACGAGGTCGGGAACGGGGCGACCGAGCTCCTACTTGCTGTCCTAGGGGAGGAGGGCCGCCCGGCCCGCGTCTCCCTCGGAGTACCCTCCTTGCCGCTCGACTTCCCGGTAGAGGTGGAGATGCTCCTCCTCGTGGAGTAAGTTCGGGTGGAGCCGACGAGGTTTCCCGGCGTTCTGCGCGCGGGAGGAGAGCTCTACACGCCGAACCTGGTGCCGGGGCGAGCGGTGTACGGCGAGGAGCTCCGCGTGGAAAGCGGGGTCGAGTACCGCCGATGGGATCCCTGGAGGAGCAAGCTCGCCGCCTACCTGCGGACCCCCGGCGCCTCCCTCGAACTCTCCCGGGTGAAGCGGATGCTGTACCTCGGGGCGGCCCACGGGACGACCGCGAGCCATCTTTCGGACCTCCTGCCCCGCGCCGAGCTGTTCCTCGTCGAGAAGAGCGCGACCGCTTTCCCGAAGCTGCTCGCCCTTTCGCGTGAGCGCGAGAATCTCCTGCCCATCCTCGCGGACGCGCAGCTCCCCGAACGGTACCGGGCCGACGTGGCGCCCGTCGACTTCCTCTACCAGGACCTCGCGCAACGGGACCAGACCCGCATCTTCGCCGAGAACGCCGCGGCCGCTCTCGCGCCCGGGGCGCGCGGCCTCCTCATGCTCAAAGTGCGGAGCGTCACGCAGCGTCGCTCGCCGCGCACCCTCATCCAGGAGGCACGGGCGGAGCTCGAGCGGGCCGGGCTCGCGCCGCGCCCGGCCGTCGACCTCGCCCCCTACTCCCGCGACCACGCCGCGATCGGCATCGAAGCGTGACGGCAGCGTTCAGCATTCGCAGCTGAGCCCGGGCGCATGTACGGCCCCGGCCGCTCCTGGGCCGGGTGGTGGAGTTGGCGCGACGGCGAGATGGTTCGCAGGGTGCAGCGTTCGGAGTCGGAGTCGTGCTGGGGCTGATTCTCCTCGTCGTACTCCTCCCGGACCCAGCGGAACTTCACCTCTCGACTCTCCCGACCCGACCGGCGGTCGTTCCCCCCGTGGCGTCGTTCGAGGGGTTCGCCGCGGTCGAGATCGTCCCGGCCGCCGCCACCGTTGCGGACGGTGAGAACGCGAGCTTCGCGCTCTCGGTGACCTCCGCGTCGGCGGGGTGCGCCGTCGTCACCCCCATCGTCGTCTGGGAGCTCGGCACCTCCGCGGTCCCTGTCGGTGCGCTCCTGTCGCCCACCGGTACGACGGTCCAGTTCACCGCATTCCCGGGAGCTACGGGGTCGGTCGAGCTCACCGCCACGGTCGAGGGAACGATCTTCTGCGCAACGAACAACGTCTCGTTCGGCACCGAGGCGTACGCTCGGATCTCCACCGTCTCCGCCCTCTTCCTCGGAGGTTGGTCGGCCGGCACAGGTCCCGTCCAGCCGGGGGTCCTGGTGACCTGCCGCGGGAATCTTTCCGGCGGGGCGACGCCGTACTCGGTCGCCGTCCAGTTTGGAGATGGCAACAGCTCCTCGTTCAAGGTCCCCACCGCCGGGCCGTTCTCCGCGTCCCACCGGTTTGCGCTCGGAACCTTCGTTCCGGTCGTGACGGTGAGCGACCCGCTCGGGGAGCGGTTCGTGGAGAGCGTGAGCTCCCCCGTCCTCGTCGCCACCGCCCTCGCAGCCCAGGTGGTTCCCGGCGCGCCCGGGCCGGAAGCGGGGGTAGGATTCCCGCTTACGGCGCTCGTCGAGGGAGGGTTCCCGCCGTACAGCTATCTCTGGAACGATAGCGCAGGGGACGCCGGCACAGGCTCTCGCTGGTCGGTCCCGGCGACGACGGCGCCGCGGCTCCTCGTCGGACTTCTCGTCACGGACAGGCTTGGGGAGTCGGTCGAGGTCGAACGGGAGTTCCCGGTCGCCCCGACGGTCTCCGTCCGCGCGATCGCGACCACAGTGGGAGGAGATGTGGGGCGACCGGTGCCGTTCCTCCTCTCGGTCGCGGGAGGGGTAGGTCCGTTCACCGTCAGCGGGAGCTCCCTTCCCTCCGGCTCCTCCTTCCTGTTCACGGCCGCCACTTCCGGCAACTGGACGGAGGCGCTCGTCCCCTCCCTCGCGGCGCCGTTGTGGGCGTCGCTCACGGTCACCGATGGTCTTGGCGTGACAAGTTCGCTGTCGGTACCGCTCGCGCCCGTGCACACGAGCCCCTTCTTGCTCGCTAACCTCACCCCAAGCCTTTCCGAAGTGGGCGGGACCGTCGAGATCATCGGCCTGAGCGGAGGAGGAACTCCCCCGCTCAACTGGTCGATCGCGACCACCGCGGCGGTGAGCTCGGGCTCTCCCCGGTTCGGGAGCGTCCCGGGGGCGGGGCTGTTCAGCTGGCAGGCGACATTGTCGGCGGCCGGCCCGGCTCTCTTCGTGGTGACGCTCGTCGATGCGTCGGGGGCCGCCGTGAGCGCGAACCTCACGCTCCGCACCCTCGATCCGGTGACGGGCTCCGTCCTCATCGCGAGCGCTACCCCGGCCGCGGGCGCAACGCTTCCGCTCAGCTTCACCATCAACGGTGGGGCTCCGCCGTACCGTTACGCGCTGAGCCTCTCGGACGGAGAGGGGACGGAGGGCAATCTCACGGTTCCGGGCCCCTCCGAGTGGAGCGCTCTCCCCCGAACGGCAGGGTACCTCGAGGTCCGTCTCGTGCTCACCGATGCGCTCGGCTTCCGGGCGGAGTCGAACCTCACCGTCGCGGTGGCCCCCGGCGCCGGAGGAGGCTCCGCGGCCCCCCGGGGAGGATCGCCGAACGGCTCTGCTCCGGCGGGCGGTCTCGCCCAGGGAGCGGCCGGGTGGATCCCGTGGGTCTCCCTTCCCATCGCCCTCCTGTTGGGCCTGGCCTGGCTGTTCCGCGGCCGCGCGCCGCGTCGAGCGCCCGTCGCCGCCGCGGAACCCACGGGGGCGCTACCGACCGTGCGCCGGCTCCTTCGGGAGAACGACGGACTCGACGAGGAGTCGCTGCTCCTCCTCGCGGAAGAGGAGGGGATCGAACCCGAAACGACCCGCCGCGCGCTCCGGCGGTGGGTCGCCCTTGGTCGGGCCGAGAGCGTCGAAGAGGGCGACGAACCCGCGCTCTACCGGTGGGCCAGCCACGGCGCAGGGGGACCCGGCTCGCCTCGAGCGGCCGGTCCGCGGGAGGAGCTGCCATGAATCGTCGAGGGGGCGCGGGACTCGTCGCTTCGCTCCTCCTCGTGGCGGCCTCCCTTCTCTTCGTCCTTCCACCGCTCCCGGCAGGACCCATCGCGCCGGCGGCTGGGAACGCCCCGGGCCCACGGCTCGGCGCGTCACCGGAAGGAAACTTCACCTCGGCGATCGGCCGGCTCGTTTCCCTGGTGGCTGCCGCGGGCGGCGGGCTTCTCGCGCTCGTCTGGGCGCGAGTTGCGATGAGCTGGTTCTCGCACGACCTGTCGAAGAAGGTCCAAGCCCGAGAGCGGGCCCGCGACGCGTTGATCGGAACTCTTGTGTTCACCGCGGCGGTCACCGGCCTCGTCTGGGGGCTCGCCCAGTGGGTCGTGACCGGCGTTTGAGCCGGGCCGGGTGTCCGGATGGATCCGGTATCGACGAGCGTCCAGGCGATCCTCTTCGCCCTGTTCGCGCTGCTGACCGCGGCGCTCTCCGCCGTCCTCGGGCCGACCTACGAGAACCTGTTCGTCCCCGAGATGCAGGCAGCGGCGCTCTACCCTGCGCTACCCCCGGACCCCTCGGGGGCCGGGGGGTTCCTCTCGGTGGCCGCGCAGTTCTCCGACTACCTGGTGGCGAGCCTCGTCGACCCGGCGCTCGTGCTCGTCGTGGTCGCGGTCGGAGTGCTCTACCTGCTACGGGCGCTCCTTCCCTCGCTCGCTCCTCGGCTCCGGGACCTGTTCCCCCGCCTCGTCGTGGGCGCGCTCCTCGCGAACTTCACCCTGCCCGTCGCCGGCGCGCTGTTCGGACTTGCGGCGTGGACCTATCCGGTCGTCGCCGGCTTCGACGGGGGTGCCTGGCAGTCCTGGGTGAACCTCGGTGGTGCGGGGCTCGCGAGCTTTAGCTGGGACAACGGGATCCTCGCCTTCGTCGCCGCCTTCGTCCTGCTGAGCGTCGTCCTCCTCCTCGCCGCGGCGATCGCGGTCCGGAACGCGCTCCTCGGAGTACTGCTCGTGCTCCTGCCGGTGTTCACGCTCGTCTGGCCGATCCCCGCCCTCGCCCCCCTCGCCCGTCGAGGTTGGCTCTGGTTCGCCGAACTCGCCTTTCTCCCGTCGGCGGTCGTCATCCCGCTCGAACTCGCGGTCGGCTCCTCCTCGATCCTGCTCCTGCTCGGCTACCTTGTCGCCGCCCTCGGGGCGCCGGCGCTCCTCTCGCTCGCGGGCCAGTCGCTCGGCTCGCTCGGTCTCCCGGCCGCGAGCGGTGTGCTCGCAGGAGGTATCCAGCGCGGGCTCGCGAGCGCGGGCACAGGTCTCGAAAGCTTCCTACGGCCGGTCGGCGGGCTGGCGCGGCGGGGCGGCTTTACGGCACCGCTCGCGGGGGCTGTCCGCAGCGCCTCCGCCGTCACGCCTGCCCTCGCCCTCCCCGTGCTTACCGCTTCGCTCCTCGGGAGCGGTGGTGCACGCCTCCTCTCGCACCTGCCCCACCGACCGGCGGGCGCCGCACGTCGGCCGAGGATCCCACCGATGCGCAGGCCGAGCCGATGAGTTTCTCCGGCGCCGCCGCCCTCGAGCTCCGACTTCCGGATCCGCTCCTCGGAAGGGCGCGTTTCGGTCCGTTCCCGTGCGTGACGGACGCGCTCAAGTTCCTGCTCGCCCTCGCCGTGGGCGCCGTCGTCGCTGCGCTCGCGGGTCCGCTCCTGTGGCTGCCGTTCGTGGGCGGGGGCTTCCTGCTCGCAGTTTACCGGCCCGACGGCAAGTCGGTCGACGAGCGGTGCGGGGACTACCTTCGCTGGAGGCTCCGTCCGAGACACGGCGCGCCAGCAGCGGGGGTCGGCTTCCCTCGAACGGTCCAGCGGTGCGATGGGGGGTTCGCCGCGGGGCTCCGGGTCGGGGGAGCTCCGCTCGCCTTCCTGCCCGTAGCGGAGCAGGAGTCGAGGTTCCGCGCCTACCGCTCGATGCTCGACGGCCTGACCGGAGCTGTGTGGATGGAGGTAGATTCCACGGCGATCCCGGCCCCCCCGTTCCTCCCCCGCGATGGTGGAAGCGGGAAGGTCGCCTCCGCCGAGAGGGCTGCGCGCGATGCCTACCGGGAGTTCGCGAGGCTACTCGTTCGCCGGCGGCGCCGTCGCGCGGTGAGGATCCTCCTCGTCGAGCCCGGGGATGGGGCAGGAAGCCTCGGTAGGCTCTCCTCCCGCATCGACTCCCTCCGGGCAGCGCTCGAGCGGCTCGAGCTGCCCGTGGAGCGGCTGCACGGCGCCGAACTCGCCCGGCTCGCCCCCGCGGGCGGAGGAAGCCGAGGATGAGTCGGTCGGTCCCGATCCTCACCTCTGGCCCGGAGCCGCTCGGGCTCGCAGCCGCGGGCGTGCTCGTCTCTGCCCTCCTCGGCATCGAGTGGCCGGGATTCGCTCCCGTGACCGCGACCCTCGCGGTTCTCGTATTCGTGGCGCTCCTCCTCCGCTGGGCCGACGCAGCCCCCCGGCTTCGCTCGCCCCCCCGCCTCGCGCTCCTCGCCACGGCTGCGCTCTCCGCGCTGGGCGCCTACCTCCTCCTCACGGGGGGGGAGCGCGTCGCCCTTGTCGCGTCCGCGACGCTTTGCGGCGCCCTCCTGGGGCGCCCAACTCCCTGCCCGGCGGAGGGAACAGCGTGAGCGGCGGACCCAAGGAGTCGCCGCGGGTGCAACGAAGTCCGAGGGGAGCGCTTGCTCCGCTCCTCGTGCCCCGGCTCCCTCCTCGGGTCCCGTTCGGGTTCCTGGGGCGGCTCCTCGGGAGCGGCCGTGAACTCGGGGTGCGGATCGAGCTCCAGCCCGAGCCAGCGGTGCCTTCCCCTCGAGCTCTCGAGGAGATCGCGGCGCGGGCCGAGGCCGAGCTCACCTCCAACGTGCCTCCGCCCGAGGGACGCAGGGCGGAGCTCGAACGGGAGGCGGAGAGTGCGCGGGAGGTGGGCCGCAGCCTCGCGGCACGGGAACAACGGCTCTTCCGGCTCGGGGTTTGCTTCTTCGCGCGCGGCACCAGCGGCTCCGATGCGGAGCGGGAGCGAGGGCGGCTCGAGCGGTCGCTCGAAGCCGCCGGGTTCCGGCTACGCCTGCCCGTCTACGAGAGCGAGGCGGCGCTCGCGCCCCCGTCGGTGGGCGTGCCCGCCCGTCGACCGGAGGGGTATTGGCACCTCCTGCCGAGCGACTCGGCCGCGGCGTTCTTCCCGTTCGTGGACGAGGCGGTGCTCGAGCCCCGGGGCGTGCTCCTCGGGCTCGCGCTGGAAGACGCTTCTCCGGTGGTCCTGAACCGGTGGGCCCACGCGAGCCACTCCTGGGGCCTCTTCGGGGCGACAGGGTCCGGGAAGAGCTTCGCCGCCGCGCTCCTCGTGAGCCGGGAGCGCTGGATGCACCCCGGGCTCTCGACCGCGGTCGTCGACCCGCTCGGGGAGTTCGGGGGATGGGCGCGATCGCTGGGCGGCGAGGTGCTCAACCCGCTCGATCCCGCGAGCTCGGGCGGCAGCGGCACCGAGAAGGCGGCGCGCGCCGCCGCGCTGCTCGCCGCGCTGTTCCCGAGCCTGCGGGACGAGGAGTCGGCGCTCCTCGACCGCGCACTCCAGCGACTCTACGACCAGGGGGGTACCCCGACCTTCTCCGACCTTCTGGCGGCCGTGGAGCGGGAGGAAGCGCGCGCCCCCCGGCTCGTCGGACTCCTCGAGACCTTCCGGTCGGGCTCGCTCCGCTACCTCGACGGGCCCACGACCGTTTCGCTCGAAGGGGATCCGCTCGTCGTCGACCTGTCGGGCGTGGCGCCCGAGCAGCGCGCCTTCCACCTGGGCTACGCCCTCGACGCTCTCGCTACGCGGCTCGCGCAGCGGACCGGTCCGAAGCTCCTCGTCGTAGACGAGGCGCATCTCCTCGCCGCTCACCCGGGGACAGCGCAGTTCTTGGACGGGCTCGTGCGCCGGGTCCGCCACAACTCGGCGGGACTCATCCTGCTTTCCCAGAGCCCGGACGACTTCCTCCGGACCCCGGCCGGACGCTCCACCCTCCGGAATCTGCGCGCGACCGTCCTCCTCCGGCTCAGCCCGGTCTCCCCCGAGGCTCGCAGCTTCTACGCGCTCTCGACCGCCGAGGCAGAGTGGCTCGCGCGGGCGCGGCTCCCGCGGGAGGCAGGCTACTCCGAAGGGCTGCTCCGGTTCGGTCCCGCCCATCTCCCGATCGCGGTCGTAGCGGCCACCCCCGAGTACGAATGGCTGAGCTCGGTGCTCGTCGGGCCCGCGCCGGAGTCGGAGCTCCCGGGCGGTGCCGGTCGAGGGGCAGGTTTATCTCGGTTCCCGACGGGGGACGAGGGCGATGGCGACGGCTCCGGCCGAAGAGGAGCCGACCCCGCCGCCCCGGCGTGACTCCTGGTCGCTCCGGCAGATCGTCGAGGAGGTCGCGGGACAGCCGCTCGAAGCGTTCCAGGACCCGAGCCGGGCCCCCCACCCGTACGTCCATCTGAAGGCGACCCACGCGGCCGCCACGAAGCCACGCGCGGAGCCCGAGGAGGACCCCGTCGCCCGGGTCTACCCGCCGCTCGTCGGGGAGGTCGGCCGGAAGCTGCACGGTCCCGAGGCCGAGCACCATCGCGAGACGCTCGAAGCGCTCGAAGAGTACGGCCCGCGGGTGACGCTCCGACCCCCGGGACCCTCGCGACGGCCCGAGCGGATCTACCTCCACTACCTGCTACTCCACCTGGACCGGCTCTCCGACCGGGCCCTCGAGTACCTCCGCGCGGCCGTGCGCGAGGAGCTCGAGCACCGGGCCTCCGCTTCTACCGAGCCGCCGGCCCCGCCGCCTTCCTTCTGAGCTCCGCGGCGAGCGCCGGGTCCCGCTCCACCCCGATCGCGTTGCGGCCGAGCTCGCGCGCGGCCCACAGGGTGGTGCCGGTGCCGGCGAACGGGTCGAGGACCGTCTCGCCCTCGAGCGAGAACATCCGGACGAGCCTACGCGGAAGCTCCGGGGGGAAGGCGGCCGTGCGGCTCCCGTTCTCTCCGCGTTGCCGGGCGGCGCGTACGTCCCGCCACAGCTGGGAGAACCAGCGGTCCCGCTCCGTGCGCGTGTAGCGAGCCGCGAGCCGGCGGGGGTCCTTGGGCGGGAGGCGGCGGGGGGCGCCCTTACGGAAGAGGAGGATGAACTCGCAGTCGAGCGTCACGTAGGCGTTCGGGGGAAGGAATCCCGAGCCGAGGTAGGCGTTCGGGCGGTTCGTGGGTTTCTGCCAGAGCAGGTAGGGGAGCGGTCGGAACCCGACCGCCTCGGCGCGGGCGAGCACCTCGGCATGGTTCGGCCAGAGGCGAAATCCCTCCGGCCCGGTCCGGAGCGCGTCGCCGATATTGACGGCGAGGATGCCGCCCTCGCAGAGCACGCGGTACGCCGCGGCCCAGGCCTCCTCCAGGATGGCGTGCATGCCCCCGAACTCTGTAGCGCCGAGCGCCCGGAAGAGGGAGTCCCACTGCGGGATCATCGGGTACGGCGGGGAGGTGATCACGAGCTCGACGGAGCCGGGTTCGATCCCGGGCAGGGCCCGAGCATCCCCCTCGATGACCCGAACGGTGGCGGAGAGAACCACGGGCCGGACCACGCGCTCTCGTCAGATAAGTCGGGGCCCCGCGCCGGCGCAGGTAAGTAGGCAGCGCCCCTTGGTTCGATGTGAAGCTCGACCGGCCCGTGCTGCAGGTCGCGCTCGACTTCGAGAACTTGAGCCGCGCGATGACGGCCGCCGCGGAGGCGGTCGAGGGCGGCGCGGACTGGATCGAGGCCGGCACGCCGCTCATCAAGAGCGAGGGGCTCGACGCGGTGCGCGAGCTCAAGAAAGCGTTCCCCGGCCGGCGGGTCGTCGCCGACATGAAGGTGATGGACACGGGGGCGTTCGAGGTGGAGCTCGCGGCGAAGGCGGGCGCAGACCTCGTGACCGTCCTCGGGGCCGCGGACGATGAGACGATCGCGGACGCCGTTCGCGGCGGCGAAAAGTACGGCGCGGAAGTGGTCGTGGACCTGCTCGGGGTCGCGGACCCTGCGGAGCGGGCGAAGACCGTCGCGCGGCTCGGGGCGGGCGCCGTCTGCCTTCACATCGGGATCGACATGCAGATGACCGGTCGCACCCCGTTCGCTACTCTCGAGGGGGTGGCCCGGGCCTCGCCGGTTCCGGTGGCAGTTGCTGGGGGCCTCACGAGCGAGACCGTGGCCGAAGCGACACGAGCGGGCGCGCGGATCCTCATCGTCGGCGGGGCGATCACGAAATCACCGAACATCCGGGAGGCGACGGTACGGATTCGCAAGGCGATCGATACCCGCGAAGCGCTCCCGAGCGAGCATTTCCATCGCGTGGGGGAGGGGGAGGTCCGCTCCGCGTTCGAGCGGGTTTCCACGCCGAACCTCTCGGACGCCATGCAGCGCCACGGCGCGCTCCACGGTCTCCACGCCCACTTGCCGAGACCGGACTCGAAGCTCGTGGGACCCGCGGTGACGGTCGTCACGCGGGACGGCGACTGGGCGAAACCGGTGGAGGCGATCGACCGCGCCGGCCCCGGGGATGTCCTCGTCATCGACGCCGGGGGCCAGACGACCGCCATCTGGGGAGAGCTCGCGAGCTGGTCGGCCCACGGCAAGGGAGTGAGCGGCGTCGTGATCGAGGGCGCCGTCCGCGACCTCGACGCGATCCTCGCCCTCGGCTTTCCCGTCTTCAGCCGGCACGTTTCTCCGAACGCTGGCGAACCGAAGGGTCACGGCGAGATCGGCGTCGAGGTGATCGTCGGGGGCGAGCGGGTCCGACCCGGCGATTGGATCGTGGGGGACGCGAGCGGCCTTGTCGTCGTTCCGCGGGAGCGGGCCCAAGAGGTCGCGAACCGAGCTCTCGACGTGCTGGAGCACGAGAACCGCGTACGCGAGGAGATCCAGCGCGGTTCTACTCTCGGCAAGGTCCAGAAACTCGAACGGTGGGAGAGGGTGGGCTAGCCCACCCCGACCCGTTCCGAAATGCTAAAGGGGCCGGCCTTCCGACGAGGAACGGTGCTCCCGTAGTCTAGTCCGGCCAAGGATTCGGCGCCTTCGACGCCGTAACCCGGGTTCAAATCCCGGCGGGAGCAGTGCCCTCACGCTACGCTCCGTACACCAGGGGGTACGGCTCGAACGCGGGACGCCGTCGAGGACCCAGTGAAGACGTCTCCGTCGACACGTGCTGAGCCGAACCCTCTCCGCTCCTCGGCGAAATCCTGACTTACGTTTAAATAGGGAGTCCCGGCGTACTCATCATTCCCGAGGTGCTGTTTTCCATGCGTCCGTGGAGAACGATCCGTCAACGCCGACGGCGTTCCCGCAAAGGTCAGGTGAGCGCGGTCGGCGTGCTGCTCGGCCTCCTGCTCGTCACCGTTTACATTGCGAACTACCTCGGAACGACGCTCCCGAGCCAGATGCAAGAGCTCGAATTCGAGCACGAACTTCAGGTGGAGAACCAGCTCGGCAAGCTCCAAGCGATCGTGAACGCCCAAGCGCTTCACGGTGGATACGGCTTCGGACTCACCTCGCCGGTCACCTTGGGCTCCGGTGCGTTGCCCCCCTTTGCACCCGCCTCGACAGGCTCGATCGGACCGGACGTCGGGAAGCTGAGCGCCTCGCTCCCCTACCGCGTGGTCTCGGTGAGCACTCACCCCCCGAACTGGAACATCACGCCCTCCTGTCCGCCCACCGGTAGCCCCTGCCACGGCACCAGCTGGGACAACATCACCGGGACTCCCAACCAAACCTACACGTTCAAGTTCAACGGCGGGGCCCCCGTGATGAACCTTAACTTCACGGGCAACAACGACACGATCATCCTCAACTGGCTCGGAAAGTCGGCGAGCGGGAGCGTCTTCGCGATCTTCAACGGCTCGAACCTCCACGTCACTCTCAACAAGGGAAGCAGCGGCGGCGGCGACTCCCCCTCGATTGGAGTCTTCTTCTTCGGGCAGCACGACGTCTACGAAATGAACCTGAACGGCGCTGGGATGACCGCGAACGTCGACTTCTACGGCTCGCTGAACCGCCTCTGCCCCGAGGGCAACCTGTCGAACACCGACGCGTTCTATTGGAACAACTCGGGGCCTTCGGCCACGAACGTCAACGCCACGTGGTTCAACTCGGCGGGCTACAACAACGTGAACGTCATCCCTCTCGGCGCGGGCACGACGCTAACCTTCCGCAACGAGAGCACCTTCCCGGGAGGGTGCGCGTGGAGCTCCATCTCCGGCTCCACCTTCCACCCGAGCTTCAGCTCCGGGATCCTGGTCCACCTGAACGACCGGTACATTCCCGCCGAGGACATCGCCTACGACCAGGGGGCGGTCATCGTGAACCACCCCGGGGTCGGCTCCATCATGGACAGTCCGCCGCAGTTCACCGTCGGACGGATCGCCGGCGGCCTCACCATGAATCTCACGCTCGTAAACATCGTGATGAACCAGCTCCAGGAGGAAGGGGTCGCGACCGCCGGTGTCACCACGCGCGTCGTTTCCGAATTCACGTACACCATCACGACCAACGTTTCCCAAAACAGGTTCTTGGACGCCGTCTACTTGAACGTGAGCACGCCCTACCCCGCCGCCTGGGCGAGCTTCTTCAACGGGCTGCCCGCCGGGCTCCTCACGGGCAGCCCCCAATGTATCCCCCAACAGCCCGTCTTCGCTCCGGCGACCTGCCTCGCCCCGCGGGCCGGCGCGCTGGAGACGGTCTCCGTCCTGTTCAACGTGGCTCAGCTCACTTTGACGCAGCTGAACCTCGCGGTCACGATCAGCTAGCACAGCGGTCACAGCGGGCCTCCGGAGCACACGCCCCTCCTCCGCCTCGATTGAACGAGCGGCTGGGAATCCGCGACCTACCGGCCCCCGGGCAAACCGGCGGGAGGCGCAGGATTGGAGCACGACTGAGTATGTTAAGGCCTAGCACGCCCGTGCCCCCCCGAGCCTGACGAACCCGGGCCGGGTGGGTTCGAGGAACATCGCTCTTGGCGACATGGGCCACCTGCAGATTGGGCTGCCAAACCCGCGACAGGACCGGCACTCCCGCCCCGGTCGCTTCCGGGAGAAGAAACGGTCGTCCGGGCGGACGCGGATTCCCCGAAGCTTGGCGGTCGCCGGCTGACGGGGTGCTTCCGTGAGCAGTCTGCTCGAGCTACCCGCCGAGCTCTACGATTTCATCCGCAGGCCGCCCCCGCAATCCATCCTCGTTCGCGGTCCGCCGGGCTCGGGGAAGTCAACCTTCGCCCTCTCGCTCCTCGAGGCGTTCCCGGGGCGGCGGTTCTACATCAGCAGCCGAGTCTCCCGAACGGACCTGCTTCGGGACCACCCGTGGCTCGCCAAGAACAGCGGAATCACCGTGGTCGAGCGGCCGAATCGTGGCGATTCGCTCCGCGAAGCATCGAAGCTCATGGCCCGGGCGCGGGAGCTTGTGACGAACCCCGAGGAGGACCCCGAGTTCCAGTCCCTCTGGTTGCCCTCGGCGATTCAGGAGGCCTGGGGGGATACGGGACCGTCGAACCCGGGGATGATCGTCATCGATTCGTGGGACGCGCTGGTCGAGAGATATCTCGGTGCACCCCGTCCTGCGGGCGCGGGAGCACCCGATCGCCCCGAGCTAGAGCGCTTGCTCATCGAGCAGATGGCGCGCGGCCCCATTTTCCTCGTCTTCGTGCTCGAGCGGGAGGAGCAGACGCAGCTCGACTATCTGGTGGACGGAGCCCTCGAGACGCGATGGGAACAGAAGGATGGTCGGCCGGAGCGGTGGCTCCATATCTGGAAGCTCCGAGGCACCCGCATCGAGCACCCGAGCTATCCGTACACGCTCGAGGGGGGAAAATTCCAATGCATTCTTCCGCTTGGAGGAAGTTTGAAGCTGGGTGCGACGGCACGGGACCCGGCGCCGGAGACTGTTTCCGGTCGACTCTGGCCAGGGTCTACCGAGTTCGCTGCCGCATTCGGACAGCTCGGTATCGGTTCGTTGACCACGTTCGAAAGGGACCCCGCCACGCCGGCCGCCGCGGTGCGGCTTCTCATCACCCCGATGGTCGCCGAGGTCCTCGCGGCCGGGGGTCATGTCGTGCACATCCTGCCTCCAAACATCCTCCCCATGGAGGTCTGGAAGACGTACCACCATTTCGTAGACTCCGCGAGGTTCGTCCGCCAGGTCAGACTGCAGTTGACGGCCTTTTCCGGGGAGACCCCGCAGGAGATCGCTGCCGCCGTACTCCCCCCTCCCGGCCTCACGACCCCCGACATCGGAGCAGGTTCCCGCGACGTACTCTCCTTCCTCCGAACTTCGCCCGACGGCAAGCCCAACCTCGCGGTCATCTGGCTCACCGGGCTCAGGGCCCTGAGCGCCCTCGGGGGGGCGCAGTACACTCCGGCGACTCTTCCCGCCATCGCCCTCGGCACTGGCTCGACTCGATCGGCGCACCTCATCTTCGTCGGGGTGAGCGGGGATCCTCTCCTCGAGTCGCTTCAGCCTATCGCCTCGAAACGGCTTCGCCTGCGCTCCCGGGTGGGCCGGGTCTTCGTCCACGGTGAAGAACCGGCGACCCCCACGTACGTCCTCTCCGAAGGGGACGAGCGAAGCGCGTACCACTTGTTGCGCCTCGTGTGAGGCCGCCCGACCCCACACGCGGACGGCTTCCGGGGAGCTCCCCCGGCGATCGGCCAGAGGAACCGGCGTTCGTCGGAACTCGGTCCGTCTCGCCGCGAACACGTCGAGGATGGCGCCCAGGACCACCGTCGTGCGCGGAGGCCTATCTCCGCCGGCGGGCCGGCCTCCTTGCTGGTCGCCGAGGTCGGGCTACGATTCGTCCACGTCGCCGAGAGGTATGCCGAGGGCCGCGAGGGTAAGCGGCCGCTCCCGTATGGCCGCCGCTTCCCGCGGGGAGAGTGACCGGGGACGCAAGCCAACGACGAGCAGGAGGAGCAACGCAACGGTCGCGCCTACATCGGAGAGCGAGATTGCGACGTCGCTCACCACTTCCGGGAGGATCGAGAGGAGGGTCAGCCCATCGAACACCCCGGACAGGAGGAAGAGCATCACCGTGACCGCGAAGCACAGTACCAGGGTCCGTTGGCGCTCCGACAAGAATACAATGAAGGCGAGACCCCGACGGAGGTCCCCGCGACCCGCGAGCCGGACAACGAGGAAGAGCGCAGCGGAGAGGATCCCTATCGGGAGCAAGATCCCCGCGAGTCCCAGGATGAGGTCGACAGTTTCGGCGGCGCTCACTCTCGCGCCCCAACGGGACACTGCCCGGGCCGCAGTCGGGGCGGACCTGCAGGAGGGCACCGGCTCCGTCTATCCTTCCCGAACATCCGCTCCTCCCTTTCGCAATCTCCGTCGCGCTTCTCGACGCTTTCGCTCCTCTTCGTCCCCCGGCGAGAGCCGGTCCTACGAGCCCCGTCGCGAGAGTCCCCGAAGAGCCTTCCGGCGCCCTGCCTCTTGCACGGTCCGGCGTTCGAGTTCCTCGATGCCGACCGTCCTCGCGCACGTGGAGAGAGTGCCGAGCCCGCCGTCAGGGGGCACTTTCAGTCCGGCAGAGAGGCTAGGAGGCCGTGGCGCGGTCAGGATAGACGCCCCTTCTCGCAGCTTTAGGACAAGCTGGCGAGCGGGAGGGCGTCAGTCGTGGGGGCTTGACCCGGCGAGCTGCCGCAAACATTCCCTCGTAGTCCATCAACTCCATTACCACCCCTGCCCAGCTCCTCTCGTCCGAGAATGACGTTCCGAACCTCTGCTCCACACCCGAGATCGGGCTCGGCCGGCGACCGAAGGCTTTGGGTTGGCCTCGTCTGCGTAGGCATTCTGATCCTCCTCGTGGTCCCGACGGAGGTGTTTCTCTCCTCCCAACGCCGTGGCAAACCCCCGGCGGAGGACGCGTTCGCGGCGCACATTAATCACATCGTCTTTGTTGTTCTTGAAAACCACGCCTACGACAACCTGTTCGGTGCGTACTGTCCGCACGTGGGCACCTTTTGCTCGATGCTGAACGACGGGATTCCCCCGGGGACCTGCGTTCCGTTCAACGTGAGCAATCCCTTGGGCGGTTGCGTTCAGCCGTACCCGTTCACGGCGCGCAACTGGTCGCTGACGAGCAGCCTCCCCCACGCTACGAAGCCCTCGCTCGAGGCTTGGAACGGCGGGCTCATGAACGGGTTCTACGCCGCGGAGCACTCCGGCTTCGACCCGTTCGGGTACTACACCGCCAACACGACCCCCGTCTACTGGGATCTCGCGGAAGAGTACGGCCTCGGGGATGCGTTCTACTCCTCGGTGCTCAGCTACTCCCTCCCGAACCACTGGCACATCGTCGCCGGTCAGTCCCCCGAGGTGGTCCTGAACAACACGCCGGGGTACGCGAACGGCTCGAGCACGTACTTCCAGAACGACCGGCTCTACCTCAACGAGTCGAACCAGACCCGGAGCGTCGAGGACCTGCTCCTCAACACCTCGGTCTCCTGGACGTACTACGACAGCTACCTCGGGAGCTACCGCCGCGCGATCCTCGATACCCCCACCCACACCGGCAGGGCGTTCGGCTACTGGAGTCCCCTCGCGGCCAAGGCGGAGAGCTACACCGCGATCTTCACGAAGCATTTCGTTCCGAACGTCAACTTCTACGCGGACGCTCGCAACGGCACGCTGCCGAACATCTCCTGGGTGATCCCGCCGGGCCAGGACTCGGACCACCCGCCGGCGAACTCGACGGTGGCGCAGGAGTACGCCGCGAGCCTCGTGAACGCCGTCGAGTCCTCCCCCGACTGGAACAGCACCGCGCTGTTCCTCACCTGGGACGACTACGGCGGCTTCTACGACCATCTGGCGCCCCCGATGAGCGGCGACCATCAGCAGCTCGGCTTTCGGGTGCCGCTCCTCGTCGTGAGCCCGTACGCCCGGGAAGGGTACATCGGGAGCGGGTTCGGCTACTTCGAATCCATCCTCCACCTCATGGAGTGGCGCTTCCACCTGGGCTGCATCACGACGCTCGATTGCACGGCGCCGTTGCCCTTGGAGTTCTTCGACTTCAACGCCCCGGCCCGGGCGCCGATACTGTTCCCTTCGATCTTCAACGCGACGAGCTATCCGCTGCCCCTCGAGCCTTCGGGCCCGGGCTCACTTCTCCCGCCGTACTACCCGTCGAGCGCCTTCACCGTCTTTCCCGAGGGGCAGCTTCCCGACGTCGACTAGCCCGCACGGCCGTTGGTTGCCCGCGAGGTTCGCGGCGAGTGGAGGCGGCCGCCCTACGGCGGCGGGGGGGCCGGGGGCAGAGGATACCGGATCACCGGCACATCCATGAACTCGAGCACCCGCTCCGCGCCGTGTTCAAAGGCACTAGCGTGGGCAAACCGGAGCAGCTCCTCCGCCTCGACCGACGTGAGCTGTGGGACCTCGTAGGTGAGCGACTCGATCGGACGGACATGGCGGTCGAAGCAGACCAGGCACCCGGTGCCCGGCGAGTAGGCGAGCTGAATAAGCTTGAGCTGCAGGGCCACCTCGGGCGGCGGCGGGAGGGCCCGGTAGGTCTTCATCTCGTAGAACCGGCTTCTCCGGTCCCAGAAATCCGGCTGCGCGTAGTACCCCGCCTGCTCCCCCACGAGCACGAGACGGGAGCGCGGGCGCGAGAGTCCGAAGAGGACGCTGCGGCGGAACGCGCGAAGCACCCCTTCGATCTCCTCGAGGATCTTCTCTCGCCCCTCCGGGCTCGGGGGCTCGACGACCTCCGCGAGGGCCTCCTCAAGGAGCTCGCTGCCGTACCGTGCCATCGCTGCCGCGCTCGGTCGTCGGCCGAGCGCGGCCTCGTGGCTGTAGTGGGAGACCGCCCCATCGATCGCCCTTCCCACCGCGATCCCGATCTCGTTCCGTTCGCTCGGGGGCCTCGGGAACCGCAGTTCGACAAGGTCGTGCGCGGCGAGGGTGCGTACCGAGGTCATCTGCGGGCCCCTGGACCCGAGGTCTCCTTGGGCATCGCCACCTCGGCGCCACTGCCCGGCCCTCTCATAGATGCGCTCACCAGCGCCCCTCCCGAGATTCCTTCGGCCTCACATACTCCGATGGGTTCCCCCCAAGGTGGCCGTTCCGCTCGGCCCGCCCTCCGTTCTCGCGCAAACGTCGTCCGCCCTGGACCAACTTGCGCCGCTCCAACTCGAGCGGCTCTCCTCCCGTCGGCGCGGCGTTTGCTGGTGCGGCCGTTCGTTGTATGGGACCTTGAACGGTGTCCGTTTCGCCGAAGTACCCGGAGAGCTCGAGTTCCTCCGCGGCAACGCGTTCCATTCGGCGAGTTGCGCGGTGGCGTTCTTCTCCGATCTCTCCCGGAGCGTGGAACGGGGGCTCATCTCGCTCTACACGGGAGAGCACAGGCTCGACCTTCGCGAAGCGCAAACGCTCCTCGTCGGCTGCGTCGACACGATCCTCGGCTCGGAGATCGCGTGGCGCTAGGCCCACTCGCGAACCCGGAGAACCCCTCTCCGGCGTCCCGGGTTGTTCGAGGTGGCGGGCATCCGTCACGAGGGCCGGCTCGCTACCCGGGTTTGAGCGAAGGCCCGGACTCGAGCAGTTCGGCGAGGAAGGGGGCATGGACCGCCGATGCTTCCAGTTCGCCGCGGAAGTAGCGCTGCTGGCCTCGGCTCGCCCGGTCGACCAAGGTTCCCCGCGGCAGGCCGAATTCCACCTCCCAAAGGAGCAGGCGCTCCGGCTCGGCAAGCGGGAGCGAGAGCCGCTTGCGACCCTCGATCGCCGCCGTGAGATCCTCGTGGGAAAGGGCACCCTGCTCGACCGCGCGAAAGGCGGAGACAAGCTTGCGCACCATGCCCCAGACAAACCCTGGCGCCCTGATCTCGAATCGGAAATGCGCTTCGCCTTCCACGATCCGCACGCGGTCGATCGGCCGCCACACCGGCCGGTCCGAAGGGAGGCCGCGGCTGAAGGAGCGCACGTCGATCCGCTGCCCGGACAGGAGGGGGAGGAGCGCGCGCCATCGCGGCAGGTTGCGTCCGTCCCTTGGTTCGAAGTAGTGGTACTCCCGAGCGGTGGCCGACCTCACGTGGAAGCTCTCCTCCACCTCCCTCGCTTCCGTGAAGAACACTTCCGGCGCGAGCCCGTTGAGCGCGCGGAGGAGCGCGAGGGCCGGGAGCGAACTTCGGAGCGTCAGCGCGTTGGCGCGAGCGCTCACGCCACGGTCGGTCCGGCTCGCGACCGCAAGCCCCCCCTCCGAGCCCGGGACGCGGAGCCCCCGCCGGGCCAAGCCGTCCACGAGGGTCCCTTCGACCGTGCGTCGCCCGGGTTGATGCGCCCAGCCGGCGAAGCTCCGGCCGTCGTACCCAAAGGTGAGGAGCCAGCGGCGCGGAGGTGGCGGCATCCCGCTAGCCGGGCGCGGAGGAGGGGGCGCCCTCGTCCCGCTCCTTCTCAAGGAGCACGCGGAAGCTCTCGAAGTACCGACCGTACGGGTCCGCGCGGCGCCGCTCGGCGTACTCCCCGAGCGCGATCTCGTACTGGGCCTTGTCCCGGGGCGCGCCCTGCTGGGCGCGGACCGCGTAGACGGCGAGCGCCTGGTAGGTGGGAAGCAGGATCGCGTCGGGGCGCGGGGTGCTCATGTCCCCCTTCCGCGGTCGGTAGATCTTCTCGACGGGCACGGCGGCGGCGATCGCCTTGCGGTGGGAGAAGCCCAGGTAGCGGCCCGGACCGAGCACCCGGTTCGCCTCCCGGAGCGAGCCCCCCAGCGCGAGGATGAGCCGGTCCACCTCGAGCCAGCACCAGAGCCCGAATCCGTAATCTCCCTCGAGGTACGCCTCCCAGGCCTTCCCGTAGAGCTCCCGCTCCTGCGCCTCGCGGGAGCTCTCGGGCGCAAGCTCCGCACGCCAGTCCGAGACGACCGCATCGACCCGCATCGAGCTCGAGAAGCTTCGCTGCACCGGCGGTGGGACGGGTCCCGCCGGCCGGGCCGGCTCGGGAACCGATTCCGCCGGAGGCTTCGCCATTGTCTACACCCCCGCCACGAGGATCTGGTCGCGGTGGAACCGGCTCACGGTGACCTGCAGCACGGCGTAGGCGATGGCTCCGATCCCGAGGGCGAACACGAGCTGGCCCACGAGGTTCGGGCCGACGGCGAGGCCGACGCCGATGACGGCGAGGAGGATGGGGAGCACGAGTAGGGTCGCTATCTGCTGCGCCGAGCGCACCTCCTTCGCCTTCGTGGAGACGGCGAGGGCCACGAAGGTGGATAACAGTCCCAGGAGCGGCGCGAGCAGGAACGCGGCGAGGAGAAGCGACCCCCAGGGGAGGTTTGCGACCGATTCCCGCGAGTCCACCACGGCGAGCGCGCCGAGGGAATACACGAGGTAGCTCGCGGCGGTGAGGGAGAGGGCCGGGACGAGCGGGGCGAGGGACTTGCCCACGAGGAGTTCGGTGTCGGTGAGGGGGGTGGAGAGGAGCGGCTCGAGGGTCCGGTTCGTCTTCTCAAGGACGACCGAGGAAGCGCCGAGCAGGATCGGTAGAATGACGGGGAGGAGCAGGAGGAACTCGGCGAAGGTGAAGAAGGCGGTCGACGTGGAGAGTCCGTTGTTCGACAGGCCGTTCGCCGCGAAGGAGAAGGTGACGAGCGCATCGCCGGTCAGGAAAACCGGCAGGACGAACAGCGGGTAGAGCAACTGACGGGACCGGGCGATCTCCTCGAGGTCCTTGTGCAGGAGCTCCTTCACGAGCGGCCACCGGATCGGCCTCATCGGGCTCCCGGCGGCGGGGGGCTCGCCGCGCCGATCACCCGCAGGTAGGCGTCCTCGAGGGTAGGATTGAGGGCCGAGACCGAGCGAACGCGGTATCCCCCCCGGACCAGGGCCTCCACCCCGTTCGGAACGATCTCCTCCCCGGTTCCGACTTCGAACGTGAGGCGCGTCCCCTCCCTCGTCACGGAGCTCACGCCGTCGATCGTCCGCAGGAGCCCCTCCGCTCGGTCGTCCGCCCGAAGCAGGTCGATCGCGACCAGATGGCGGAAGAACCGCTCCTTGAGGCCGGCCGGCGTGTCGATCGCGAGGAGGCGACCCCGGATGACCGCCACCCGGTCGGCGAGCCGGTCCGCGTCCTCGAGGTGGTGGGTCGAGAGGAGCACCGTCCTTCCGCTCGCCCGCAGCGCAAGGAGGGCGTCGCGCACGCCCTTGGCCGCCTCGGGGTCGAGACCCGACGTCGGCTCGTCGAGGACGACGCAGTCGGGCTCGTGGAGAAGAGCTCGCGCGATGGCGAGCCGCTGCTTGAGACCCTTCGAGAGCGTCCCCGCCCGCTCCTCGGCCCGGTCGGCGAGCCCGAGCGAGAGGAGCTGCGTGCGGACGCGGCCGTCGAGGTCGCTACCGGAAAGCCCGAACAGACGTCCGAACAGCTCGAGGTTCCGGCGCACCGTGAGCGATTCGTAGAGGCCCGCCGCTTCCGGGAGCAGTCCGATCTGGCGCCGGATCTCCGGTCCCGAGTCGAGGTCGCGGACATCGAGCCCGTTGACGTACGCCGTTCCCCGCGTCGGCCCGAGCAGGCCCGTCAGGAGCCGGATCGTGGTCGTCTTGCCGGCTCCGTTGGGTCCGAGGAGCGCGAACAGCTCCCCCCGGCGGACGGAGAAGGAGAGTCCGTCGACGGCAGGGGTGGGACCCCCGTAGCTCCTCGTCAGGTCGGAGGCGACGAGGTACTCCGCCACGACACTGTTTCCCCCTCGCGGGGGATGAGGGTTGCGGCGGGCGCTACAGGTCGAGGTACCGATAGAACTCGTACGGGTGCGGACGCAGGTTCAGCTGGAGCTGCTCCTCCCGCTTGATCTCCGTGTACGCCTCGAGGAGCGAAGCGGGGAAGATCCCCTTCAGGAACTCCGAGTCGGACGCGAGGCAGTCGAGCGCTTCGGTGAGCGATCCCGGGAGCTCCCGGACTCCGAGCTCCCGCCGCCGCGCGGGCGTGAGCTTGTAGATGTCCTCGTCGACCGGCGCGGGCGGCTCCATCTTCTTCTGGATGCCGTCGAGCCCCGCGAGGGCGAGCGCGGCCTCGGTGAGGTAGATGTTCGCCGCCGAGTCCGGCGTCCGGTACTCGAGCCGCTTCGCGGCCGGGTGACCCTTCAGGTAGTACGGGATGCGGACGTTGGCGGATCGGTTCGCCCGGCTCCACGCGATGAAGACGGGAGCCTCGTACCCCGGCACGAGGCGGCGGTACGAGTTCGTCGTCGGGTTCGTGATCGCGCAGAGCGCCCGGGCGTGGGCGAGGAGCCCGCCCACGTAGTACCGGCCGGTCTGGCTCAACTCAGCGTACGGGTCGTTCGCGTCGTAGAAGGCGTTCTCCTTTCCCTGCCAGAGGGACTGGTTCATGTGCATCCCGATTCCGTTGTCCCCGAACACGGGTTTCGGCATGAACGAGGCCACCTTCCCGTGCTGCCGGGCGACGTTGCGGAGGACGTACCGAACGTCCTGGACGTGGTCGGCCGCCGGGATGAGCTCGTCGAACCGGATGTTGATCTCTCCCTGGCCCGCCGTCGCGACCTCGTGGTGGTGCGCGTCCATCCGGATGTGGAAGCTGTCGGCGAGGATGTTGCACACCTCGCTCCGCATCCCCTCGAGCGCGTCGTGCGGGCTCGCCCGGTGGTACCCTTCCTTGAACCGGATCGCCGCATGGCCGTCCCCCGGCTGCCACGGGGCTTCGGCGCTATCGATGGCGTAGCCCGCGCCGCCCCAGGCGTCGCGGACCGAGTCCGCGGACGGCAGGAGACGGACGTTGTCGAAAACAAAGAACTCGATCTCAGGTCCCCAGTAGGAACGGTCGTAGCCCGCTGCCGCGAGCTTCTCGACGGTGCGCCGCGCGACCCCCCGCGGGTCGTGACCGTACCGCTCCCGGGAGTGCCCCATCAACACATCGGCGATGAACCGGCCGGTCCCCCCGTGCTCCGACTGCCACGGGATGGTGGCGAACGTGGCCGGGTCCGGTAGCAGGATCATGTCGGACTCGTGGATCGAGCGGAACCCCCGCACCGAGGAACCGTCGAGCTTCGGGACCCCCTCGGTGAACGACTCCGGCTCGAGCGCCTCGAGCGGGAGGTGGACGTGGTTGTAGCCGCCCAGCACGTCGGTGTAGAACAGTTCGATCCACCGCAGGTGCTGGGCGTGCAACTGTTCGAGGATCTGTTCTCCGCTCGCCCCGGCCATCCCCGACGCGCCGCCGTTCCCCTTTCCCGCGAGCTCCACCGTGCCTTCCCCCGCGGGAACGAGCGGGGTCCCCTACTTCAACCCTCGGCCCTCGAACTCGGCTGTTTGACCATTGTTCATACCACTCTTCGTTATATTCGTCCAAATATTTGGGGATTGTATGTCACGAACGACCAGTCGCCTGGACGATCTCGACCGAGCGATCCTTCAGGAGCTCAACGTGGACGCGCGGCGCAGCCATCGGGAGATCGCGCACCACCTTCGCATCTCACCGACGACGGTGAGCACCCGGGTCGGTCACCTCGAGCGGGACGGGGTGATCCGGGGCTACATCCCAGTCCTCGACGAGGGCCACCTCGGCTGGGACCTCGCCGCGACGATCGGGATCCGGATCTCCAAGGGTCGGCTCCGGGAGGTGGAGGAACACCTCGCCCGCGACCCGCGGGTGTACGCCCTCTACGACGTGACGGGCGATTTTGACGCGCTGCTTCTCGGTAGGTTCCGCGACCGGTCCGACCTGGACCGGTTCGTGAAGCGCGCGCTCCAGGATCCCCATATCGAGCGCACCAGCACCCAGGTCGTCCTGAACTGCGTCAAGGAGGAGCGTCGCGTCCCCGTCTCGGCGCGGGCGACCGAGCGCGCCGGGAGCAATCCATAAGAACCGGACTCCGACTCGAGGGTTTCGTACCATGGACTGGGGGATGCGCAACCGGATCGCGAGGATGTTCCCGGCCCGCTCGGGCCACACGGTCATGCTCGCGGTCGACCACGGCTACTTCATGGGCCCCACGCGTCACCTCGAGAACGCGGGGGCGACGATCGGCCCGCTCCTTCCGTACTGCGATGCGGTCGCCCTGACCCGCGGGATCCTGAGGAGCTCCGTTCCCCCCTCCTGCGAGGTCCCGATCGTCCTCCGGGTCTCGGGCGGCGTGACCGTGCTGCAGGAGGACTTGAGCCACGAAACGGTCACCACGCCGATGCACGAGGCGCTTCGCCTCAACGCCTGCGCGGTCGCGCTCTCCGTCTTCGCGGGCTCGCCCCACGAGCACGAGACGCTCTCCTCGCTCGGCGCGCTCGTGAGCGAGGGGGAGAGCGCCGGCATGCCCGTGATGGCGATCACGGCGGTCGGCAAGGAGCTCGAGAAGCGGGACGCGCGCTACCTCGCGCTCGCCTGCCGCGTGTCGGCGGAGCTCGGCGCCCATCTCGTCAAGACCTACTACTGCGACGGATTCTCGAAGGTGGTCGAAGCGTGCCCGGTCCCGCTCGTCGTCGCCGGGGGTCCGAAGCTCGACAGCGAGGAGGCGGCGCTCAAGCTCGCCCACGCGGCCATCGCCGAGGGAGCCCAGGGGATCGACATGGGCCGCAACATCTGGCAATCCCCGCATCCCATCGCGATGCTCAAGGCGCTCCGCGCGATCGTACACGACCGCGCGACCGTCCGGGAGGCGACGGACGTGTTCACCGCAGAGAAAGCGAACACGACCCCAGCACCCTCCGCGGCGACAGCCTAGGCGACCCGCGGGCCCAAACCCTACGAACGCCCAGAGATTTCATATTCGGCTCCCGCACGAGCTACCCCGGCGCGGGGATCGCCCAGCTTGGCCAAAGGCGCCAGATTCAGGGTCTGGTCTCGCAGGAGTTCGTGGGTTCAAATCCCTCTCCCCGCACCTGAACTTCTTTGAATTGCTGTGACATCCGCACTGGCGGATTGTTCAAATCTCTGACGCGTGCACCCGCTCGAATCATCCGGGGAGGGCGACGAGAGACCGCGTAGAGATGGAACCCGCGATGCGGTGGGCTCGTGCTGCAGGTCAACCGCGCCGGGCGAGAACCTTGGCGAGCCAACCGTAGACCCCGGGCCTCGGTCGGATTGCATCGACCTGAATTCGGCCTTGAACGATTCGGTAGATCGCCCGATATCCACCCGGCACTTTCAGTCGCCAGTACCTCGTCGGTCGGCCCTTCGAGTCGTGGAAGTTCTGAGCGTCGATTTTTCCCGCGCCGCCCCGAGGGTTGGACGCGAGCAAGGGAAAGGCCGAGAAGAAGGAGTCCCGTACGTCAGGGGGCAGCGAGAGCAGCTCTCTACGCGCCTCATCGGAGAAGTCGATGAGCTGAAGGTAGTCGGACCGCGGGCTTTCAGGCACGGCCGCTACCGGCCCAGTCGCTTGAGCTCCTCGTGCTGTGCCAGGACCTCTCGGAGCGGAACGCGGGGTCCCTTCGACCGCCGGTTCAATTCCGATCGAAGCTCCGGGGTGAGAGTGTTCTCGTAGAACGACGCGAGCCGCTCCAGGAAGTCATCCCACGTTTCGGCCCCTGTCTTGAGGCCCTGGAGGTCCTCGAGCGTCGAGCGATGGATGGAAAGGCTCGTCATTCGATTTCGTGATGCGGCCACGAAGCTTCGAAACGGTCCATTAAGATAATGTTTTCCCATTAAGAAGCCGATGTGGTGAAAGACCTCTGGGGGCTCGCCAGGTTCTAGCCGGGGGCATGAGCAAGTCTCCGCGAGACGGCGGGCCGGCCCGACGATCTACCGGCACGGAGAAGGGATTGGACCTTTCCGGCAGGGCTCTCTCCCCGCACGTGAACCTCTCGCAAGGGCCAACGCCGAGGCGCGTTCGTCGACTGGTCCTATCGGATGCGCCGCTTGAGTTCGGCCAGAGTGCGCCGTGTTACACCGGCATTTTGGTCGACAAGGACGACAATGATTCGGTCCTCCGTCGTGATGTAAAAGATGCGCCGGCGCCGATCGAGATGAAACCGCCAAACCCCTCGCAACTCGCGAATTTCTTTGACAAGAACCCCCGGATGCGAACGGAAGGGCCCGGCTCGAAGGTACTCGAGATCCTCCTTGAGCCGCCCACGGAGGCGGGCGGGTAGTCGGGTGGCCGCTTCCAGCGCGCGGGAATCGAACTCGACGGAGTAGAGGCTCACACCCCGAGCCTCTTGTACGCCTTGACGGACGGAACCGTCCTTGCCCTACCGCTCCGCAGCTCGGTCACGCGGCGTCGCAGCTCCTCGACGAGCTCGGCAGGGTAATACTCATCCGCGAGTTCCTGGAGAAGGTCGTCGTACGTTTCCCCCGGGCGCTTCATGGTCTCGAGGAGCTGCCGAGTGCTCGAACGGATCGTTATGGTGGTGGGCGGGTCGGCGACGGCCATTGGTCACAATAGTCAGGCAATTGTAAATAAGCACTACGTCGAGGTCGGGGGTTCGTCCTCGGAGGAATCGGTAGAAGCCAGCGCGATGACCGGCCGGGGCGGATCTTGATTCCGAAGCGGATTGGAACTTTCGGGATTGCACTCCCCCCGCACCTGAACCCCGAACGGATCATCACATGGTAAGCTATATGCGCGCCATGCTCTATCTATGAGCATGATCACCACGATCCAACTCGCACCGGCGACCCGTGAGCGCCTCGCGCTGCTGAAGCAGTCGCCTCGGGAGACCTACGACGAGCTTCTGAACAAGCTACTCGATCTGGTCCCGACTGGTGATGAGGAAGGTACTTACCGCGCTGCGTTCCGGGTCGGCCTGCTCAATGCACGACTCGACATCCGAGCACGTCGCACGGTCGGCCACGAGGAATTGAGGCGCAGGTTGAATCTCTGAAGGCCTGGTCGATTCGGTGGTCCGAGACCGCCGCCCGCGATCTGGGCCGGCTCGACGCTCCCGTCGCTCGTCGGGTCGTTCGGAAGCTCGAGTCCGCCGCCAGCGATCCGGTCCGCTTCTTCCTCTCGCTGGTCGGTTCCGACGAACGTAAGCTCCGCATCGGCGACTACCGGTTGCTCGCGTTGCTCGATCCGGCGACACGGACAATCCTCGTCGAGCGGGTCGACCATCGGGCCCGCGTCTACCGGTAGGGGGGCTCGACAGAAAGGGCTCCCGCGAAACTCGAGGGCCATCGGGGCAGGGATTCGAACCTTTCGGGATCGTCCTCTCCCCGCACCTGAACTTTCTGGGATTGCAGCCACCGCCGGATTCCTGCACGGTTCGCATCCCTGGCTATCGAGCGAGCGCCGAACGGGACTCCCCAATCCTCGCTGCGTGCCCCTTGGTGGACGACCCCGCCGGTATGCTGCCCTAAACTCTTGAGTAATGTGTTGACGTAAACACACTTAGGTCCGTAAAGACCGTGACCTTGGCGGAGGACGCTTACCTCGCCCTCGCGGCGAGAAAGCGGGGGGCGAGAGCTTCAGCGAGGTCGTGAGGAGGCTTGCCCGGACTGAACGCTCCCTCCACGAGTTCGTCGGCGCATGGGAGGACGTGCCCGCCGAAAAGCTCGCGAAGTTCGAGGATTGGATGGAACAGAGCAACCGATCGTCCCGGACCGAAATGCTCCGTTTGGGGCGACGGCACGGGAAGTGACGCCGTGGCGAGCCTGGACTCAACCTTCCTGATCGATCTGCTCCGAGGCGTCCCTTCGGCGGTCGCGCGACTGGAACAGTTCGAACATCAGCGGGAGCTTCGATCCATAACTCCCCCGGCGGCCGCGGAGGTCATGGTCCGGGCCCACGGATTCGGGGGAAATCCCTCACCGCCGCCGAGGATCTGATCCGCTCCCTTCAATGGCTCGAGTTCGATTGGGAATCCTGTCGCCTCGCGGGGCGAATCGAGGCCGATCTCATTTCCCGTGGAGAGTCGATGAGCGCCTCCGATCTGTTCATCGCCGCGGTGAGCCTCCGACATGGGCAACGATTGATCACCCGGGACCGTGGCTTTGACCGAGTCCCCGGACTGAAGGTCGAGACCTACTGAATCGAAACCCGGGACGCGCCGCGCGCCGGACGGCTCGCTCGTGGGTAGGAATTTCCCGTCGATCCTCTCTCCCCGCAGCTCGAAGTTCGCGCGAACTGCGAGGGGAAGGGACAAACTAGATGGTTGCCATGTGCCACGACATCGGCATGACTTCGACTGTCCGGTTCTCGCGCGAGACTCGCGCTCGCCTCGCGGCATTGAAGCAGAGTCCGCGAGAGACCTACGACGAGGTAGTGAACAAGCTGCTCGCGCTGGTACCTCGAGGGGACCGCGAACACCGGTACGCCGCGTTCCTAGTCGGGCTCCCGGACTCCGAGTTCGACACCCGTTCTGGTCGAACTGTCCGCCGTGAGTAGCTCAGGCGTACCCCGCAAGCTCGAGGGCGACACGGGTGAGGAGCGTGGCGACCGCATCGGCGGAGCGGGTGCTTGTCGCGAGCGCATCGAACGTTTCGAAGCTCGTGAGGGTAGTGAGGAGGTCGACCAGCTCCTCCCGCTCCCTCGGCTTTCGAGCGCTCATGCCCTTCCCGAGCTTCTCGAGAAGGTTCTTGATCGCCTCGCGTCGCCAGCTGTCGCGGTCCCGTGGAGCCCGGTCCGATGATGGAGCGACCACGCCCATCGCCCGGATCCTCCGAAGCGTGATCCGGTCCGAAGACCAGAAGCTCACGAAGGTCTCGACGAGGGCTCGGAGCGCTTTCCTCCCGTCCGGTTCCTGGAACACCTCCCGCATCCGTCGCATGCCACCCTGCTGGGCGAGGTGATCGGAGAGTCCTTCGAGCAGCTTCTCGCGCGAAGGGAAATGGTAGTAGACGGTCATCCGCACCACCCCCGCGCTCCGTGCGACCGCCTCCATTGAAAAGTCGGTGAGGTCCCCCTTTCCGCCGACGATCGCCCGGGTCGCCTCGAGGATGCGAAGCCGCGTGGCTTCAGCTCCCGGGCGACGTCGGCTCGAATCGTACGCGCGCGGAGACATGCTACCGGCCCACCCCCCTTCGGACATCAGGATATGCCGACAGCATTATTTAGTCTTACAGTATGTATGAATGTGATGACACCGAATGAGAGAGCCTCTCCCGGGCACGCGCTGCCGAGCTTTTCGGGGAAGGTCGCCCTGGTCGTCGGGGCGAGCCGAGGGATCGGGGCGGAGACCGCGCGAGCGTTCGGCCGTCAGGGCGCGACGGTAGTGCTCGCGTCGCGTGACGCGAAGGCTCTCGAGCAAGTGGCAGGCAGCATCCGGAAGGAGGGAGGAACGGCGCTCGTCGTCCCCACCGACCTTGCCCACCCGAAGTCGGTAGCCGCGCTCGGCGCGAAGATACGCTCCGAGCTCCCGGGACTCCACGCCGCGTTCAACAACGCCGGCGAGGGGTACGCACCGACCGACCTCGGCGACGTGCCCCTCGACGCGTTCGAGCGCGTGATGCGGATCACGGTCACCGGCACCTTCCTTGCGTTGCAGCAGGAGATCCCGCTCCTCCTCAGCTCCGGCGGAGGGGCGATCGTGAACATGTCCTCGACGGCAGGATTCCAGGCGTTCCGGGGCGGTGGCCCGTACGTCGCCGCGAAGCACGCCATCCTGGGGCTCACGAAGTCGGCCGCGCTCGACTACGCCGAGCGCGGGATCCGAGTGAACGCGGTGGCGCCCGGCCCAATCGATAACCACCGCCTTCAGTCCGCTCCAGCGGCGTATCGCGAGCAGGCGCGCCAGGCGGTCCCGATGCGACGACTCGGATCCTCGGGGGAGGTCGCGAACGTAGTACTGTGGCTCTGCTCCGAGGCCGCCGAGTTCGTTACCGGGACCACGGTCCCGATCGACGGCGGCCGGATGGCGGGGTTCGCATGAGCGTCCACGCTTCCGCGCCCACGGTCCCTACCGGTCCCGTCGGGGAGGCACCCGAGCAGCGTCGAGGAACGCACGTCCGCACCCTCGGCATACCGTTGCTGATCCTGCTTGCCGCCGAGTTCCTGCTGGGTATGGCGCTCAACCTGTTCGGTTCCCTTCCGGGCGGCTCCGCGCTCACCGTCCTCGAATCGAGCCCCATTCTCGTTCTTCACATCATCCTCGGAGTGTTGCTCGTGGGGACTTCTGCCAGGGTCCTCGCTCTCGGACGACGTCTACGGGACCGCCGGGCAACCGCGTCGGGCGCGCTGGCACTGCTCTCCTCGCTCCTCGCGTTCCTCGCCGGCATGGCGTTCACCTTCAACGGAGGGAGCGCCGCCGCCTCCTATCTGATGTCCGTCGGATTTACGGGGGTGTTGGTGGGGGCCGCCCTGCTGCTCGTTCCACGTCCCTACGAGGGAGTGGACCGGACGGCATCCAGCGAAACTCCCACCCGAAAACAACCGACACCGGGAGGTGGACCATGAGCTCCGCTCCTTTCCGGTTGCCCACGACCAGGGCCGACAGGCTCGTCGACGGCCCGCAGGCACGCGAGCCCCGTTGGTTTCCGGGCGTGCTCCTTGTCGGGCTCGGCGCGCTTTACGCGCTGCTGCTCGGAGCTGTACTGCTCGGGTGGCTTCCCCGCGGAACTCCGGGCGGATCGGGTCCGCCGTTTTGGCCGATCTTCCCGTTCGGCTTCTTCCTTGTCGTCTTGCTCGTCTTCGTCGCCTTCCGATGGGCGTGCTGGGGCGCGGGCTGGGGAGGGCACACTCCTTGGCCCGCGCGGGATGAGGCCCAGGAGATCCTGCGGGAGCGGTACGCCCGCGGGGAGATCACACGCGACCAGCTGCTCGCGATGTCGAGCGACCTGGAGCACCCTGCGGTCCGCGGTTGAAGAACGGGCCCAGGAAAGCCTCCACGTGCAGATTCCGAGCCCGCGCCCGACGTAACCGCGGAGCCCGCCCCTGAACGACGGCGCGGCCCCTGGGCGCGGAAGGATTGCCATTATACGCGGAAGGTCGACTGAACCCTGCCGTGGCGTCTGGCGCGGTCCTCCGCTGGCTCCTCGAAGAGGAGCAGCCGGCGATCCGGTATCTCACCCTTCGAGAGCTTGAAGGAAAATCGGCCGCGGACTCGCGGTGCCGAGAAGCGAAACGGAACCTCCCGAAGGTTGGCTGGGCCGCCGAGATCCTCGCCCGGAGAGATCCGGAGGGGTGGTGGGAGAGCGACCGAAACCTGTACCTGCCGAAGTACACGGGCACCAATTGGCAGCTGCTCGTCCTCGCCGAGCTCGGGCTCACCCGGGAGCTCCCGGAGATCCGCGCCTCCTGTGAACTTTGGATGGGACGTCACCCCCTCCGCGGCGGCGGCGTCGGTGGCTTCTACGGTGAAAAGGGCCACCTCTGTTTCACGGGGAACATGGTACGTTCGCTCCTTCGGTTCGGCTACGGCGAGGACCGGCGGGTTCGCCTGGCCCTCGACTGGCTCGTCGAGAGTTCGCACCCGAAGGGAGGCTGGACCTGCTGGTCGTTCCACGAGGGACCCGCCCCAGGACGGAACCTCGATTCGTGGGAGGGCCTCAGCGCCTTCGCAGCCTACCCCCGCTCAAGGTGGACCGCGGCCATGCATGGCTGCGTCGAACGTGGCGCCGAATTTTTCCTCGACCGGGAGCTCTACCGCCAGGGGGAGCGTTATCCTCCGTGGTTCCGTTTCCACTGGCCCGTCCACTACTACTACGACCTCCTCGTCGGACTCGACCTCCTGACCGGGCTCGGCTACGGGGACGACCGACGTCTCCGGTTCGCGCTCGGGCTCCTGCGCAAGAAGCGACGAGCGGACGGACGCTGGAATCTCGACGCGGTCCATCCGGACGTCGGCGGGGCCGCCGGTCGTTGGTACCGTGAGCATCCGAAGCGACGGCCGACGCCCTTGCGCTTCGAAACGGTGCGTCGCCCGAGCAAGATGATCACCTTCCTCGCCCAGCGGGTGCTTGACCGGGTGGACAAAGTCATCTAGGCGGCCCGAGGGAGGGGCGGAAACTCGGTGAGTCCACCGGTCCGCCAGGAATTCATCGAGGACCCGTCCTCGATCGGGCGCTCGACAAAGTCAACGCAGCGGAACATTGGGTCGGACTCCGTCACGGTGACTTCCCGTCCTCCGGCCTGCCCCGCTCGCGCAGGAGGCGCCGACGGCCTCCCCAACGGCTCCACTATCGGGGTGAACCTAAGCCCTTAAGGGCGAAGGTTGCGTCTCATATCTTGCCCTCTGGGGCAGTTGGGAACACCATGGGATGCGGAAGGCTGAAGGTCGCCTGCGACGACGGGTTTGAGGTTGTCTCGAAGGACCAGAAGGAGCTCGTTGCCCTGACCCAGTGGCACACCGAGCACACTCACAGCAAGAAAGTGAGCCACGAAGAAGTCCTCAAGATGGCCAAGCACCCGTAAACGGGTCCTCCGAACCTTTTCCGACACGCGCCCGCCCGCAAGAGGGCGGGCGCCGTGCGTTCCCCCGCTAAGCTGGTCAGTACACTCATTGGCTGATTCACGCGAAGTATCCTCGTGCCGGGCCGACTCAAATACCACGCACCCGTGAGGAGGACGTGAGCAGTTCTCCCTCGCGGTCACCTCGACGCCGCTCGCGCCCGCGGCCGAAGGAGGCCCCGACAAGGTCTCCCCCACTCGCCGTGGTCCCGGGGAGCGTTCCCTCGGATCCCGAGGGGGTCGTGGTCCCCCGTATCGAGCCCCCGCACCTAGTTGCCGTCTGCCGGGGCTGCGGCCGTATCTCCGCCCTCTCACTTACCTCCGAGGAGGTGGGTGCTCTCGCAGGATTCGCGAGTCGCGCGCCCGCGGGATGGGCGGTGGACGGTATCTCCCTCACCCTGACCGCGACCTGCCGACGCTGCCGTGAGGGCCCCGACGAGTAGGGGGCCCGACCGGTACAGTGCTCGGGTACTTTCTCGCCCCGAAGATCGTCCTCGGCGTCGGGGCGTTCGAACAGCTGAGCTCGCTCGGCGCCCAGCGTTGCTGGGTTCTCATCGACTCGAGCCTTGCGACGCTACCTCGGGCTCGTCGTCTCGTCGAGGAACTGGAGAAGGAGGCCGGCGAGGTGGTCGTGCAATCCGCGCCCGCCGGAGAACCCGCCCTCGCCTCGATAGAACCCATCACCGCTTCGCTCACGACCGCCCGCCCCGATTGGGTGGTCGCGATAGGGGGCGGCAGCGTTCTCGACCTCGCCAAGGCGGCCTGGGTCAGCTACGAGAGACCCGGCGAGCTGCTCGAATCGTTCGCGGATCCCGGCGCGCTCGGATTACGCCGCCGCGCTCGGTTCGCCGCGGTGCCTACGACGTGCGGGGGCGGGAGCGAGTCGACCGGTACCGCCTACCTCCGCGCGGAGAACGGGACGCTCCTCGAACTCTCCTCCCGGGAACTGGTGCCCGATTGGGCTATCCTGGACTCGGGTCTCCTCTCGACGCTTCCGGCCACGTGGGTGGCTTCGACGGCGGCGGACGCCCTCGCCCACGCTTTTGAGGCATCGCTCTCGGAATGGGCGAACCCGATCGGCGGAGCGATGGCCCGGGACGCGATCGCAACGATCCTGCGGGAGCTGCCGAAGGCGGTACGACATCCCGAGCTCGAAGCTCCGAGAGAGCAGCTCCAGGTCGCCGCGACGCTGGCAGGATTGGCCGTCGCGAACTCACAGCTCGGGCTTGTCCACGCCCTCGCCCACGCGGCCCAGGCGCGTCTCGAGGTCCCGCACTCCCGTCTCGTCGCGGCGCTCCTCCCCTACGGGCTGGAGTTCAACTTCGCGGCGGGCAGGGACCGACTTGCCGCGTTGGAGCGCGTGCTTGGTGGCGGACCGCTTCAAAGTGCACACGCGCTCGGCGAGCGGATTCGTCTACTCTGGGAAACTGCGGGCCTCCCTTGTACCCTCGGCTCGGCGGGAGTCGATCCCGACCGGTTCACGAGGGAGCTTGAGAACATCGTCGCGGACGCGGCCCGGTCCCCAGCGCTCCTCTCGAACCCGCGCGTTCCCACCGCCGAGGAGCTGCGAAAGCTTCTGGGGGCCGCGATGAGCGGCGGACCGGTTCCCGCGTAACCGGGGGATGCGACTGCCTAAGCAGGCGGGGCCACGGGCGTGACCTCGACCGCGTGGTTGATCGCGATTTCCGCGAGGTCGCTCGCGTAGAACGCGCTCCGCTCGAGGCTTTCGAACACGTAGGCGATCGCGACCGCGAGGCGCCCGCGCTTCGTGCCTATCTCGCGGAGGATCGCCTCCCGCTCGGGCGGCAGCCGCGCCACCGCATCCAGCACGGCGTTCGCGCGCTCGATGTCCTTTCTTTCGAAGCTGTCGAGGGCGTCGCCCAGCGCGGCGGCCGCCACGTTCGCCACGCGATCGAGCTCCTTGAGCGGTACGCCGGGAAGCCGCTCCTTCCCGAGCAGCTCGACGGTGCCGGCGATCCGGACCGCATGGTCGGCGATCCGCTCGAGGACTCGGGAGGCGAGGAGGTAGGTAGCGCACTCGGGGAGCGAAAGCCCGATCGAGGCGAGGGTGCGAGCGTCGCGGAGCGCGGTCGTCACCTGCTTGCCGACAAACCAGTGCAGCCGGTCCACCTCCCAGTCCCGCTCGATGACGTCCCGGGCGAGGGAGGCGTCCTGCGTACGGAACGCGGTCATGGCGTCTCCCTGCATCGCTTTCACCATCTGGTGCATCCGTCGGATGACGGAGGGGATGGGGAGCGGGTTCGGCCCGATCACGTCCTGAAGGATCACCGAGTCCGAGGTCTCCTCGAGGATCTCGGGTCCGATCATCCGCTGGGCGAAACCTCGGATCACCTCGCGGGTGCCCGCGCTCATCCGGCCCCGCGAGCGGAGCTCGAGGAGCGGCACCCCCGCGATGTACTCGGCGACGAGGCGGCGGAAGAGATGCTCGGGAGGCATCGTGTTATCGATCTCGATGAGCCGGCGGAGGGAGGTGGTGCCGCTCCCTTCTTCGGGATAGACGGCGAGGGAGCCGTCGGAGCGAGGCATGAACTGGAGCACGTCGCCCGCCGAGAGTCCACGCTCCACGACCCAGCTCTTCGGCAGGGAGACGATGTATGTCGACCCCCCTGTCTTCTGGATGCGGCGGCCGTGGAACCCCCCGGTGGAACGCATGAAAGACCGCCCACTTTCTAGACTACTATATAGATTGAGGTGAGGGGCGGTCCCTGCGACGGCGCCGCACGGCGCTCCTCGGAGATGCCCCGCCCGAGCGACTAAATACGAACGCACCCCCCTCCGCGCGCTGCATGGCCGGAGCGAGCCCGCCCACCTTCCGGTTCCGGCGCCGGGAGCGGCCCGTGGTCGAGGACCGGCCGCTCGCAGCCTCCCTCACCGGCACGCTGCCCCCCATCCTCGGCCGCTCGATCCGGTACCATCGGCCTCGCGCCCCGATGTGCGGCACGGGGTTCTGCTCGCAGTGTCTCGTGCGCGTGAACGGGGTTCCGAACGTCCGCTCCTGCACGTACCGGCCCGTTGCCGGCGACCGGGTCGAGACCGAGAACGGATTTCCCTCGGTGGAGTTCGACCTGCTCGGGCTCCTCGATTCGCTGTTCCCCCGGGGGATCGATACGCTCCACGGGTTTCGCCGACCGGCGTTCCTGCGCGGGGTCTACCAAGGGGTGATCCGGCGGCTCGCGGGGTACGGCAGGCCCCCCGCTCCGACCCTCGCTGCCCCGCCCGCGGCCGGCGAGATCACCGACTCCGACACGCTCGTGATCGGAGCGGGGCCGGCGGGACGGGCGGCCGCGACCCGGCTCTCCGCAGCGGGCCGCTCCGTCCTGCTGATCGACCGGGGTCCGCTCACCGCTCCTCCCCAAGGCGTGGTGTGCGCTCCACGGACGACGGTGACCTTCCTGCCCCCGCCGGCCCCGGGACGCCTGTTCCCGTTCGAGGCGAGCGCAGTAGATGACCACGGAGCTGCGCGGCTCCTCCGCGCCCGGGCCGTGGTCGTGGCGACCGGCGCGTACGATGGTGGTCTCCTCTTTCCGGGGAACGATCGACCCGGGGTCCTGACGGCCGAGGGAGCGAT
>JAKIWH010000074.1:0-4626 GCA_022750125.1 Thermoplasmata archaeon
CGCAGAACGTGAAGCTCGCCCCGGGCATGAGCATCGTCTGCGACTTCGGGGCGTTCTTCCGGCGGTATGCGAGCGACATCACGCGCTCGTACCGATTCGGGCCGACCGACCCGGAGCTCAAGCGGGTGCACGAGACGGTCGAACGCGCTCAGCAAGCCGCGTTCGACGCCGTGAAATCCGGAGTCCCGGGGAAAGAGGTGCACCTCGCGGCACAGCGGGTGATCGACGCCTCGCCGTGGAAGGGCCGTTTCACCCACGGCGTGGGGCACTCGATCGGGCTCGCCGTCCACGACGGGTACGGGATGGGAGACTCGACCGAGGATCCGCTCGAGGAGGGGATGGCAATCACACTCGAACCCGGCATTTACCTCCCGGGTCGGGGCGGGGTGCGGATCGAGGACGATGTGCTCGTCACCCACTCGGGCTGCGAGATCCTCACCACCGCAATGCGGGGCTATCTCGAGGTCCCTGCGTGAAGCTGGCCGTCCTCACGGGCGGCGGCGATTGCCCTGGGCTCAACGCGGCGATCCGCGCCGTCGTCTACCGCGCCCGGCGCGCGGGCCACACGACAGTGGGAGCGCTCGATGGATGGAAAGGACTCCGGGACGGCGTGTTCCGACCCCTCGTCCCCGCGGACGTGGTCCACGCCGTTACCCGGGGTGGAACGCTCTTGGGAACCTCCCGAACGAACCCGTTCAAGTCCGAGGCGGACGCCGCGAAGCTACTCGCCTCCGTCGAGGCGGCCAAGCTGGACGCGCTCATCGCGATCGGGGGGGACGACACGCTGAACGCCGCGCGGGAGTTCGCGCGGCGGGGCGGGAAGGTCGTCGGCGTCCCGAAGACGATGGACAACGACGTCGGAGGGACCGACTGGACCTTCGGCTTCGATTCGGCCTCGTCGGTCGCCATGGAGGCGGTGGAGCGGCTGCGGGACACTGCTGCGAGCCATCACCGCGCCATAGTCCTCGAGGTCATGGGCCGGGACGCGGGCTGGGTCGCTCTCGCGACCGGGCTCGCGGCCGCGGCCGACTACACGCTCCTGCCCGAAGAGCCGTACCGAGAGGCCGAGCTCGCGTCGCACGTTCGGGCGGCGCTTGCGGCGCGGGGCTGCGCCGTGATCGTCGCCTCCGAGGGCGTCAACCTCGGAGCCGCCGCGGGGGAGGTCGGCGGCCAGGATCAGTTCGGTCACGAGCTCCTGAAGGAACGCGGCGTGGGCGCGTTCCTCGCTCGTCGGATCGAAGAACTCACGCGCGTCGAGTCCCGTAGCGCCCAGATCGGCCACATCCAGCGCGGCGGACCCCCCACGCTGTTCGATCGGATTCTCGCGTCGCGCCTAGGCGCCAAGGCGGTGGACCTCGTTTCCGAGGGAAAGTTCGGCACCGTCGCGGTCCTGCGAGGCGAGGAAATCCGCGGCATTCCGTTCGACGAAGCGCTGGCCCGCCCGAAGCGCGTCCCTCCTGAGTGGATGGACCTCCTCCACACCTTCGACGCGTAGACGATGGCTGTCCGCGCCCTCTGGTGGGAATCGGGAAAGCTCGCCTACATCGACCAACGTCTCTTGCCGGGCCGGCTCCACGTCGTCCGGACGTCCCACGTTGCGGACGTCGCCGCGGCGATCCGGACCCTCGCCGTTCGGGGGGCGCCTACCATCGGCGTCGCCGCGGCGTACGGGATGGTGCTCGCAAAAGCGGAGGGGCGCCGCGCGGATGCGTCGGCCCGACTACTCGCCTCCACCCGGCCGACCGCCCGCGACCTCTTCGTCGGGATCGAGGCGGTCCGCCGCCCTTGGATAGCGGGAGAGGACGTCCTCGAAGCTGCCGGAGCGTACCGCGAGCGTATCGTCGAGGAGTGCCATGCTATCGGCATCTCCGGCGCACCGCTGTTCCGGGGTAAGCCTCGCGTGCTCACCCACTGCAACGCAGGTGCCCTCGCGACCGTCGAGTGGGGAACGGCGCTCGCACCGATCCGGGTCGCGAAGCAACGCGGCGCACGGCCGTTCGTATGGGTGGACGAGACCCGGCCTCTGCTCCAGGGCTCAAGGCTCACGGCCTGGGAGCTCGCGCAGGAGCACATCGCCCACGCCGTCATCGCCGACGGCGCCGCGGGCCACTTCATGCGGGCGGGGGAGGTGGACTTCGTCATCGTGGGGGCGGACCGCATCGCCCGCAACGGGGACTTCGCGAACAAGGTCGGGACGTACGAGAAGGCGGTGCTCGCGAACGAGAACCGCATCCCGTTCTACGTCGCGGCCCCCTGGAGCACCTTTGACATCTCCAAACCGACGGGGGCATCGATTCCCGTCGAGGAACGGGCCGAGGAGGAGGTCCTCGAGCTCGCCGGAACCCGGATCGCGCCCCGCCGGAGCCGCGCTCGGAATCCTGCGTTTGACGTCACGCCGGCGAGGTACGTCACCGGATTCGTCACCCCCGAGGGGATCCTACCTCCCGCAACCCTCGCGAAGGTGCTCAAGGGGCACCTTCGCCCGGCCACGGCCGCCTAGTCCGCGACAAACCCTATCTCTCGGCGCGCGGCTTGGGTTCGAAGTGCACGTCCTGCTCGCGAGCCACCGGTACGCTCCGGTGCCGGGGGGTACGGAGCGGGTCGTCCAGTCGATCGCGGAGGGGCTCGTCGCTGCGGGTCACCGGGCCACGGTGATCACGCAGCAGGAACCGGGAACTCCGGCGGAGGAGACCGTTCACGGCGTTGAGGTTCGACGGCTCCGAATGCGCCACTGGATGGGGATACGATTCCCAGTCCGGTATCTGAATTCGCTTCGAGCGATCGACGCGGACCTGTTCCACCTCCACGGGAACCGGATCTGGTGCGCCGACTTCTACTTCCCCAAGGCCGCGAGCTTCGCGTGGCCGCAGGTCCTGACGGGCCACGGATTCTACCAGTACGAGATGCACCCGCGCTGGCGGGACCGGTACTACTTCGAACGGTACTTCCCCCGCGTCCTCCGCCGGTTCGACGCCTACACGCCCGACACGGAGCGTGAGGCCGCCCAACTCCGCTCGTGGGGCGTCCTGCCCGAGCGCCTCAAGGTGGTTCCGCTCGGAGTTGCTCTCGACGAGTTTCGTACTCCGCCCCCGGGCGCGGACGGGGTGCGCGCGAAACACGGCATCACCCGGCCCCGGCTCGCGGTCTACGCGGGGGGGTTCTTCGAGAACAAGCGGGTGGATCGTTTGGTCCAGGGGATCGCACCGGTCCGCGACCGATGGAGCCTCCTCGCGATCGGCCGGGACGTCCCGGGATCGCCGTTCAACCTCGCGGCGTGCGCGCGACTTGCCGAATCCCTCGGCGTCGAGATGCGAGCGCCGGGGGCCCTATCGCGAGAGGAGACGATTGCGGCCATCTTTGCGAGCGACGTCGTCGTCCTCGGGAGCCAGTACGAAGGATTCGGACTTCTGCCGGTCGAGGCGATGGCCGCGGGTCGCCCATTCGTCGGCTACGACGCAGGGGCGGTATCGATGCTCGCTGCGACGGGCGCGGGAGAGTGCGTCGACTCGGCGGCCGGGTTTGCCGGGGCCCTCGGTGCGCTTGAGGGAGCGGGCGAGCGTGAACGCCGGGGGAAGCTCGGTATCGCGGCGGCCATAGAGTACTCCGAGGCCGCCATGGTGCAGCGGTACCTCGCCGTCTACGGCGAGGTCTCTCGGGCTAGAGCGGGCGCGCGAGGACGTGCTCGAGACCGTGGATCGACGCGCTGACCGCACTACCCAGGTCCACCCCGAGGTGGCCGACGACGAGGTATCCGCCCAACAGGATCAAGACCGCCAGAGCCCAAGTTTCGACTGCGCCCATCGTCCCCACCCGTAAGGAGACCCGCAGCCCGCTCTCTGCTAGATAAACCGTCCTCTCGACTCGAAGCGGGGATTTCGCGCGGGGCGCCCACTCCCGAGTTTTGAGGGAAGGTTCATAGGCGCGGGTGAGTACGAGCGCCCTCGGTGCCCTGGTAGTCTAGTGGTCTAGGATCTAGGCCTGTCGAGCCTGGAACTCGGGTTCGAAGGGTCGTCCGGTGCTTCACCCCCGGCCCGAAGCTCCCGACCAGGGCGCCTACCCCCTCGGCGTTGCAGGTTCGGCGGACCGTTTATCTCTCGCCCTACGGTGTTCCCGTCCGATGGGAACGACGGGCGGCGCACCCGCCCGGGGTGCTCCGAGCGCAGGCCCGAGCCCCCTCGGAATCTCCGGATTCATGGCCGTGCGCAACGGCTTCCGGCAGGGGTACCCGTTCCGCGAAGCAATCCGTGCGGCCCTTCCCGTCGTCGACGAGCTGGTCGTGGAGGACGGCCAATCGGAGGACGGGACGTACGAGGAGCTCGAGGCGCTTGCGAGCTCGCTCCCGAAGCTTCGGCTCTCGCGCCACGGGTGGGATACTGTTTCGACGAACGGCTCCGCCATCCGGAACGCCCTCGACCATGCACGTCGCCAGGCTCGAGGCGCGTACATCTGGCAGGTCGACGCGAACGAGGTGCTTCCGGAGCAGGACGTCGAGGTGCTGAGGGGGTTGCCGTCGGCGTACCCGGACAAGGAGCTGTTCGGGCTCCCGTACATCCAGCTCCTCGGGCAGATCGAATTCACCTCCGAAGTACGATGGCGGTTCGCCCGCAATCTTTCGAGCATTCACCC
>JAKIWH010000074.1:4636-8764 GCA_022750125.1 Thermoplasmata archaeon
ACGATGGGCTACCGCCTCGGGGCCGCCGACCTCGCGCGACCGAGAGAGTTGAAGCGACTAGTGAAGCGAGCTGCTGTTCGGGTCGCCCAGGACCACATCGCGACGGACCTGCCCGAGCAACTTGTCGTGCTCCCGCGGCCCATCTTTCGCTACTACGGGCTGTTCCCCGGTGCGTTCCTTCGAAAGATGGCAGGAAAGCAATTCTTCCAGGCGAACCCCGAGTACGCGAGGCTTGCGACCGGTTCCGTCGAGGCGGAAGCGCTTCTCGGGGAGTTCGAGCGGTCGGGGGACTGGAACCGATTTTGGGAAGGAGTGTACGATCTCCACGCTTCGGTCCTCTCCTCGAGCCCGCTCAACAAGGAACTCCGTCGACGTCGCTCGGTGCCCCCGGACGAGCACCCGGCCACGACGCGCCCGCTGCTCGGGCTTGCGGAGTATCCTGGCCCGGGTCGAGCCGCGCCCGCTTCGAACTAGCCCATGGCCGACCCCACCGTATCCGTCATCCTGATCGCTCACGAGCGGACGCAGTTCATCCTAGAGGCGGCCGACTCGGCCGTGGCGAGCGCCAGAGGGACCGCTGGGACCGAGCTGCTCGTGGTCAAGAAGTTCGTCGACCCCGAGATCGATGCCGCGCTCACCGCGAAGGGCTGGAGGCTCCTGCAGACGGATCTAGACCCGCTCGGCGCCAAGGTAGCCCGGGGAATCCGTGAGGCACAGGGAGAGGTGGTCACGTTTCTCGAGGACGACGACGCGTATCTTCGGGCGCGGCTCGGCGTCGTCCAGCGCTCGTTCGGCGAAGATCCGTCCCTCGGCTACTATCGGAACGCGCAGCGGTTCGTGAGCCACGATGGCTCAAGCGAGGTAGCCCCCGAGGGGGCCGCGGCGCGGAACCTCACCCGGTTCGGCTCGGTCCGTGCCGCTCCTGGGAACCTCGACGTGGCGGTTCCGAGGCTCTGCCAGGTGGACCCGGACTTCAACCTCTCCTCGATGGCGCTCCGGAGGAAGCCGATTCTCGGTGCCCTCTCGATGCTCGAGGGTTTGCCGGCTGCGATCGATAGCGGACTCTTTTACGCGTCTCTTAGGGCCGGCGGGGGCGTGTTCATCGATTCGACGCCGCTCACGCGTTACCGGGTGCACGGCGCGAACGCTTCGCTCCTCTCGAGGGACGCCGGACCCGGTGCGCTCGATGCGTTCCTGCGGTACCACCAACAGTTCCTGGATTCCTTCGAACCCACCTTCCGCGCCACCGCAGGCGCGGGGCCTCCGGCCGCGAGTCGCCTCGCCGGGAGCGCGTACTTCGGGAGCCGCCTCCTTCACGACATTCTGACGCCCGGCGTCCCTCGCGGCCAGGTGGCGAGGGACCTGCGAGCGTTCTGGCACTGGTCCCCCCTCGCGAATCTTCGGTACCGAGCCGACCTCTCGGGGTACGGGATTCTCGGACTCCTCGCCCCCGGTTCCGCGCGGCGCGCCTATCTTCGACGCCGGGGACTCCCCAACCCTTAATCCCCCGTCGTCGCTCGTACTCCCGTGGCCGAGCGGAGCGAGCGCAGGACCGCCCCGTACCTCTCCCACATCCTGGGCGGCGCCCTTCGGGACGCCCAAGAACGCCAGCTGCTCGAACGGATCCGCAAGGCTCCGGTCCCGCGCCACCTCGCCATCATCATGGACGGCAATCGTCGGTTCGCGCGGACCGCCGGGCTCCTCGTCGAGGAGGGGCACCTCGAGGGAAAGCGGAAGCTCGAGGAGTTGCTCGATTGGTGCCTCGAGATCGGGCTCAAGGTTCTCACCGTCTACGCGCTCTCGACCGAGAACCTCCGACGGTCGAAGGAGGAGGTGGAGGCGCTGATGCGTCTGTTCACGGAAGCTTTCCGGGATATCGCGGTCGACGAGCGCGTCCACCGCCACCACATCCGGGTGCGGGCCATCGGGAACCGGGCCGTGCTCCCCGCGGAGCTTACCGACGCGATCGAGAAGGCCGAGGAAGCCACGAAGGAGTACGACTCGTACGTGTACAACGTCGCGATCGGGTACGGAGGGCGCGAGGAGATCGTCCAGGCGATCCAGGAGCTCGCGCGCGAAGTCCGCGACGGGCGGATCGTCCCGGAGCAGATCGACGCCGCCCGCGTTTCGGCGCACCTCTACACCGCGGAGCTCCCGGACCCCGACTTCGTCCTCCGGACGAGCGGGGAGGAACGGATCTCGAACTTCTTGCTCTGGCAGACGGCGTACGCCGAGCTCTACTTCTCGGACGTCCTTTGGCCGGGACTCACGCGACTCGATTTCTTTCGTGCGATCGATGCCTTCCAGCGGCGGCAGCGAAGGTACGGCACGTGAGCCCTGGCGCCGGGTAGTTCGGCTTTTCGGGCGGCCAGGAGGCAGTTGCGCACTACCGGGATCGAAGCTCGGTTCGACGCAGTGCGGAAATCGAGCTGGTGGAGATGCGCAGCTCCGGCGCTCTGGACCCCGACGGGGGCCCGCGCGCTTTGAAGTTCGGAGAAGAGGATTCAAGCACCCCCGGGACTGAGCCTAGGCGAACCCAAGGACGTGAGCAGGGCGAAGTCAACTGCGCAATTGCCCCGGACCGAGTTGCCGCGACCTGACCGCGTTCCTCACTGCCTGAGGAGTTCGTCGGGAGCGGTGGGTCCTGGGCTCTCGCACCGCTCCACGAGCGAACGGGCCAACGGAGCGATCGCATGCTGCTGATCCACGGCGAGGTTGTCTATCGGACCGGGGCCGTCGACCGACTCCACAAGGGAAGTCGAAATCCGGGCACGCTCTTCCTCACGAACCTCCGGGTCGTCTTCGAGGAGAAGGTGAGCCAGGGGCTCCTCCGGGGCCAATCGACCCATACCACGCTTGACCTTCCGCTCGAGCGGATCGCGAACCTCCTCATCGACCGTCCCCCCTTCGGACGACCGGTGCTTCGGATCGAGGTCCCTTCCGCCGGCAGCTTCCAGATCAAGACGCAGGAGGTCGACGCGTGGCTCCACGCGATCGCCACCGCCCGCATGGCGATCCGACCGCTACCGCCTCCCCCGCCTCCGACTCCTCAAGGCCAAGTTGTGGTCCACGTCCAAGCGCCGTCGGCGCCTCAGTCGTTCCTCCACTGCCACTACTGCGGCGCGCTCAATCCGATGGGGCAAGGCCACGGCGCCGCGAAGTGCAGCGGGTGCGGCGCAACGCTGTAGCGCCGCCCGCCTTCGGGAGGCCGACCGGCGGGACTCCTCGTCGAGTTCCCCGCGGGCTGGGTTGGGGGCGTCGCGGGCTCCCTCTTGGAATCCCGCGACGAGGTGCGACTCAATCACATTTAAATATAACCACATTCTTACCGCAGCTGACCGACGAGAGTAATCTCGAGGAAGAAAAACGATGCTGACAGGAAACACGCCGATTCTGGTGCTACGGGAAGGGACGAAGCGGGAGAAGGGACGCGGAGCCCTCTCCAACAACATTGCCGCCGCCAAGGCGATCGCCGATGCCGTGCGCTCGACGCTCGGCCCGCGCGGGCTCGACAAGATGCTCGTCGACTCGATGGGCGACGTGGTCGTGACGAACGACGGCGTCACCATCCTCAAGGAGATGGACGTCGAGCACCCCGCCGCGAAGATGCTCGTCGAAGTGGCGAAGACCCAGGACCAGGAGTGCGGCGACGGCACGACCACGGCGGTCGTCCTCGCGGGCGAGCTCCTGAAGCGGGCCGAGGGGCTCATCGAGCAGAACGTTCACCCCACCATCATCAGCCAGGGCTACAGACTCGCGGCGCAGAAGGCGCTCGAAGTGCTGAACGGGATCTCCCAGCCCGTCAAGGTCGATGACCTCGAGACGCTGAAGCGGATCGCCGTCACCGCGATGGCCTCGAAGTCCGTCTCCTTCAACCGCGACCAGCTCGCCGACATCTCGGTGAAGGCCGTGACCGCCGTCGCGGAGAAGACCGAGACCGGCCACTACGTGGACCTGGACAACATCCAGGTGATCAAGAAGCAGGGCGGCTCGCTCAGCGACTCGCAGCTCATCGAGGGCGTCATCGTCGACAAGGAGAAGGTCCACTCGGGGATGCCGACGCACGTCGCGAACCCGAAGATCGCGCTCCTCGACGCCGCGCTCGAGATCAAGAAGACCGAGATCGAC
>JAKIWH010000075.1 GCA_022750125.1 Thermoplasmata archaeon
AGGCGTCGCAGGAGAGCTTTCCGACCGGGTCCACGCAGCTGCGGTTCGTCGCGTAGACGACCGTCACCGCCCCGGTCGAGTTCACGTTGATCGAGGGGGAGAGGGCGTCGTACTGGGCGGTCGCGTTCAGGCCGGGGAGCGTCGTGGGGGCGCTCCAAGTGACGCCGCCATCGGTCGAGGCGATGAAGTGGATTGAGATGGGGAGCCAGCCGCCCGCGATCTTCGTGCTGGAGTTCGCGATGTTCTCGTAGACGATGTAGATCGAGTTGCCGTCGGTCGCCATCGCGGGGCGCGCGAGCGAGCCGGTCGAGACGAGGGTCCGGACGGCGGTCCACGAGCTCCCGCTGCTCGGTCCCGTGATGAATCCGAGCGCATCGCCCGTGCGTACCGCATAATTCGCAGGGAGGGTGTTCACCGACGCGTTCTCTTCGATGAACGTCCCGTAGACGGTGGTCCCCGAGACGCTGAAGGATGGCTCGATGGCGTTCAGGTACGCGCACGTGTTGTTGCCGAGGGAGGTGAACGTCGGGAAGGTGTGCCCGCCGTCCGAGGAGACCGACCAGCCGATCCTGGCGTTCGTGTTGGCCGCTGCGCCTGGGCATGTGTTGGTCGTGCTCTGGGTGTACTGCCCGTAGGCCACGGCGAGGTTGCCGCTAGCGAGGCTCAGAAGGCTCGGGTCCTGCGCCTGGGAGTAGCAGGAGACGACGAAGAACGGCGAGGAGTTCGCGACCTGACAATCCTGCGAGGAGTGCCGAAGGTCGGAGAAGGTGGAGTTCTGGACCCAGAAGAGCCCGGAGGTGTAGGGTTCGATGAAGAGGGTCAGGTTCTTGACGGTGAAGTTACCGTAGATGTCCGTGACGTTGACGGTCACCACGAAGGTGCCGTTCGCGGCCGGGGTGCACGAGAGCGCGGTCGTGTTGGCGGTCGCGCAGCCACCGGGCAGGTTCGAGTACGTGTAGGTGAGATTGCCGCTGCCGCCGGAAGCGACGGTGGCGAAGAGAGTGGATTGGCCTTCGAGCACGGGGTTCGGAGTTGCCGTGAACGAGCTGATGATCGGGTTCCCGAACGAGGGATGTACGACGACGAGGGGAGCGCGTGTCGTTCCCAGCAGCACCGGAGCGGCATGCGGCGCGTTTCCGGCGGAGGTCGAGAGGTGAACCTGCAGCGGTCCGGCAAAGCTCCCGATGACGAAGAGGAGCACCACGAGCCCGGCGAAGCTGAGTGTTCGTGTCCAATTTTTCTGGGTACTCGGCGATACCGCCCGGAGCATGGCCATGGCGGCTTCGAACTGGTTCCCTATTAAATACCTTTAGAAACTCGTCGACGAGAATCGCGCACGGTGCGCGGTTCCCGTCAGATCCAGCGACCGACGTGGGTCGGAGTGGCCGATCGTCGCTTCTTCCCTTTCACGCTCGCCGGCGTGGCCGTCTTCACATCCACGCTCGCACCACGGATCCCTAGACGGATCGCGCCCGCGGCAATCGTGCCGGCCGTGATCGACTGGACCGCAACGGCGGGCGTCGGTAGAGCTGCCGCAGGGGGCGGAGCTGAGGTTGGTGGGGGAGTTCCGCCGGCGCCTGGCGTTCCGACGGGAATGCCGCTGACCGGAGCGCCGGGAGGCGCAAGCCCTCCCCCGAAGCCATTGGGCTGGACCTCGATGGTCGCGATCGGGAAGGACAGTGCGGTCACGAGACTTCCCTCGTACGCGCGGTAGCGGGTGTCGGTGTAGTTCCCGAGCACGGGACCGCTCCCCGCGATCTTGCACTCGAGCGTGATGCAGGCGTCGATCGGCACCGTGCCGTACGGCGGCGCGAGCGCCTCGATATCGAAGGTCGCGCTCCACGAGTCACCCGCCCGGAGGCCGTTCGTGCTGGGCGAACTTGAGACATTCCAGCCGTACGCCGTTGTCTCCCCGAAACTGAACCGGGTCGGTCCCTCGCACGAGAAGGCGACCCCCGTCGCGTTGGTGCACGTTTCCACGAAGTTCGCGTTGGGGGCGACCGACACCGAGCCGTACGGGACGAAGAGGAACATTGGATGGTTCAGGTTCCCGGCGGCCGGGAACACGCCCCCCGGATCCCCCACGCTCACGTTCTCGAGCGCTGCGAGGAGACTAGGGTTCGTCACGTCCGGTTCGGCCGCCGACCCGTGGCTCACGAGCTTCAAGGTGCCGAACTGACCGTTCGGGCAGGAGTACCAGTTCGGCCCGTCCCAGCTTCCGCCTGTCGCGGCCGCGATGTCGCAACCTGCGTGCAGGATGCTCGTCGCATCCGCGGTCCAGTTCGCGGGGCCGCCAGAACCTCCCGATTCCGCCCAGGACGGAGAACCGGGATCCGTGGGGGTTCCGTACAGGTTCACAGCGTCGACCGTGCAGTTCGCGCCGAACGAGCTGATGCAGAGAGGGGCTTGGAGCGCGAGCGCGCCGATATCCGCCGAAGCGTTCGAGGTGTTCGACTTGATCCAGCCCTCGCATTCCGGAACGAAGATCCCCCCGGGGAGGAGGTTCGGAGGCTCGCAGCTCGGGGCGAGGCAGCTCGTGAGACCCGCCGGAGTCACGGCCGGGCTCACGCAGTAGTTCTCCGGATAGTGCGCGTCGCGCGGTGCCGTCGAGTCGATGAGCACGATGACATGGTGGGTGCCGGCGCTCCAGTTGATCCCGGCCCCTTCGAGCCCGCCGTAGAGGGCAGTAATGGAGGAGGAGTGGAGGAAGTTCTCCTTGAGGTCGGAGCGGGGCAGGATGAACCCGCCTCCGAGCGTCTTCTGTTGGAAGCTCGCGGTGACGGCCGTCGGGAAGCTCGACTTGTTCAGGAAGTTCGGCACGTCGACGTGGTAGTAGGCGCCCCCTCCCGCATCGAACTGGTCCCCGGTCGCAAAGAAGTCGACGAGACCGAAACTCATGTTCGTGAACTTGTGCGCGGCTGCGATGCTCGCGGCGATGGCCCCGGCGTTCGCGACGAAGAACGGCACACCGTTCGACTCCTCGCAGAGGGTGCCGTAGCCGTACTGGGCGTCGCCGCACGGGTCGCCGCCGGGGACGCCGGCGGAGGGGTCGTACACACCGTCGTACGGCGTCGTCTCGAGCACGAACAACATCTGGACCGCGGGCCACGCGGAGATCGTCCCCGAGCCGACAAGGGCGCTCAGCGTGACGTGAACGATCCCGGTCTGGATGGGGCAGTTGCCGGTCGCGGCGATACAGATGGCCGGGCTGTCGGTGGTGATACCGAGCGTTACGCCGGTCACGTTCGTGGGGACGGACGAGGAGAGGAGGACAGCCCCGGAGTTCGCAGGTCCCGCGCGGTCCCCGGGCGAGCTCGCTGCCGGGGCCGAACCGGCGACGCTGAAGAGCAGGGGCACGAGAAGCACGACGATGAGCCCGAGCAGGGCACGGGACAACCCCATGCCTCCGCGGCTCGTTCGCACCATCCGGATCCTCTCCCCCGCGTCCCTAGGTCCATGTCGTGAGCGCGTTCCAGCTCCCGCCGATGAACCCCTCGGTCACCGAGGAGCTCTCGCCGGAGTTGGTGCGTCCACCAAAGATGAGCACGTAACCGACCGGCCCGTCGAGCGGCTCGAACATCGCGCTCGCGCCGTAGCTCGGCACGGGTGGTATCCAGGCCCCCGTCGGGAGCCACGGGTACCAACCGATGGGGACGGTCGGACCACCGTGCGGTAAGGTCACGTTCGCGAAGGAGCCGTTGAAGACGTACTCGTAGACCCCGAAGCCCGGACAGCCGGTCGAAGGGCAGCCCGACCAGAGCAGGAATTCTAGGTCGACGGGATCGTAAACGAAGGTGGGGAAGACGACGGCCTGGGGGAGCGTGAGCGGACCTACCGGGAGGAGAACCCAGGTGAAGTTCTCGAACCACCAGAGGTCGTTGAGACCGCCGGTCGCCCCCATTCCTCCGAAGATGACGGCGAACCCGGAGGATCCGTCCGACCCAGCGCCGAACCGAGCCGGAGGGGTTGGACCCGTGGAGCCGGTCGCGTTCACCCACTCGCCAGCGGTGAAGATCCACGTGTCCCCGTCCGGGCAGCTTCGGTGGCCCCCCTCGCAGCCGCCGAACAGCACCATCATCGAATCCACCGCGTCGTAGGTGAGGCTCGCGAAATATCGCGCGGAGGGCGAGGTTCCCGGGTGCAGCAGCGTCCACTTGCCGCCCGCAAAGCTCCAGGTGTCCCCGAGCGGACAGATGATCCCGCAGCCGCCGAACAGCAGCACCTTTCCGGTGGCAGGGTCAGCGGCCATCGCGGCCCCAAAGCGGGGAGAGGGGGAGACCCGGGGCGCGAGCTTCGCCCAGAGACCGTTCGCGTACGTCCAAGTGTCCCCGAGGACAAAGCAGCGCGAGGGCGTGCACTGCTCTCCGCCGAAGAGGAGCCCCTGCCCCTCGCCCACGACCGAGCCGGCCTGGAAGGTGAGGGACTCCTCCCACCGCGAGGGGGGTCCTTTCGGGAAGGCAACTCCGCTCGAAAGCTCGCTCCAGCGGCCGAGCGAGTAGGACCAGGCGTCAGAAAGGGCAGAGCCAGCGGGATTGAGCCCGCCCGTGTAGAGGAAGATCCCGTCGAAACTGTCGTACGCCGACATGGCGGCGTACCGTGGGTCCGGGGTCGTCGGGTTCGGCGGAACGTTCGGCTGAACGATGCTCCATCCGGCGCTCGCGAAATCCCACTCGTCGTTGCTCGGCGTCCCGACCTCGAGCGCGCCTCCGAACAGCCGGAGCGCTTGGGTGACCGGGTCGTAGTAGAAGGTCGCGTCCCAACGGCCCCCAGGGGCCGGGACGAGGCGGAGCGACTGCCAGGATCCGTTCTTCCACTGCCACGTGTCCGAGTCAACCACCCCGGGATGGATCTCGGTCCGATTCGTTCCCCCGAAGAGTATCACAATGCTGAGCGGTGGGTAGTAGGCAAGGGAGGCGCCCCAGCGGGGGGAGGGAGAGCCGCTTGCCGAGAGGTTGGCCCAGCTCCCGGCGCTGAACGCCCACGTGTTGCCTTGCACGCGGATCTCGGGTGGCGGCGGCGGGGGCGGAGGACCCATCGAGGGTGGGGGCGGGTTCGCCCAACCGATCGCACCCCCGAACAGGAGGACGTAGTTGTCGACCGCGTCGTACGTCATCGCCGCATCGTAGATGGCCCCCGGCCCGAGGGAGGGATTCTGGAAGCTCTGGAGATCCTCCGGAATCCACCCGCTGGGACCAAGGCTCCAAGTCTGGGAGACGCTGATCGCGCAGAACCCTTGACTGCTCGGAGAAACGCAGCCTCCTTCCATGAGTAGGTAGCCATCGCCAGCGTCGTACGCCATCGCGGCCCCCCACCTGGGCGGAGCTCCGCTGACGTACGTCGTATCGTTCGTCCAGACGCCGGCGACGAAGCTCCAGGTCTCCGACGACACGTAGCCGGACGGCCGCGCGCCCCCGAACAGGATCACCGCCTGAACGTTGGGGGCGGCGTCGTACGCCATGGCGGCGCCGAAGAGTGCCCCCGGGGTGCCGCCTCTTGGCACGGAACCTATCGGAGGGCCAATCGTACCTACCCCGCCGTGGAACCTCGGGAGGGCCGGAGCCCCGCAGAGCCCGGTGATCCCTCCGGGATTCACGTGACAACCGAGGGGAATCCCCTCGGCGGGGCCCGCGCCGGTGCCGAGTGAGGCCACCGCTGCTTGGAACTGGTGTACGCCGCTCGAGCTGGCGACGTGAACGGAGGATGCGACCGGCGCAGAGGGACCCGCGAGTACCCCCTGGCTCTTCCCCAGCGCGGGGGGAGCAATCATGAGAAAGCCGACGAGTGCGAGGAGAACGGGTGTCGCTCGGGGGAGAGAGTTAGGGCGCCGGACGTGCGTAGCCCTTCGAGGAACAGCCACGGCGCTAGGGGGAGCGGCCGTCGTATATACCTCTCTTCTAGATACTAGGGTAAAGGCAGCGTCTTCGGGAGTGTGGATGGGTACGCGACGAATCCTCTGAGCGGGCGAATCTCGCGCACGAATCATCAGTCAAGTCGGGCGGCTTTCCGAAAGAGCGGAACCGATTTTAAGGCCGCGCCCGTCGGACGGCTGTGGGAGAGTACGTCTCCGTCCACGACCTCGAGCGGGAGGAGGTCCACGCAGGTTCGATCTCCGTCCCGTACGTGATCGCCGCAGCCCTCATGATGGGCGCGGGACTCTTTCTCGTCGCCGCGTGGGTCCTCACCTTCGACTGGGTCTACTTCTCGGGAGTGGCGCTCGCGACCGCCGGCTTCCTCATGATCCTACATCCGCTCGCCGGCTCTGACCATTAGTACGAACGTCGCCGGCGTGGAGCCCGCCGTTGCGACACTTACTGTGGTCAAGCTCGGCGGAAGCATCCTCACTCGAAAGCGTGAGGAAGGGAAGCTCCGTCCGAAGATCCTTTCCCGGCTTGCGACCGAGCTCGGCACGGCCCGATCGCCGCTGCTCCTCCTGCACGGTGCGGGCTCCTTCGGCCACGTCGCCGCGAAACGAACCGGACTCGCGGAAGCACCCACCGCCGGGCAGACCCCCGCGCAGCGCCGCCGCGCGGCGGTAGCCATCGCGGCGCAGGTGCGGACACTTCACCAGGCCGTCCTCCGCGCTGCGGTAGCGGCAGGCGTCCCCGCATTCTCGCTCCCGGTAGGTGGGGTCGCGAAAAATCGGTCTGGCGAGCTCGCCGAGCTCGACCCGGCTCCGTTCCGGGAAGCGCTCGATGCTGGTCTCGTGCCGGTCTCCTTCGGAGATGTCGTGCGCGATGAGCGATGGGGGTTTTCGATACTTTCTGCCGACTCGATTGCCCTGCGGCTCGCCCCCGCCTTGGGAGCCAGGCGTGTCGTCTTCGTGAGCGATGTCCCCGGCGTGCTCGAGGCCCCGGCACCGACCCAGGGCCCTCCTCGGGTCATCCCACGCGTGACGGCGGCGACGCTCGACCACCTTCTCCCCCGACCCGGCGCGCCCGACGTGACGGGAGGGATCCGGGGCAAGCTCAAGGTCCTGCTCGCCCTCGCCGAGGCCGGCGTCGACGCAGGGATTATTAGCGGACTTCGGCATGGTGCGCTCTCGCGGGCGCTGGCGGGGGAGGTGGTGTACGGGAGCTGGGCAGGGCCCTCCTACCGCTGAGCCCGGAGCGACGGACGCGGCCTCGCTGCTCTCCCACCGCAAGGCGGAGCACGTGAAGGTGGTGCTCGGCGAGGGAGTCGAAGGACGGTATCGTTACTGGGACGATATCCAGCTCCAGCACAACGCGCTGCCGGAGATCGATTTCGAGGAGGTCGACCCGTCGCTCGACCTGTTCGGCAAGCACCTCTCGGCTCCGCTCGTGATCACGGGGATGACCGGTGGCTACCCAGGAGCGGAGGTCATCAACGCGCGCCTTGCCCAGGCGGCCGCCGAGCTCGGACTTGCGATGGGCGTGGGCAGCGAACGTGCCGCGATCCTCAAAGGGCAGCATCCCGAGAGCTATTCGACGGTGGCGAAACACGACGTCCCGCTCCGGTTTGCGAACGTCGGGGCGCCGCAGATCATTGCCCAAGTCCCCGGAGAACCGGTCCTCTCGGTCGCGGATGCCCGAGCCGCGATGGCGCTCATCCGGGCTGGCCTCCTAGCAGTTCACCTCAACTTTCTTCAGGAGATGGTCCAGCCGGAAGGGGACCGGCGGGCACGTGGGTGCCTCCTCGCCATCTCAGAGCTCGCCAAGGAGCTCCCCGTCCTTGTCAAGGAAACAGGTGCCGGCCTTTCCCGCACCGTCGCCGATCGGCTCCAGGCGGCAGGGGTGAAGGGGTTCGACGTGAGCGGCACCGGAGGCACAAGCTTCGCCGCCGTAGAGCACCACCGCGCCGTCGCCCGGGGCGCGGAGCGAGAAGCGCGACTAGGTCGGACCTTCTGGGATTGGGGAATCCCATCTCCCGTTTCGCTTCGCGCCGTTGTGCCGGTCGGGCTTCCGGTGATCGCGAGCGGCGGGATCCGTTCGGGACTCGACGTCGCGCGAGCGATCGCTCTCGGGGCGAGCGCCGCAGGCATCGCGGGCGGGATCCTCCGTGCCGCGACCGTAGGCTACAACGAGACGCGGCACGAGCTCGAGCAGATCGTCTACGAGCTCCGGGTCGCGATGTTCCTCACGGGGTCACGCACGCTCACGGAGCTTCAAAAGGCGCCGTTCGTCATCACCGGCGAAACTCGCGAGTGGCTTCCCCCGTGAGCGCGGGCGCGCCCGCCGGTGAGCTCTCGACCGAGGCGGAGAAGCGCGCGTGGGCGGTGCGGACCGGATTCCGAGGCGTTCCGACGAACGTTGCTTGGCGGGAGGCGCTCTCCTCCACGGAGCAGCAGGTCCACCCGCAGCGAATCTCCCGTCGGCCCACGAGAACGCAGTCGGGGATCGCAGTGGTGGCCGTGATGACCTCACCGGCGCGCTGCCCGCACGGACGATGCACGTACTGTCCGGGCGGCGTCGACGCGCGTTCGCCCCAGAGCTACACAGGCGAGGAACCCTCGGCGCTTCGCGGGGCCCAGTTCGGCTACGACCCGTGCGCCATCACGAGGCACAGGCTGGGTGCGCTGGAAGCGATTGGCCACTCCACCTCGAAGGTCGAAGTGATCGTGATGGGAGGAACGTTCCCGGCTCGACCCCGACAGTACCAAGAGGAGGTGTTCCGGTGCATCTTCGAGGGATTGAACGGTGCGCCCTCCCCCTCGCTCGAAGAGGCCCACCAGCGGAACGAGTTGGCCGCACACCGGTGCGTCGGTCTCACCGTCGAG
>JAKIWH010000008.1 GCA_022750125.1 Thermoplasmata archaeon
CCCCGACCATGAGTTGGTGGTCCGCCGAGGGGAAGCTTTGGAGGAGCCGGCACTCGAAGCTCCCCAGGGTGCCCTCCAAGAGCGGCAGCCCGTCCCGGCCGGGACGTACCTTGAGGTCCCGGAACTTCTCGGGTCCTGGAACGGCCCGCGCGAAGCTCTCCGAGATCGCCCGTTGGTCGTGCGCGAGCAGGTTCACCGCGAACCGCCCGGTACGGGCGATCACGGGCGTGGTGTCGGCGTCGTTCGAGAGGGAGACCAGGAGCGTGGGCGGATGGAGGGAGATCGAAAGGAAGGCGTTCACGGTGAGGCCGTACGGTCGGCCCCCTTCGGCGGCGGTGACGACGGAGACGCCGGTCGCCCAGCGGGCCATGAGCGCACGGAATCGCGACGGGTCGGCCGTGCTCACTCCTCCCTCCACTTGAACGTCACGATGGCCGCGAGGAAGATGGCGAGCGCGATCACGAACACGACGGCGAAGTCGAGGAGCGCCCGGGTGGGGCTGTTGAACAGCATGACCGAGTTCAACCCGTCGATGACGTAGTAGAGCGGGAGGACCTTCGCGAACTCCTGGAGGAGCGGCGGGAACCCCGTCGTGGGGAAGAAGGTCCCCGAGAGGAACATCATCGGGAAGGTGATGATGTTCCCGATCACGGCAGCGCTCTCGGGGCTACGGCTCACCGACCCCGCGAGCATGCCGAGCGACACGAAGAGGAACGGGCCCACCATCAGGAACGGCAACATCCCGAGCGAGAGCGTCACGTGCGCCCCGAAGCCGAAGATTCCCACGAGCAGCATCACCGCCGCCGAGAGGAAGGTGAGCAGGATGTACCACACGACCCGGGAGGTGAGCCACTCGGCCCGGGTGAGCGGAGTGAGGGAGAGCTGGCGGAAGAACCCCTCCTTCCGGTAGGTCGAGACGAGCTCGACCATCGAGAACATCGGGCTCGTCAGGATGGAGAATCCGATGAGCCCCGGGATCAAGTAGTCGATGTACGCGAACGACCGGCTCGTCACCGTGAGCGAATCTACCCCGATGATCGGCATCGCGTGCGCCGCCCGGAAGTTGAGCTGCGTGACCGCGGAGTTCACGGCCGCCTCGACGAGCCCCGAGGAGCTCGGGTTCCCAGGATCCGTGTAGACGGTGAGGTTCACCGCGGAGTGTGCGGTGATGGAGGCGCCGAACCCCTGGGGGATGAGGAGTCCCACCGGATCCTCGGCGTTGAACAGGTAGTGTCCGAACTGCGAGGGGTCCATCGGCCCGACAAAGTTGAGTTTGACGAGGCCGGTCGCGTTGAGCGCATCGAGGAACGCGGTCGTCGAGTTCGAGTGGTCGAGGAGGAGCGTGGGGAGGTCGACCGCGGTCGTCGCGCTCCCGGAGAAGATGAGCCCAAAGAGTCCGATCAGGATGATCGGGAAGACGAGGGAGAAGAACAGCCCGATCGGGTTGCGCGTGTACTGGCGGGCGACGATGGGCAGATCCGCCGCGACGCGGAAGAGCTTCACGCCGCCTCCGACTTGATCACACCGTCGTCCATCCGGCCCACGAGCCGGACGAACACGTCCTCGAGGGTGTCCCGCACCACCGAAAAGCGCTCCCACGGGAGCCGGCTCTCTTGGAGCGCCGCGAGCACCTTGAGCGCGTCCTCCTTCTCGCGGAGCTCCACCTCGACGTGGTGGTTCTCCGCCGTCACCGCGAACGGGATGTGGCTCGCGAGGTACCGCGCGACCTCGGGCCCCGCCTCGAAGCGCAGCCGGTCCGGCCGTCCGTGCGCGGCCACGATCGTCTCGGGGGGTCCGCGGGCGATGATCTTCCCGTGGTGGATGATCGCGACGTCGTCCGCGAGGAGCGACGCCTCCTCGAGGTAGTGCGTCGTGAGGAACACCGTCCGTCCGTCCGCCTTGAGCGAGCGGATCACCTCCCAGATCCCGCGGCGCGCCTGCGGGTCGAGGCCGGTCGTCGGCTCGTCGAGGAACAGCACCTTCGGGTCGTTCACGAGCGAGAGCGCGAGGCCGAGCTTCTGTTTCTGCCCCCCGGAGAGGGTGTCGAACTTGGCGTCCGCCTTCTCCTCGAGGTACACGCGCTTCAGGATCGCGATCGGGTCCGCGGGGGTGGCGAACAGGCGAGCGTAGTACTCGATCGCCTCGCGTGGGTGGATCTTCTCGAAGAACCGGAACTCCTGCGGGATGACGCCGATCCGCTGGTGGAGCTTCGCCCCGTCCTTCCACGGGTCGAGTCCCAGCACCTCCACGGTCCCCGCGCTCCGGTTCCGTAGCCCCTCGAGGATCTCGACGGTCGTCGTCTTGCCGGCGCCGTTCGGGCCGAGGAAGGCGAAGACGTGGCCCTCGGGCACTTCGAAGCTCACGCCGTCCACCGCCCGGACCGGGCCGTAGGCCTTCGCGAGCCCCTCGACCCGTATCGCGCTCGGCACGGCCGACCCGACGCCCGCCTCGGGTTAAGAGGTCTATCGGTCGACGGTGATCGAGAGGCGAGCGGAGCGGCTCGCAGCCGACGTTTCGCCGCCGGGACCGGTGAGGGTCACGGGGGAGGGACCCGAGTACTCCGCCTCGAGCCGGTGCCCCTCCCGGTGCAGGTCGAGACGCCCACCGCCGAGCCGCACGCCCCGGAGCGAGGCGTGCTCCCACCCGGGCGGGAGGTCCGGCCGGAGGTGGATCCTCCCCTCGCCGAGCTCGGGGTCGATGCCCCACAACCTCTCGAAGAGGAGCGCGAGGAACGGAGCGAACGACATCCCGAGGAGGAAGCAGGAGTTCCACGGCTCGGGGCGGTCGCCGCGGTAGCATTCGTTCGCGTAGCCGCGCTCCGCGACGAGCGTCCGGGCGAGCAGCTCGAGGTACCCGAGCCCGAGCTCCCGTTCGCCGGCCGCGAGCGCCGCCTCGGCGGCCCACCCGGTCGCGATCGGCCAGACCTGCCCCTCGTGGTAGGCGAGCGGGTCGAACCGAGGGTCCCGGTTCGAGAGGGTCCGTACCCCCCACGGGGTCGAAAGGTCCTCTTCCGCGGCACGCCGCACGACCGCGCGCGCGTGCGGCACGGGCAGCAACCCCGCCGCGACCGCGCGCAGCGCGTTCGGCCGGAGCGTCCGGACGGGCGCGCCGTTGCGGATCGAGTCCGCGAGGTACCGCTCCTCGGGCCAATCGTACGCGCGGGGCAGCTCCACCTCGAGCCGTCGCGCCGCCTGCGCGGCCGCGCTGGCCGCCTCCCGCTCCCCACCGTGCCCCTCGAGCTCGGCGAGCGAGCGGAGCGCCTCGATCCCGAGCACCTGGACATCGATCGCATGGTCGCGACGGTCCGCCGAGTCCCAGATCGTGGTGTCCACCGAGTCGATCCCGAACCGCACGTCCGAGAGCCCCTCGGTGGCCGCGGTCATGGAGGCGACCTCGCCGCCGTTCCGGATCCACCCCGTGGAGGGGTCCTGCCGCGCCGCGAGCCACGCACCGACCCTGCGAAGCGCCGGTCGAAGGTCGCGGGAGAGCCGCGCGTCCCCGGTGTGGTCGAGGTGCCGCCGAACTACCCCCGGGTAGTACAGGGTAGTGTCCGAGGTCCCGTACAGGAAGACGGGGCCCGGCGAGAGCTGCATCGGGAGCTCCCCCGGCTCCGCGCCCAGGATGGGTAGGCGCACCGGCGACTGGAAATCGAACACCGATCGAAGGGAGCGATCCGCCCAGGCGGCGTCCCCCATCCAGAGGACGGCGGGGAGCATCCAGGCGAGGTCCCGGCACCAGATCGCCGAGTACCACGGAACGCCGGCCCGGAGCCCGGTGAGACCTCGGAGCGGTGCGTAGTAGAGGGAGCGGAGAGCGCCCCGGGCGAGGGAGTAGGCTGCCTCGATCTGCGGCGCCTCGGGTAGCGAGAGCGTTGGCGTGTACGCCTCCCACTCCTCGTAGTACGCCTCGAGCAGGCCCGCCTCCCCGGCGCGGGCGGACGGTCTCCGACGCTCGGTGGCCCTGCGCACGTTCCTGTCGAGACCTCCCCACAGATCGAGGCGCAGCCGCGCGGGATCGGATTCCGAGGCTGCGAGGCTCCAGCTCGCCCCGAGCTCCCGGAGCTCACCGCGGAATCGGACACCGTCCCACGCTCGTCCGTCCCGGGTCCAACCCGTAGGTGCCGGCGTCGACTCGAGACAGAAGGCGGAGCCGGCGGCCGCCACGAGAAGTCGCTGGCCCAGGAGCTCGGCCGAGTACTCGTACGGCTTCACCCCCTCGAGAAGGAGCGGCGCGAGGAACGGTTCGAGCATGCACTCGACCACCACCGGCCGACGCTCGGACCCTTCGACAGAAACCTCGAGGTCCCTAGCAACGCCGGGGGGCGAGAGCAGCGGGTAAACGTGCTGACGGAGACGAACGTCGCCCGCCCCGTGCTCGCTCTCGACCTTCGTCCGATGCACGCGGAGCCGCCGGAACGCCGGCTCGAGTCCCGCGATGCCCCCGGGCGACCCGAAGCGCACCTTCCAACCTGCGACGAGGCGGATGCCGTCGACGCTCACGCCCGCCCACTCGACGCGGGCTCCCCGGCACTCCCGGGTCCAGGTGAACTCTCCCGAGCCCGAGAGGATCCCTTCGGAGCGGGGACCGGTGAGAAGTACGGGCTGGTCCGGCTCCGGGCTACGGCTCTCCCAGAGGAGCTCCGCCGGTCGCGCGCCAGCTCGGGGGCTCACGCATCCGCCTCGAACCGCTCGGTGAACTCGATCCACGCCACGGGGGGGATGGCGACGCTTCGGAGCTCGAGCCGGACCGTGTGCATCCCCGGGGACACGGTCGCGCTCTCGAATCGGAATCGGTGGCGAACGCCCACCGGAAGTTCCACCGGGGCGCGCGCGTCGATCGACGCGAAGCTCCGCTCCCTCCCCGTGGAGCAGGGGTCGACGAACGCCCGCTCGCCGGGGACGGGGGTACTGTCGACGCGTGCGGAGAGGGAGGAGAACGCACCCGTGCGCAGCGGGGGGTTCCGAAGTTCGAAACGGAGGCCGTTCGACGCCGAACGGAAGGAGGAAGGTTCGAGCATGTTTTCCCGGAGCAGCTCGGCGCTCCGGAGGAGACCCGCGAGGGAATCGGTTCCGAACGCCCAGCCGATCACCGCTCCCTGCTCGAGGAGCGCAAGCCGGCTGCGGATCGAGCGGAGGTCCATTCCCCCGGGAGCGAGCTGGGATTTATTCGTTCGCCGGCGGGGGAGGCCCCACGGCTTCTCCGGACGGAGAGTAGCTCTCCGGCCGGGGCAAGCCTGACGGGCCGCCCCGCGGGGTGGGCCGCGGAGCGGTCGGACGCGTCGGCCGCGGCCCGAGGGCCGCCCAGTGCACCAGCGTCCGTCCGCGTCGGTCCAGGGGGACACCGAATCCCGCCCGGCGATCCCGCGACGTCACGGTAGGACGAACGACCGACGATATTTAGCTACGTTTCCGTTAAATCCGTTAAATGCGAAAATGCAGTTAAGGGATGGTGGTGCTCGTCGGAGGTTCCTGGCCGAAGAGCGCGAGCGCGAGCCTCCCTTGGGGCGTGATCCCGACGCGCCCCCGCGCACCGCTCCGCTCGCCGGCGACGAACCCCCACCGGTTCTCGAGCGGCTCCAAGCGGTTGCGGAGCCGGCTGTGCTGCGCCTGCGGTGAAGGGGAGTGTCCCCCGCCGTCCGCCGGTCGATCGAGTCCCAGCTCCCGGATGAGCTCGCGTTTCGCGAGCCGGCCTCCGCGGCGGTCGAGCGCTTCGAGCACCTCGACGAGCTCGCGCGACGGCGCGCGAAGCTCGTACACCGAGACCGGGTCGATCCGGGCGACGACATCGTTCACCGTGCGTACCTTCGGGGTGAGTCCCGAGTACCACGCCCGGGAGACCTGCACGTAGTACGGCTCCCCTTTCCACAGCATGCAGGCGAGGGTGCCGGCGATCGCCGTGATCTTCGTTCCGGTCGAGACGTTCACGCGGATCGGCACGACGTCGAGCGCGTGGCGGTCGGTGCGCCGCTCGGCTGCGAAGATCCTCCGCAGCGCCGCGAGCGCCCCGAAGACGTCCCAGATATCGGTGCGCACGAGCCGCACCTCGACCGGCCACGGGGCCCGGGCCAGTCGCCGGCGCACCTCCTCGACGAACGGCTCGGCCGCGTCGGCGCTCTCGCGGGTGAGCAGGTACACCCGGTCCGCGCGCTCGCGAAGGACCGGCTCGACCACCCGCTCCACCTCGAAGCCGACCGGGGCGAGGTGGATCCGGGCGTGCGGGTCCCCCACGACCGCGCGGGCCGCCACGGACCGCGGGCTTCGGCGCCGAGAAGGACGGGACGGCATCGGTAGAGTAACCGTCCGAGCGGCCCGGCGGTTAAGAGGCTCGCGCCGACGGCCGGCGCGCGCGCAAACGGCTATGGGGCTCGGCTCGTCTCGAGCCGTCCGTGCCGGAGGAGAGCGAGTCCTGGAAACCTCAGTCGCTCCTCGCGGCCGCCTACCGGGCCGCCGTGACCGGTGCGGACGGCTACCGCGCGGTACGCTCGGCGCTGCGCGTCGACCGAGGAATACTCCGGCTCGGCAACCGGTTCGCGCCGATCGGACGGTACCGGGAGATCGCGTTCGTGGCGCTCGGGAACGCCTCCGCCTCGCTCGCGCTCGCAGCGTCGGAAGCCCTCGGGGAGCGGCTCACCCAGGGGTACGCCGCCGGACCGGTGGCGCTCCCCGAGAGCGTGCCGTTCCACTCGCTCGTCGTGCCCTCTCCCGTCCCCGGCACCTCGCAAGGGCTCGAGGCCTCGCACGCGGTGCTCGAGCTCGCTGCCGGTCTCGGCGAGCCCGACCTCCTGCTCCTGCTCTTGAGCCCGGGTGCCGCGGGCTCGCTCGTGGAGCCTCCCACGGGGATGGACGGGAAGTCGTGGGGAGAGCTGCTCCAGCGCGCGTCCCGCGAGCTCGGTTCCGTCGAGGCGGGGCTGCTCGCGCGGGTCTTCGGCTCGGGGAGCACCGGAGGGCGTCTTCCTTCCTTGACCGGGGCCGACGTGGAGACGCTCATCGTTGAGGAGGGTCTCGGTGGGGCGCTCGTCGGCGGCGGTCCGACCATTCCGGTCACCGAGGAGGAACGGGCGCGGGCGGCCGCCCTGCTCGGCCGGCTCGGCGAGCCGGCCCGAGGACTCTCCTCCAGTTCGGAAGCGGCGGGCCGGCCCGCGGTCCGCACCCCCTCCCGGCCGGTCGTGGTGGCGGGCCCGGCCGACGCGATCCGCTCCGCGGGCGACGCTCTCGTCGACCGTCGTTGGTTCACCCGGCTCGGGACACTCTCGACACCGCTCCCCCCAGCGGCCGCGGCGGCGCTGCTCCTCGAGCGAGGGGAGGCGGAGCTCCGTGCCCTCGGGGGCCGTCTTCCCGCGATCGGAAGCAGGGGAAGCACGGCCTCCCAGGGGCTCGCGGTGTTCGCGGGGGTCACGCTCGGGGGCCCCGAAGGGGCGCTGCCCGCCGGTGCCGCGGAGAGCTTCCTGGAGGCGGCGCGCTCCGGCCTCTCCCGCCGGGAGTCGGTGGTCGCGCTCCTGCCCACCCACGGCGGAGAGGAAGGGCCCGGAGCCGGGAGGTTCCTCCATCTCGACGCGAAGGGAAGCCCGGTGCGGGGAGGACTTCCGATGCGGGCCGGTATCACGGACGTCGGCTCGGTCGCGCTTCTCCTCTTGCCGGCTCCCGCCGGGTAGGAGCTCCCTGTGGCGGGCGGCTACCGGGCGCTCCTGCGCGACCGGCGCTTCGCGCTCCTCCTCCTCTCGGCCGCCACGGGCGAGGCGGGGTACGCCCTCTACTCGCTCTCGATCGTCTGGCTCGCGTACCGGGAGTTTGGGAGCCTCAGCGTCGTGGGGCTCGTCCTAGGGGTCGAGTTCGGCGTCTACGCCCTCGTCTTCCTCGCGGGCCCGATCGTCGACCGCGCCCGCGACCTCCGTTCCGTCTGGCTTGTCGGCTACCCGCTCCAGGCAGCGGGTGCGTTCGCGATCGCGTTCCTCGCCACGAGCCGTTCCCTCTCCCTCCTCACGCTCCTGCCCCTCGTCGCCGGTCTCTCCTTCGTCTGGGATTTCACCTGGACCGCGACGAACGCGGCCCCTCCTCGGCTGGTTCCGCCCGGGCAACTTTTCCAGGCGAACGGCCTCCTCGCCGCCGCGACCGGGGGCAACCAGGTCGCCGGCTACACCGCGGGCGCGCTGCTCCTCGTGTTCGTCGGCCCTGCCGGTGGGCTCCTCGCGTACGGCGTCTTGAACCTCGCGGCGGCCGTTGTCGCGGCGGGAGTGGCGTTGCCCGCGGGGCCGCGGCTCCAGCCGCCGTTCCTCGCCGGGCTCGCGGACGGGTTCCGGTACCTGTTCGGTCGCTCCTCCGGGGCGTTACGTCCGTTCGCCCTGTGGGGCGCGCTGCAGGGGTTCATCTCGCCGGCGCCCCTTCTCCTCCTACCTCTCCTCACCTCGGCTCGGTTCGCCAACCCCAGCCTCGCCTACGGGCTCCTCTTTGCGAGCTTCGGGGTGGGTGGGATCCTCGGGGCGCTCGCCGTCGGAGCCGCCAACCTCCGCTCCCGGGTGGGCCAGCTCCTCGTCGGCGCTCTCCTCGCGGAGGGGGCGCTGTTCGCGCTCCTTCTCCTCCTCCCGAGCGCGCTCCCGTCGGCGGTACCGCTCTGGGCGGCGATCGGGATCGTCGACGGGACGTACTGGCTCGTCTTCCTCGCCTACCTGCAGGCCGCGAGCCCGCCCGAGCTGCTCGCGCGCACGATGGCGGACGGCTACCTCGTGCGTGGCTCGGCCCGTACCGCAGGCGCGCTGGTGCTCGGCGTGGTCGGGGCGGCCGCCGGCGTCGCGGGGCTCGGCGACCTCATCGCCGCCTACTTCCTCCTCCTCGCCGGCGGCACCCTCGCGGTGCCCGTGCTCCGGCGCCTCAGGTACTAGGGTTCGCGGAAGGCGTCGCTTCGGTGCGGGAGAAGTGGCGCTTGAGCGCCATGTACTCGTCGTAGGAGATCTGCCGACGTGCCCGGACCGCTCCCGCCTGCTTGAGCGAGGTGATCTGGAACGTTTCAAGAAGCACGCTCACCGCGCGGGCGGTGGTCGGCGTCCGATCCCCCTCGAGCGGCGCGGCGGCGATCGGACGCTCGGGGATGGGACGGCCGACCGAGGGCACGTCCGGGTGGTCGAAAGCGCCCGGAGAAGCCGAAGCTGCGCCGCCGTCGAGATAGGCGCGGAGCGTTCCGTACTCCCGCTCCGTGATCTCCCCGTCCTCCCGCAAGAGCTCGACAAGCTCTCCCTGGCGCGGACGGTACGTGTCGAGCAGCTCCTCGAGCGGGCGTTCCCGCGCGGGAGCTCCGGCGAGCCCGAGCGATCGAAGCGCGCTGTCGAGCGACGTTCGGAGCGAGGCGAGTTCCGAGGAGAGTCGTTCCGGCGTGAGGAGCCCGTCCGCGCCCGGTTCGAGCTCCCGACTCAACCGCACCCGCTCGGTGCCGCTCGCCCCCGTTGCGGGAAGTTCCCGCTCCACGGTGAGGCGCACCGGCGCCGGACGCTCCGCCATCGACGGCTCGACCCTCGCCGGGAAGATGGCCGTTGCGCTCCCTTGGAACGACGCTCATTGGGTAGCGGGTTACTTTGTGTAATTCAGTAACCTTGAGTAACCTTAAATCCACGGACTCCATCCTGCCCGTGCGGATCACCATGCCGACCGTACCGAGCCACCCCGCGGGACCTGGCGATCGCTTCGTCGATTCCACGGGCCGCCGCGTCCCGTGCGCCGAGGAGAGCGGCGCGATGTGCCCCGTGGTGGCGGCCATCAACGTGATCGGCACCGAGTGGCGGCTCGCCATCATCCATCGGCTTCTCGAGGGCCCGCAACGGTTCAGCGAGCTCCTGCGCTCGAACCCGCACTTGAACGCGAAGACCCTCTCGGCGACCCTCAAGTTCCTGCAGGGCTCGGGCGTCGTCCAGCGTAACGTCGTCAGCACGCAACCGTTCGTGGTCGTCTACTCGCTCACCGAGATGGGACTCGGCCTCGCTCCGGCGGCGCGGGAGCTCCGCGATTGGGGCCTTCGGTGGCTCCGTCCGCGCGCCCCCGTGGATTCGGGACGGATGCCGCTCGCGAGCCACGACATCGAACCTGCGATCCCCGCGCATCTCCCGACCTCGGCGCCCCCGAGCCACGTCCAGGTCCCGGCGGAGGCTTCCCCGGGAGCGCGGCGGCGCGAAGCGCCTGTGCGTCGAACCGTTTCACGATCCCTCCCGCCCCGCTTCAAGTAGCGCGGCACCCGTCTCAGCTTCACCACCCCGAAGGTCCCCGCCCAAATCGCTCGAGGGAGACGGCACCGCGTCTCCCGCGTGCGGCGGGGACCTTCACCCTGGGACCCGGAGTTCGTGGCCCCCCTTCCTTTCCTGAGCTTCTTCTCCGTTCACCTTTCGGGGGCGGGCTTCGATTCGACACGTTGCCCGCTTCTCTCCGGGCGCAAACACACGGTCGATCGTTCACGTCCCCGCACGCTCTCCCCACAGCTTGCCACGAGAGCTGCCCGATGACGAACGACCCAGACCGACGGAGTCGCGCCCCGATACCCGTTCCCCCTCGCGCGGGAACCGGCTTCCGGCACGCCTCGAACGCCTTCCCTGGCCCGGCTCGGCGGAGCGTGGGACCGCTCCCCGAACTCCGGTGCGTGTAGCGTAGCGGCTCGACCGCCCCGCCTCACGTACCGGTCCGGTGCCGAGGAAGCTTTTCCCGGCGTAACCGCCGGTTCTCCCTGCAGAGCGTGTCCGGGCCGAACGAGCCCCGGACGGGTCCGCTCGCGGGGAGGGGCCCCCACCCCTCGTGGGCTCCTCCCCGGGACCCGCGGGGAGCGAGCCGGAAGGTCGTCGATGAGCTTCACCTGCGGGCGAATCCGCACCGCCACCGAACCTGTTCCGCGCGTTCCCGAACACCCCGTTGCCCCGGAGCTTGCGGCCCGAGTGCGCCGGCTCGGCCGCGTCCGCGTGCCGATCGCGCTCGGTCTCGCTCCGTGGGCCACGCTGTACGAGCTACCCGACCGCCGGGTGCTCTGGTGCCTCCGCCTGTGGGAGGGGAGCGGTACCGTGCGCCGCTGCCTCTCGAGCGCCACGCTGCTCGCCTACGCTCGGACGAGCGGACTCCGGGAGCTCGAGCACGAGATCACGCGGCTCCTCGAGCGCCGCGGCGCGGTGGCCCATGTCGAGGCCTGAGCAAGGCCACGCGGCGCTCGCGGTCGACGCGGGCGCGTACCCCGAGCGCGTCGGCACGGCCCTCGCGCTCGCCGCGACCGAGGTGGCGCGGCGCGTGCCCCCCGTGCCGCTCCTCGTCGAGGAGCGGGAGGGTCCGCCCGGCTGGGAGCTCCGGGTCGTGGGGGCCTCGGGGCTCGTCCTCCTGGTGGGGAACGCGCTCGACGAGGCCGGGGTTTCCCACCACCCCGTGCCGGCCGGCCCCGCGCATCTCCCGCCCGAGAGCTTCGTCTGCACCGAGTACGGGGTTCTCGAGCCCCGTCTCGAGGATCCCGCCGTGCCGGGGGCGAGCGACGAGGCGAGCCAGCGAACGACGAGCGCGCCCCGGCCCGAGGCAGGTCTCGCTCCGTCCCCCGTGCCGCTCGCGGGGTACCGGCCGGGGGTCGAAGGGCTCTGGTTCGCCCTCCAGGAGCACCTGCGCTCGGACGGGAACGGGGGGCTCGAACTTTGGGTCCGCATCCTCGCCGCGTCGGAGGAGGGACCCGCTGGTCCCATCGAGCGGGCCGCGCCCGAGCTCACCGCGCGGGGAAGCCTCCAGGGCCTCGCCGCGGCCGGGCTCCGGACAGTTCGCCCAGGCTGGGCGGTGCGCCGGGAGTGGTCGACCGCCGCCGTGAACCGATTTCGCTCGGCGGTCCCGTTCGAGGTCGACCCCGAGCTTGCCGGCCGGCTCCTCGCCGCGGGGGTTCCCGGACCCCCGGACGCGGGCGAGGCCGCGCGCCACACCATCTGTTTCGGAGCGTCCGGGTCGGGAAAGAGCGCGTACCTTGCGGAGCTCGCCCGCTCCCGGCTTCGCGCCGGGAAGCCGATGGTCCTGCTCGACGTCCACGGCACGCTCGGACCGGAGCTGCTCGCCGGTCTCGAGCCCGCGGAGCGCCGGCGCGTGAGCGCGATCGACCCGACCGCCGCGGGACCGATCGCGGGGCTCGAGCTGCTCCGCCCGGCCGAGGGGGACCGGGGGGAGACGGAACGGGCCCAGCTCCTCTCGGCGTTCCGACGGATCGGCGCGCACGACGGCGCGACGTACTGGGGGTTCCGGATCGACCGCGTTCTCGAGAGCTTTCTCGCGCTCACCCAGGAGTCGGGCGGCGACCTGCGGGAGCTCGCGGGACTCCTCACCGACCCCGCGCGACGGGAGCTCGCCCGGCGGCTCACCCGCACCCCCGCCCTCGCCGCGTTCCTCGACGAGCTACCGGCGCTCCTCCGGCGCAATCCGGAGTTCCTGTGGCCGGCGACCGCGCGGCTCGGACGGCTCCTCCTTTCTCCGAGGCTCCTAGCGTGCGTCGCCCCGCGCGGCCACGGCCTCGATGTGCCGGCGCTCCTCGCGGCGGGACGGAGCCTCGTGCTCCGGCTCCCGATCGGCGAGCTCGGCCCGGAGGCGGCCGAGCTCGTCGGAACGCTCCTCCTCACCCGCATCTACCTCGACCTCACCCGGCCCGGCCGCGACCGGAGCGCGGGCGATCCGCCCGTCCTTCTGCTGCTCGACGAGGCGCAGCGGCTCTCGCCCCACCTGCTCGCCGAGATGCTCGCGGAGGGTCGGAAGTTCGGCCTCAGCGTAGTGGCGGCGACGCAGTACCCGGAGCGCCTCGACCCCGAGGCCCGGGCCGCGGCGGCCGGCGCCGCCTCCCGTCACCTCCTGTTCCGCGCGCCCCGGGCGATCGCGCGGGAGACCGGTCGGTGGGCAGGGCTCGAGCCTTCCGTGGCGGAGACGTTGCTGCCCTCGCTCCCGCCCGGGAGCTGCGTCGAGGCGGTCGTCGGGCCGCGGGCGCCCCGCAGACTCCGTTCTGTTCCGATCCCGCAACCGATCGAGCCGGGAGCGTGGGAGGAGGTGCTGCGCCGCTCGGCGGTAGAGGCGGGGATCTCGGTCGATGCGGAGGTGGAGGCACCGGACGAAGATGCCCTCCGACTCACCCTCCTCACGCTTCCCGGCCCGAGCGAGCCTGGGACGGAGAATCCCTTCGCGAGCGGGGAGACCGCGCTCCTCGAGGAGCTCCGCCGCCGGGGCCTCGCGAGCACCGGCACGGCGGGTGCCCGACTCACCCCGAGGGGCGAGCTTGCCGCCGAGGTGCTCGCACGAACGGGGGCGGTCCGGGAGAGCGAAACGCACCGACGACTCCTCCTCAGGGCCGCGCGGATCTTCGCGCGCCGCGGCTTCCTCCTCGAGCTCCCGCGGCAGGGGAGTTTCGACCGGCAGGTGCCGGACGGACGGTTCCGCCAGTTGGGGGAGCTCCCACCGTCAACGCCGGTGGAGCTCGCCGTCGCACTCGACCGGGCCCGGGGGAGCTGGGCCTGGAGGAGCTTCGCGGGCCGGGACGTCCACCTCGAGGCGGAGGTGTCGGGAGCGCTACGACCGGAGCGGATACGACACGGGCTTCGCAAGGCGCGCGCGAACGGCGCCTTCGCCCTCTTCCTCGTGCCGGACGCCGCGCGGGCGCGCCGTGTGCGCACCGTACTGCGCGCCGCGGGCGTCGGCCGAGAGGAGGCAGCGGTCTGGACGCTCGTCGAACGCCCCGCGGAGGACGGTTAGAAGCACGAGGGCTTTGGGGGTCGTGCGCGCGTTCGCCTCCCTCCCGATCCCTTCGGGGGAGCTCCACGGGTTGCCAGCGCCGATCGAGTCGCATCTCACGCTGCGGTTCTGGGCAGAGCTCGACGTAGGACGGCTCCCCTCGGTGTTCGCGGCCCTCGACGCCGTAGCCCTGCGCACCGCGCCCTTTCGTCTCGAGCTCCGGGGGATCGGCGCCTTCCCTTCGGTCGAACGGCCCCGCGTGGTGTGGGTGGGTCTCGGACGTGGAGCGGTGGAGGTCGGCGAGCTCCACCGGGCGCTGACCGAGGCGTTCACGGCCCGCGGGGAGGTTGCGGACCCCCGAGGTTTTTCCCCTCACGTGACGCTCTTCCGAGTCCGGTCCGAGGGCGGAGTCCGGCGCGCGCGCGCCGCCCTCGAACTTGGGGAGGAGCGATCGTTCGGCGAGGTCGCGATGGACCGGGTCGAGCTCTATTCGAGCCGGCTCGAGCCGGACGGCGCCGTGCACGAGCGGTTGCACAGCGCCCCGCTCTCGGCGGGCGGAAAGCACCTCCCGGCCGAACCTCATGCTTAATGAGAGGGGACTCCGCTCTCGGGCTGCGCCCGGCCCTGGCCGGCGCGGGGTGGTGGCGTCGTGTGGTCCCGAGCGCGCTCGCTCGACCTGCGCGTCCTTCCCGTGCTGCTCCTCCTCCTCGTCCTACTCCTGCCGGGGCCCGGAGTTGCCACTCCCCCTCCAACCACTGGTCTCGCTCAAGCGGCCGCCACGACCGTCGTGGGCCAGAGCGCGTCACCGTGCGGCGCGAGCGCTGCGACGTCGTTCTCCGGAACGCTCCGCGAGTACGGGAGCCTGCCTCCTGTCCCGACGGTCGGCTCGGTGACGCTCGAGTACACGTACCAGGTCGAGACCACCTTCATCCCCTCGGGCAAGGGCGGAACCCAGGTGACCTGCGCTCCGGCCTCGCAACACGCCACCACGAACGGCACGGGCGGCTTCTCGCTCAGCGTCGTGCTCCCCACGGGGGGTTGCACGGTCCGCGGCTGCACGTCGTACTCGGGCCCGTTCGGGAGCACCACCTTCACGTCCGTGATTTCACCTCCCGCGGGTTACTTCGTCCACGGCAACGTGAGCCAGGGGGTCGCGAACGTTGCGATCGCCGAAGCCTACACGACGCTCGTCGTGAGCCCCCCCGGGCCGGTCCTCCTCAGCGCGCAGGCTCCGAGCCGGTTCCTCGCGCATCCGCTTGCCGCGGACGGCTCCCCGTCGCCGGTCCCGTTCAGCTTCGCCTGGTCTCTCGCCACGGCGGGATGGAGCCTGCTCTCCGCACCCTCCGCGTCCTCCGCTCTCGTCGAGGGAGCCGCGGGCGCCGGCCCCGCGCTCCTCGGCCTCGACGTGAACGGCTCGTACGGGGGCGTGCCGTTCTCCGGTGTGGTCCACCTCTCCCTTCTCGCGGCCAGCACCACGATCGGCTCGGGGCTCGTCGCGCCGTCGCCCGTCGACGTGGGCGGGCCGGTCGAGTTCTCGCTCACGGGCGCCGGGGCGCCCGGCTACACCTACACCGCGACGGTGGACCCGGGGAGCGGGCTCGCGCCGCTCCCCGCGATCTGTACTGCCACCGGAGCCCCCGACGAGGAGCTCTCGATCCGTTGCTCGGCGACCGGCAGCTATGCCCACGCCGGGAGCGAAGAGCCGAGCGCGACGCTCACGAACGGCTACTCGAACGCCTCGCTCCCCCTCGGCGTGCTTCGGGTGAACCCGACGCTCCTCCTTTCGCTCGCGCCCCGGCCGCTCGCAACGTACACGGGAAACCCTCTCCCGCTCTCGGTGACGGTCGCGAACGGCACCGGGAGCGCGCCGTACGGACCCGTGTGCGTCCGCACGGGCGCTGGCATTCCGCTCTGCTCGAGCGCGCCCGGCCCGAGTTGGTCGTTCGCCGTGCCGTACCCCCGCGCGGGGAGCTACGCGCTCTCGGCGAGCGTGAGCGACGCCGCGAACACGACCGGAACGGCGTCGGGCACCGTCGTGGTCGCGAACCGCCCGAGCTTGGGTGACCTCTCCTTCCTGGGCGGGCCCCCGACCCAAGGCGCCTCCCTCGACCTCACGTCGATCCTCGCAGGCGGTGTAGCGCCGATCGCCTACTGGTGGAACGCCACGAACCCCGCTGGGACCTTCGGAACTGGAGTGCTCCCGCCCACGGGGACGGTCGGGGTAACGTTCCGGCCGAGCGAGGCCGGGTGGGTGACGGTGACGCTCACCTGCGTGGATGCGCTCGGAAGCCGCGTCGCGAAGACGCTCACCTTCTACATCTCCGCAGGCCCCGCGGTGAACCTCGCGCTCGCGAACGGTTCCACCGTCGTGGCAGCAGGGGAGGCGGGGATCCCGGTCCCCTACTCGATCGTCGCGATGTCCCCCGAGAACGAGCGGGTCGCTTCCTACTCGGGATCGCTCACGCTCCTCGTGCGCACACCCTCCGCCGCGGACCCGATGAGCCTCTATCTCCCGGCGCTCGCCGAGACGATGCGCCCGCTCGCGGGCGCGTTCGCGCTCTCCTCGAGCGCCTGGTTCGGTGGCTACCTCAACTTCACCCTCGAGCTCGACCGTGCGGGAACGTACTGGGTGAGCCTCACCGCGGGGCTCCCGCTCGCCTTTGCAAGCAACGGCACGTTCCGGCTCACGGTGGGGCCGGACCCGTACTCGCTCGCGCTCACCTCCCCCACCGTGCGGCTCGAGGGCGCTCGCACGAACTCGACCGAGTACCGGCTCGCGGACCGGTTCGGGAACCCCGGCGTTCCGGGCTCCGTATGGGTCGAGAGCGAGTTCGGCGGCGCGGTCACGAACCGGAGCGCCCCCGTCCTTCCGGACGGGAACGGCTCCGTCGTCTGGGTGAACTACTCCGCGCCGACCGCGGCCGGTGGCTGGGTGGACGTCTGGAGCTCGCGCGGCGAACGGCTCCTCGGGGCGATCGCCGTTCCGGCGGTGAGCTCGAACTCCGACCCGACGCTCCCGCTCGCGGTGGGGAGTCTCGTCGGGCTCGTCGCGCTCGGCGGAGGGGTCCTCTGGGTGCGACGGAGCCGGTCGACCCGTCCGCTCGCGGCCGGCCACGGTTCCGACGAGGTCACCGAGGAGGAGCTCAGGCGCACGGCGGCCGGGCGGGATCGGCTCCTCGAGCGGATCCGCGCGGAGGCGCCGGTCGGACTCGAGCCGCTACGAACGGGATGGCCGGACCCGGTCCCCGAGCCGGCCGAGATCGCGGATTGGCTCGCGAGCCTCGTCACCGAGGGGTCGGTGCTCACCACCCTCGGGCCGGGAGGTCAACCCGTCTACCGACCCGCGCCCGTCCAGGAGACCCATGTCCCACGAGTGGAGCTCGACGCCGATGCCCTCGAGCGCGCCCTCGCGGGAGAGGAGGGCTCGGAGGCCGAGGAGCGCGCTGGGCTACCCGACAAGGGCTAGGCACGAGGATCGCCCGGCGGGGCCGGGCTCACGCGACCGGGCGGCCGACGAGGTCGTAGTACCGGTAGGCGGCTTCGCCCGCGCCGAAGCAGTACTGCACGCCCGTGAACCCCTTTTTTAGCTCCGCCGCGGACTCGAGCACGCGCTCGGTGGGTACGCCCTTGTGGAGGAGGTCGTCGAGGAGCTCGGCGATCCTCACCATCTCCCGCTCCTTCATCCCGACGCGGGTCACCTCGGGGCTCCCCAAGCGGATCCCGCCCGGGTGCTTCGGGCTCGTGTCGCCGGGGAGGAGGTTCTTGTTGGTGATGATGCCGGCCGCGGCGAGCCGCTGCGCGACGGACTCGCCGCCCCCCTCCTTCGCGACCCGGACCGCGATCGTGTGGCTCGCGGTGAAGCCGAGCTTCTCGGCAAGGACGTCGAAGCCGCGCTCGTGGAGGGCGTGCGCGAGCGCCCGCGCGTTCGCGATGACCTGCTTCGCGTACGCCCGGCCGAATTCGTGGGTCTCGGCGAGGCTCACCGCGAGCGCCGCCATCGCGTTCAGGTGGTGGTTACTCGTGACGCCGGGGAACGCCGCCGAGGCGAGCTTCTTCCCGACGTCGGGGTCCTTGCTCTCCCCGAGCAGGATCCCGTGCTGCGGGCCCGGGAGCGTCTTGTGGGTGGAGGCAGAGAGGACCGAGCACCCCTCGTGGAGCGGGTCCTGGAACTCGCCACCCGCGATGAGCCCGAGGACATGCGCGCCGTCGTACCAGCCGAGGGCGCCGATCTCCTCGAGCGTCGGGGCGAGCTCCTTCACCGGGAGCGGGAACAGGAAGAGCGAGAGGCCGAAGAGGCAGAGCTTCGGACGGGCTTCGAGGAGGAGCGTGCGCGTCTTCGGGACGTCGATCGTCATCCGCTCCTCGTCCCAGGCGTAGTGGACCGGTTTCACGCCGCGCAGGCCGAAGGCGCCAAAACCGGCGCTTGAGATGTGGGCGCCGTCGCTCAGGCGCGCCGTCCCCACGAGGTCGCCGGGGGCGGTGAGCGCCTTCAGGACCGCGAGGTTCGCGACCGTGCCCGAAATGGGCCGGACATCCGCGAAGGAGCAGCGGAACAGTCGGCGGGCAAGGTCGAGGCAGATCCGCTCCACCTCGTCCACCTGCTCGTTCCCTTCGTAGTACCGCTCCCCCGGTAACCCCTCGGCGTACCGGGAATGGAAGTCCGAGATGAGGAGCTCCTTCGCGTACGGCGAGAGGAGGTTCTCGCTCGCGATGAGGGGGATCGCCCGCTCGAACCGGCGCGAGTGAACACGCACCGCGCTCCGGACCTGCTCGACCACCTGGGCCATCGAGCCGGGCGGAGGGGTGGGAGGTTCAGTCATCGGCACCCCCCCACCCCCCTGTTTCCAGTGGAAGCCGGGAGGAGGGAGCGCTCGAGCCCATGAGAGTGGGAGGGCGGAGGCCGTTCGTCCCTTATAGCTACCTCCGGTGCGTTCCGGGATGACGGGCCACGTAGGAGAGGGGAGCGCCGAATCCCCCGCGGCTCGGCCCTGGCCGCACGGGCGCCGGTTCGAGATCACCTACCACGATGTGGACGCGCTGAACCACCTGAACCACGCCGCGTACTTTCCCTTCATGGAGACACTTCGCTGCGACTACTACCTACCTCTCCTCTCTACTCACGACCCTAGAGAGCTCGACATCATCCTCGCGGAAGCGAGTTGCCGCTTCCTTGCTCCTGCTGGCTATGGTACAGTAATGGTAGGAGAGGTGGCTCCTGGATCGCCGCTCGGCCGGACGAGCTTCACTCTACTCTACCGCTTCACCGCACCGGGAGACCCCACGACCGTGTACGCGCGTGGAAGGACGGTCGTCGTTTGCTACGATTACGCGAAAGCACAGAAGAAGCCGATCGAACCCTCGGTCCGAGCTCGTCTCGAGCGGGATGCCGTCCCTATCGAGAGCGAGGGGTGGGCTCGGGGATAGTTCCACTCGCAGCGGGGGGGTGGGGGTGTAGCCTCCGGAGCGCGCCGATGCGGTCGAGGAGCTACGACGGGGTAGGTGTCAGCGTGATGGCGTCGCCTACGCGGATCGCGCCGGATTTGAGGACTCTCGCGTACCAGCCTCGCCGGTCGAGGAGCGTCCGCACGAACTCCGGCCCTCGCTCGGGTCCGACGTAGGGCAGAAGGTACAGGTTTCGACAGGGGTCGCAGATCCGGGTGACCTCGAGCTCGGCCGCGCCCGCCCGTAGGCGCACGCCGGGACGAAGCTCCTCGAGCGGTACGCCCTGGGTGGTGATGTTCTCCCCGAGGTCTCCGGGGTGGACCGGCCACTCCTCACGCTGGAGCTCCTCGAGGGTTTCGAGCGGGAGCAGAAGGACCGCCGAGGTCGGGTCGTCCGCCTTCTCCTCGTGGCGGTACCGGTTGAAATCGCCAACGACGCCGCGCTCCGTCACTTCGATCTGCTCGGCCCTCGGTTTCGGGAGCCCGTGCTCCCCCGGGGTCTCGGGCTTCCGGTGGAGTGCGTGGACGACGATCGCCATTGAGGGAGCTAGGCGGGCGGAACTATGAGGCTTCGGCGGTCTCGACGGCGTGCTAGGCGAGCCGGATGGCCGTTCGGAAAAACGACCCGTGGTTCCCGCGGGCTCCTCGGCCCCGTCGCCCCACCAGCGTCGACGGGTCACGGTAAGGCTGCTCCCGTCAGGACCTAACCCGGTGCCCGTGATGGATAACCGCTAGGGCGCCCCTCCGGGCGCTCGTCGCGATGCCCGCGGCCCGATGGAACAGAGCTTCTACGGAACCCTACGAGACGGATCGCTCTCCCGAACGTCGCTCCGGCCTGTCACCCCCGCTGAGGACGGTTTCGGTGTAAAAGGGGACGCCCAACCCCCCGGTCTAGCCTAGCAGAAGGAGGGAGCGGCCGGACCGTATTAATAGCTCGGGTCGGCCCCGAGGGAGCTTCCATATCTTGAGTGCGGGGATTCACGCGGTGTGAGGCTTCCGCCCCGGGGCGGAGCGAGGCTCCATCTCCTCCTCCCGCTCCTCTTCCTCCTCCTCGGGGCGCTGCCGGTCGCCGGCGGCCATCTCGTGAGCGCGGGGGCGCGCCCGGCCGCGGCGCATCCCGGCCTGAGCCTCCCCGCGTCGAGCACACCGCCCCCGGGACCGTTCGATTGGGCAACGTTCCACGGGGATTCGAACCGCTCGGGGTTCACGAACGTGCGCGGCCCCTCGACCTCCGCCGAGGCGTGGTCCCCGCCGCAGGCAACCCCGCTTCCGATCCGTGCCGGACCCGTCGTCAACTCGACCCGGATCTACGCGGCCGACATTGTCGGAAACGTGGTCGCGCTGGACCGCGTGGACGGCAAGGTCGCTTGGCGGACCACCGTGTGGAGCGCGCCGACCACTCCGACGCTCGCCGGGGGACGGCTGTTCCTGGGCTGCGACAACGGCCTTCTCTACGCGCTCAACGCCGCGAGCGGCGTGCTCCTCTGGACAGCGAACCTGAGCAGCGCGATCCTCCAGGGAACGCTCGACGTCTCGGGAGAGGTGGTGGCGGGGACCGAGGCCGGAGCGCTGTTCGCGGTGAACGACACGACCGGGCGGATCCTCTGGTCCCGAACGATCGGCGCTCCCCTCGCCGGTGCCCCCGCGGAGGAAGGCGGCATCCTCTACGCCGCTGGCAGCGGGGGCCAGCTCCTCGCAGCGACCCTCAACGGCGCCACCGTCTGGACAGAGCGGCTTAGGAACGTATCGCTCGAGGTCGGCTTCTCGGTCGGCGGCTCGCGGCTCTTCCTCGGCGAGACGAACGGGAACGTGACGGCGCTCTCCGCGGCGAATGGGTCGACGCTGTGGAACTACTCCACGGCGGGCGCCCCGCTCGAGGGCGCGATCCAGGCGACCCCCGCGACCGACGGTTCCTCGGTGGACTGGATCGACGGTGGCGGTGGGATCTACTCGGTCTACGCCTCGAACGGTACACTGCGCTGGCTCTCGAACGCGTCCCAGGTCTCGGCCGGCTACCCGCTCCTCTCGGCCCCCGTCCTCACCCCGTCGGGGTTCTACCTGATCGACGGCTCCCAGACGCTCGACGACCTGAACCCGGCGACCGGCGCGCTCCGCTGGTCGTACCCGTACGGCGGGCTCACCGTCTACTCCTCCCCGGCGGTGATCGCGAACGGGCTCGTCATCGGCACCGACGACGGCGTCATCGACTACTTCTCCCCGCCCTCGAGCCTTGCGAGCTGGCCCATTTCGGGGAGTACGGTGGACCCGAACGGGACACCGCTTGCGAACATCACGGTCGAGCTCGATTCGCGCTTCACCCTCACCGCGCTGGACGGGAGCTTCCTCCTCTACGCCCCCAACGGGAGCTACTCGCTGCTCGCGGGCGGTGCCGGCACCGAACCGCTCTCCGTTCCGCTCCTCGTCTCGGGACCGATCTCGGGGCTCCGGCTCGTGCTTCGGCCGCTCGCGACGTTCCTCGTCTCGGGCCGGCTCCTTGACGACGCTTCGGGACGGGCGATCGCGGGCGCCTCGATCGCCCTCGTCGGTGCTGGAGGATACCAGACGGGAACCGTCTCGGCCCCCGACGGAGGCTTCCGCCTCCAGGCACCGAACGGGTCGGACTACCTCTCCGTCGGGGGGCTCGCGGCCTACTACGGCGCTTCCGAGCACATCCTCGTCAACGGTACACCGCTCCTCGGGCTACGGGTCGGCCTCACGCCGGTGGGCCTTGGGAGCCCCGGCTTCTTCGACGCGTACGCGCCGTACCTCGTGCTCGCGGGCCTTGGCATGGGCGCGCTCGTCGCTTGGCTCGCGGAGGTGTCGCGCCGCCGCCGGTCGGTGGGACTCTCGGGCCGCATCCTCTCCCGGTTCGGTCGGTACGTGCTCATGCGGGCGAGCCTCATGCCCGTGCAGCTCCTCGCGCTGCTCGCGCTCCTCTTCGCGTTCGGGAGCTTTCTTCCCAACGTCGCGGCGAAGGCGTACGTAGGCGCGGACGCCGGAACGATCCTCAAGGACTTCTTCGAGGGGTACCTCGCGTTCGCCTGGTCGATGGTGAGCGGCGACTGGGGGTACGCCGCCTACGGGCACCTCTCCGAGCCCGTGACGACCTACATCGCCTGGTGGCTTCCGTACACCCTCGAGCTGATGGGGTTCGCGCTCGTCATCTCCGCGGCGCTCGGCTACGCGGCGGGCCTGCGCGCCGGCTGGAAGCCGGACGGGCCGTTCGACTTCGGCACGCGCATCGCCTCCCTCGTTGGCCTCCTCGTGCCGAGCTTCCTCGTGATCCTGCTCGTCCTCGGCGGGACGTACACCTACTTCGTCCACGCCGTCGGGGACACGCCGTACGGGATCCTCCCGAACCTCGCCTGGTACGATACCCACGGGGGGTTGCCGCCCAGCTGGGTCGGGATCGGGGGCAACACCCTCCCGACGGGGTTCCCGCTCGTCGACGCTGCAGTCCACACGGACTGGTCGTTCTTCGTGGTTGTGCTCGCGAAGACGCTCTTCCAGGCGACCCTCATCGCGATCGTCTACGTCGCGATCTTCCTGCGGTACGCTCGCCACTCGGCCGCCGAGCACGCCCGGGCGCTCTCCGTCGTCGCCGCCCGGTCGCGCGGCGTGCCCGAGGGCCGCCTTCTGTGGTACCACACCGGACGGCGCGCGCTCCCCGAGTTCGTGCTCCTCTTCGCCATCACCCTGCCCGTCTACATCGGGACGCAGGCGGTCGCGGAGGCGCTGTTCAGTGACCCCGGAGTGGGGAACGTCCTCCTCACCGAGATGACCCAGGTCGCCTCGAGCGGCTTCGGCATCACCCACGGCCAGGGGTTCGTCGCGGGGAACCTCTACCAGGTGACGATCCTGTTCCTGTTCCTCGTCGTCCTCGGGGGAAACCTCCTCGCGGACGTTATCGCGCGGTACCTCGATCCCCGGCTCCTCCCCGAGGGCCGGTGACGGCACTCGCGGAGCTGGCGGAACCGTGGGAGGAGGAGGCGCTCCACGCGCTCCGTGCGGAACGGACGCCCGTGCGACGGCTTCTCCGCTCGCTCGCACGGAACCCCTCCCTCCTCACGGGCGTCTCGATCCTCGGTGCGTACGCGGCGCTCGGGCTCCTCGCGTGGATCCAGTACGGGAACGGCGTGGGCGTGCTGCCGCTCTCCTACACCTGGGCGCAGGCGCTCACGCCGCCGGGCCCCACCTACGCGCACCCGTTCGGGATCATGAACGTGCTCGGGATCGATGTCGCGGACGCACTCTACGAATCGATCCCGTGGGACCTAGCGATCCTGGGGAGCATCCTCGGGATCGCGGTCGCGCTCGGTACCGTTGCGGGCGCCTGGGCGGGGTACGCCCGGGGCCCGATCGACTGGGTGGTGACGAGCCTCGTCGACCTGCTGCTCTCGGTTCCCCCGTTCTTCCTCGTCATCGTCCTGTTCGTCGGTCTCTACAACTTCGTCCCGATCGGGTACACCCTCGTCCTGTTCGTGCTGCTGTTCGCGATCGTGCTCTGGCCGTACTACGCCCGGCCGGTCCGGTCCCGGGCCGAGTCGGTCACCGCGGAGCCGTACGTCGAGGCCGCGCGGGCCGCAGGGGGGAGCCGCGCGCGGATCCTCGCCCGGCATATCCTGCCGAATTCGCTCGACCCGGTCTTCGCGCAAATCCCGATCGACGTCTACCAGGTGTTCTTCGTGCTCACGGTCTTCCCGTTCCTCGGCTGCTGGGCCCAGGGCGCGCCCGGCCACTCCTTCGCCTGGGTCACGCCGCTCCCCTCCGCCGCCTTCCCCGAATGGGGGAACCTCCTCGCCCAGGGCGTCTGCTACGGGCTCCAGCCGGCGGGTTCGATCAACTTCTGGTGGATGTACACTTTCCCGGCGCTCGTTCTCATCCTGTTCGGGGTCGCGGTGGCCCTCACTACGGACGGGCTCTCCGCGGTCTTCCAACCCCGGGTGGCCCGGTGAGCCGGGCCGCCCCGGTGCGCTCCTCGTGGACGGGAGAGGAGTAGCGCTTGCCGACGTGGGTGCCGCCGCCGAGCGGACCGACCGAGGAGGAGCCCGACCCGTGGGAACCCTCCGTGTTCGCGCGGCTCGCGCGCGGCCACGGTCCCTTCCGCCGCCTTCTGCGGGCGCTCGTGCGGACCCCGACGCTCCTCGCCGGGCTGGGTCTCCTCCTTTTCTTCGGAGTCCTCGCCCTCGCCTCGCTCGCGCTCGACGGGGGCAGCAGCTCCCTCGTCGTGCACTTCGACTGGGCTGCGAACCCGTTCCCGCCCGGACCTTCCCGCGCCCACCCGTTCGGCGTAATGGATGGGCTGGGGGTGGACGTCGCCCAGGCGCTCTTCCTCGCGGTCCCGTGGGACCTCGCGATCTTGGGTTCCATCCTAGGGCTCGCGGCGGTCGGTGGGGTCCTCGCGGGAGCGTGCGCCGGCTTCTTCCGCGGCCCGTTCGACTGGGTCGTGACGAGCCTCGTCGACTTGCTGCTCGCCGTTCCCCCGTTCTTTCTCGTCGTCGTGCTCTACCTCGGAGTGGTCCTCTACTTCCCGATCGACGAGCACCTCCCCCTCTTCGTGGCGCTCTTCGGGTTCGTCCTGTGGCCGTACTACGCGCGCCCCGTCCGGGCGCGCGCCCAGTCGATCGCCGCGGAGCCCTACGTCGAAGCGGCCCGGGCGAGCGGCTCCCCGCCGAGCCGCATCCTCCTCCGGCACGTGATCCCGAACTCGCTCGGCCCCGCCTTCGCGCAGCTGCCGATCGACGTCTACCAGGTGTTCTTCGTCCTCACCGTCTTCCCGTTCCTCGCCTGCTACAACGCGACCTCGCTCCTCTCGCCGCTCCCCTCCCCGCAGTTCCCCGAGTGGGGGAACCTGCTCGCGCTCGGGGTCTGCTTCGGTTGGTCGCCGCTCGCCGCGGTGAACTTCTGGTGGATGTACGCCTTTCCCGCCCTCACCGTCATCGCCTTCGGGATCGGGGTCGCCCTCCTCTCGGACGGCGCGAGCTCGATCCTCGAGGCGAAGCTCCGCGTCTAGCGGATGTGGTCGAGCGAGAAGGAGCCAAGCGAGAACGACTTCTTCGTGAAGGTGTAGCCGACCCAGGCTCGGGACTGGACGTCGGTCACGCCGCGCACGGAAAGGAAGGTCTTGAGTTGGTCCACCTTGAGGTTCAGCGAGCCGTCCACCATGTGCTCGAGCGTCTGCAGGTCCGCCTCCGAGTGCATGCCGGTCTCGATCTCGTAGTACCCCGACGCCCCGTCGAGCTTCCGGCGGCCCACGAGCGGCTGGAGGACGCGGAACGCCTGGGTGCTGTCGAGGTAGGCGGTCACGGTCGAGACGCTCTCGAACAGGAACCGGTACCCGCCCGCCCGCTCCTTGAGCTCGGCCGCGAACCCGTTCACCGCCTGGGGAAGCTGGTCCAGGAGCCCCTTGTCCGTCGAGGAGAGGAGCTTCACGCCCTTCTCGGCCTCGGTGACCCCGAGGCTCCGGGAGTACAGGTCGACGTACCGGACGAGCCCGCGCCGCTCGAGCTCGGTGTAGTTCGGAAGGAGCGCCTGCATCTCCTCCCGCAGGATCGTGTAGGTGCGGTCGGTGACGACGAGGAGCGCGCCCTGGCCCTGCTTGAGCCCCTCGATGAGGAAGAACCGGCCGAGGAGGTCCTTGCCCGTGTGCGCGGGCCCGTTCACGAGCACCTGGCTCCCCGGCGGAAGCCCGCCAAAGAGGAGGTCGTCGAGACGGCGCACGCCGGTGCGGACCTTCGCGGTGTGCGCGGCGACCGCCTCGACCGCATCCGCCTGCATCTGGTCCGCCTCCTGCTCCGCCGCCTTCTTCTCGAGACCCTCGAGCTCGTGCACCCGCTGCAGGAGGAACGCCTCGCGGGTGCGGAGCTCCTCCTCCCGCTTGCGTAGCTCGTCCGCACGGTCCTCGAGCCGCGTCGACTCGACGCTCGCGGCCGGGCCGGTCGGAAGGTTCGCGCGCAGCTCCTCCAGGCGACGCGCCTCCGCCTCGAGCGTGCGCTGCTTGAGCGCGAGCTCAGATTCGCGCGTGCCGAGCTCCCGCTCCTTGTAGGCGAGCGGCTCCCGCTTCCGGTCGATATCCTCGGCGCGGATCCGGATCTCCTCGAACCGGGCGCGGAGCTCGTTCTCGCGGCGGACGATCTCCTTTTCCCGTTCGTCGGCGCTCGGCATCCCCTCGGGAGTGCCGCGGCGCGACTCCGCCTCCGACCGGGCGGTGCGCAACTCCCCTTCGAGCGCTACGACGCGACGGCGGAGCTCCGCCTCGCGCGTCAAGATCTCCTCCTCACGTGCGGCGTACTCGCCCTTGAGCCGCGCCTCGAGCGCGGGAAGCCCCTCGGCGCCCGTCGGACCTACCTGGTTCGCGTTCAACCGGCCCGCAAGCTCCTCGAGCTTCTTGCGCAGGATCTGGAGCTCCGCGTCCTTCTCCTCGACGAGCTCCTCGCGGGCCTTCGCCTCGCGGGTACGAACGTACTTGATGACGGCGATCGAGCCGCGCTTCACGTGCTCGAGCTCCTCCTCGATCACGCGCCGGCGCTCCCGCTCGTCGAACAGCTCCCGCTGCGCCTCCTGGAACTCCTGGAGGATCGAGGCCGGGTCGAACGTCTCGTTCTTCACGCGGTCCAGGAGGTCGGTGAGCCAGCGGACCACCGTCTCCTCCCGCTCGAGGAGCTTCGCCGGGAGCGCCTCGCCGCCTCCGCCGATCGCGGGGGCGGGCGATGGCGCAGTGAGGTCGGATCCCGTGGACGGTTCTTCGGGGGCGGGAGCGGGGAGGAGCGACGATCCGCCATCCTCCGACTGCTTGATCCAGCTCTCGAGCGCCCGGTCGTCGCCGCCGATCCACCGCTTCATGACCTCCGTCGAGCCGCCGGGGGTCGAGCGCAACTTCCTCTTGCCGCGCTCCGGGCGGCGGGCGGTTCGCATCCACTTGTCAACGGTCTCGCCGTCCTCGGAAGGGGTCGCGGTGTGCCGCTCGGCGTGAAGGCGGCTCACCTCGTCCGCGGAAAGGCCCGCGTCGAGGAGCACGGCGTCGGGGGCGGTGCGTGCCTGCTCGGCGGTGATGAAGCCCGCGCTCACGAGGGCGCGCGCCACCCCGACGTCGATCGCTAGCGCCCGGGCGAGGGCGTCGGCGGGCTCCTCCGGCTCGGTGGCCGGGATGACCGCCTCGGCAGGCTGCCCCATCTCCCCGGGAGAAACCCCTCGGCGGGGCTTAAACCGTGCGGCGTGGGGGAGGTCGTCGCCGAGGGCAGGTATTCCATCGCGCCGCCCGAGCCCACGCCCTAAAGTGCGCGCTCGAATCTCCCGCGCCGTGGACGCGGAGGGACGCTCGGAGCTCGTGCTGAGGGGGCTCTCCGAGAGCCTCACCGAGCCCGAGCTGCGCGCCCTCTTTGCGACGAACGCGCGGCCCCGTGCCTACATCGGGTTCGAGCCGTCGGGCCGGCTCACCGTCGGCCACCTCGTCTGCGCGCGCAAGATGCGCGACCTCCTCGAGGCGGACTGCGCGCTCACCCTCTTCCTTGCCGACTGGCACGCGTGGATCAACGACAAGCTCGGCGGCTCGCTCGAGCGGATACGGGCCGCGGGCGAGTACATGGTGGAGGCGTTCGCCGCCCTCGGGGTGGACCCGAAGCGGATCACCGTACGTTGGGCCCACGAGCTCGCGGGGAACGAGGCGTACTGGACCCGGGTGCTGCGCATCGCGAAAGGACTCTCGCTCGCCCGGACGCGCCGCGCGATGACCGTCCTCGGACGGGGCGAGGCGGAGGCGGACCTCGACACAGCGAAGCTGTTCTACCCGGCGATGCAGGCCGCGGACATCTTCGAGCTTCCTGTGGAGATCGCCTACGCGGGCCTCGACCAGCGCCGCGCCCACGTCGTCGCCCGGGAGGCGGCGCACGCGAACGGCTGGCCGGTGCCCGTAGCTGTTCACACTCCGCTCATCTCCTCGCTCGCGGGCGGCGCACGGATGGACCCGGCCGGGGAGGGAGTCGACGCCAAGATGTCGAAATCCGACCCGAGGAACGCCATCCTCCTCCCCTCGACGCCCGAGGAGATCCGCGCGGGGCTCGGACGCGCCTTCTGCCCGGCGAAGGAGGTGGAGGGAAACCCTGTCGTCGAGCTCGCGAGGTTCGTCACCTTTCCCTGGGAAGGGAAGCTCTCCATCGAGCGGGCCGCGAAGCACGGTGGGTCGGTCGAGTTCGCGACGGCGGAGGAGTTCCTTGCGGCCTGGAGCGCGGGAAGCCTCCACCCGGCGGACCTGAAGAGCGCTGTCGCGGGCTCGCTCGAGCGGATCCTCGCCCCGGTCGCGCGCCACTTCGCCGACCGGCCCGAGACGCTGCGCGCGATGACCGCCTCGACGGAATCCCGTCCGCAAGGCTAAATACGGGCGGCCGTAGCCCGCCCTCACCCGTGAGCTGAGGACCCGGAAGGGCCCGCTGACGCGAGGAAACGATGGCGCGCGCGATCTACATCCGGTTCGAGACTCCCGCCGAACTCGCCGACAAGGCGCTCCAGTTGGTCCAGGTCGCGCAGGAGACCGGGAAGGTCCGCGTGGGGACGAACGAGGTCACGAAGTCGAGCGAACGCGGTGAGGCCAAGCTCGTCGTGATGGCGGAGGACGTCGACCCGGTCGAGATCTTGGTCCACGTGCCGATGCTCTGCGAGGAGAAGCACATCCCCTACGTCTACGTCCCGAAGAAGCAGCGCCTCGGCGCGAGCGCCGGGCTCACGAAGAGCGCGGCGAGCGTCGCGATCGTCGAGCCGGGCGAGGCGAAGGGACTGCTCGAAGAGATCGCCCTGGCCGCCGCGCAGCTCAAAGCGTAGGCGCCGGGGGTCGAGGCATGGCCGAAGAGAAGGGCTCGCCGGCCGAAGTGGTCGAGCTCATCGGCCGGACCGGGATGGCCGGGGAGGCGACGCAGGTCAAGGTCCGCGTGCTCGCGGGCCGGGACCGGGGCAAGATCATCACCCGGAACGTGACGGGACCGATCCGCGTGGGGGACGTTCTCCTCCTGCGGGAAACGGCGCGCGAAGCGCGCAAGCTCTCGGTGCGGTAGGCAACATGGTACTCAAGCGACAGTGCTCCTTCTGCGCGGGAGAGATCGAGCCCGGCACGGGGCTCATGTTCGTGAAGAAGGACGGCACGGTGTTCCACTTCTGCTCCTCCTCCTGCCGCAAGCAGCAGCTCCACCTCGGGCGGGTCGGCCACCGCGTGAAGTGGACCCACGCGCACGCGGTGAAGCGCGCGGCCGCGCACGCGCAGGCACGTCCAACCTCGGCGGACGCCGGCCGCGGGCCCAAGGGGCCCTCGCCGGGAGCGACGCCGGGCCGGGCGAGGGCCGGGTCCAAAGGCTCGAAGAAAACCGACTCCCCTCCGGCGGAGACTCCCGCGTCCCCGACCCCTGAGAGCGGCGGAACCCCCTCGAAAGGCACGGGCGGCAAGGGCGGTCGGCGCAAGGCGGCAGCCAGCGGGACCGGAACTCCGGCGCCCCCGTAACCGTCGCCACCGTTCCGCTCCGCGCGAAGCTACTAATCGGGCGAACCGGCAGCGGTCCCGATGGGGCAGCGTTCTCGAGCGAGCGGTCCCGCCTGGGCGACCGCGTCGGAGCTCGGGGAGTACGCGTTCTGTCCCCGAGCGTGGCACTACCGCGCACATCCTCCCGAGGAATCCCCAAGCGACGCGGACCTCGAGCGGGAAGAGTACGGGCGCGAGTTCCACGCCCGCGCGCTCTCTCGCGAACGATCACTTGAACAGAGTTCGCCCGCAGCGGCCGGAGTGGGGGTCCTCCTCGTACTCGTCGGACTCCTGCTGCTTCTCCTGTTCCTCGGAGTCCTGTGAGCGACGAGCTCGTGCTCGGAGTCGCTATCCTCCTGCTGCTCGCGGGGCTTGCGGTCCTCGCCAGGATCCTGCTCCGAGTTTCACAACGAGCACCGGGGCGACTTCGTTCGGTCGACCTCCCGGGAGAGCCAGGCCCGCTCCTCCGCTCGGAACGGTGGCGGCTTGCCGGCCGGCCCGACGAGGTGCGCGAGCTCGACGACGGGCGCTGGGTCCCCGTGGAGTGGAAGAGTCGCGGCGCGCCGAGGGGCGGTCCGCCCCGGTCCCACCGGATACAGCTCTGGGCGTACTGCCTCCTCCTCGAGGAGACGACCGGTCGCGCTCCTCCGTTCGGCCGACTCCGCTACGGCGACGGGGTGGAGTTCGACCTCCCCTGGGACCGTGCTGCGCGCGCGGAGCTCGCCCTCGTTCGGGAGGAGGTCGCACGCCAGTACGACGGCCGCGCGACACCGAGCCCGGGACGCTGTCGAGGATGCCGGTTCCGGACGGGCTGCGACGTTAGTCTCGCGTAGCGTTCGCCGGGAGCGCACGCGTCCAGTAGACCTCGGTGCGGTACGGGAGCTCGACCCGACCCGTCCTAGCGAGATCGGGGTCCGCCGCGCCGAGCGCACGCACGCGGTCGAGGAGCGCCTTCTTCTCCCCCTCGGGGAGACGGGCGACAAAACTCACCGAGGCGACGCGATCCACCAGGTCCGCGAGATCGCTCTCGCGAAGGAAGCTCAACGTGAACTCCTCCACCGGGGCGAACCCCGGGTCCTCCTCGAGGGCACGACGCCATCGCTCGTGCCGGTGGCTCGGGACGCCCGGGTTCACCTCCTCGAGGAGGCGGGTCATGCCGGCGAACAGCGGGTGCGCGTCGTCGCGGACGTTCCAGACGAGACCGAGCCCGCCCCCCGGTCGCAGCACACGGTGGAGTTCGGGGAGCGCGAGAGCGCTAGCGAACCAGTGGAACGCCTGCGCTGCGAACACCGCGTCGAACTTTCCATCGCGGAACGGGAGCCTCTCGGCGAGGGCGGCGACCAGCGGAACGCGCGGGAACTTCCTCCGGAGCGGCTCGCGAAACCGCGCGAGCGGCTCGACCGCCACGGGGTGGAGCCCCGTGTCGAGGAGCGCAGCGGTGAACTTCCCGGTGCCCGCGGCGAGCTCGAGGAGCCGTGCTGCGGGAGAGAGTTCGAGCTCCTCGACGAGACGACGTATCGCCTCGGGAGGGTAGCCCGGACGCGCCCTCTCGTACTCGGCGACGGCGGCCGTGAACCCTTCCGCGGCGACCGGGAGGACCGCCATGCGGTCCAGAGAAACCCACGGGAGAAAAGGCCGGCCCAACAAGGTTTTGTCAGCGGGGGGGGCTCGGGGCGCATGGCGGAGGGCGCGCTCGAACGCACGCTGGTACTCGTCAAGCCGGACGGCGTGAAGCGCGGGCTCATGGGGCCGATCCTCTACCGGTTCGAATCGAAGGGGCTCAAGGTCGTCGCCGCCCGGCTCGTCCAGGTCACTCCCGAGCTCGCGGCGCGTCACTACGCGGAGCACGAAGGAAAGCCGTTCTACCCGGGGCTCGTCCAACACATCACCTCCGGGCCGGTCCTCGCGCTCGCCCTCGAGGGTCGGACCGCGATCGCCGTCGTGCGCCTCATGACCGGCGCCACGAACCCGCAGACCGCGGCCCCCGGCACGATCCGCGGGGATTACGGGCTCGCGATCACCCCGAACCTCGTCCACGCCTCGGACTCGCCCGCCTCCGCGGAGCGCGAGCTCGGCCTCTACTTCCGGGCGGAGGACTACCTCGCCTACACCCGCTCGGACGAGAAGTTCCTGTAGGCCTCCGATGGGGGAGGGGATGGACGCGGCGGTCCGCGCCCTCGCTTCGGGCGACCTCGTCGTCTACCCGACCGACACACTGTGGGGGCTCGGCGCCCGCGGCAGTGACCGAGCGGCGGTTCAGCGCCTCTTCGCCGCCAAGGCCCGACCCAAGGGAGCGCCCGTTTCGCTTGCGGTCTCCTCGCTCGAGGAGATGGAATCGCTCGCGCGGCTCACCCCGACGATCCGCGCCTTCCTCCGACACCGGCTTCCGGGCCCGTTCACGGTCCTCCTTCCCCCCTCGGCGAGCGCGCGCCGGCGCTACCCGTTCCTCCTGGGTCCCGAAGGGTGGATCGCGCTCCGCCTCCCCGACCATCCCGTCGCTCGCGAGCTCTCCCGCCGCGCCGGTCCTGTCGTCTCCACCTCCGCGAACCGGCACGGCGCTCGGCCCGCCCGAACGCTCGCGAACGCGCGGGCGCAGCTCGGAACCACGGTTTCCGTGTACCTCGATGGAAAGCCCAAGCCCTCCGGTCACCCGTCGACGCTCGTCGACTTCGCTGGTGGCTCTCCACGCCTTCGGGAGCGCTGAACTTTCGTGGCCCGCTACCCGCCCGACCTCGACCGGTGGCGCCAGGCGGCGCGCATCTCGGCCGAAGCGCGCGAGCTCGGGCTCTCGCTCGCGGTTCCCGGCGCGAGCCGGAAGGAGATCGCGGACCGCATCGAGGCGTTCATCCGTTCGAAGGGAGCGGAGCCCGCCTTCCCGGCGAACCTCTCACGGAACGTCGAAGCCGCGCACTACACCCCCTCGAGGGAGGACACGGAGCGGCTTTCGCCCGGGGATCTCCTCAAGGTCGACGTCGGCGCCCATCTCGACGGCGCGATCGCCGACACGGCGGCGACCGTCGAGGTCGGCGGCGGGCAGCGGTACGCGCTCCTTCGACGCGCGGTCGAGGAGGCGCTCGCGGCGGGGATAGCGCAGATCCGGCCCGGCGTGAGCGTGGACGAGATCGGCCGAGCCATCGAGGGCGCAGTGCATCGTCACGGCTTGAAGCCCATCCGTGACCTGAGCGGCCACACGATCGAGCGGTACCTCCTCCACGCCGGCAAGTCGATCCCGAACGTCGGAGGTCTCTCGGGGGCGACGCTCGAGGAAGGGGAGGTGGTCGCCATCGAACCGTTCGTCACGAACGGCGCGGGGCGCATCCAGAACGGACCGTTCGGGAACATCGTCCGGTTCCGGGAGGACCCGGGCCCGGGCGAACCCGAACTCTCGCGGCTGTACCGCCGGTTCCGGACGTTACCGTTCACGCTGCGCTGGGTCGAGGACGCCGAAGACCGCGAGCGGCTGCGTCGCGCCCGTCGGCTCCTGCAGACCTACCCGGTGTTCGAGGAGGCGGGCGGCGGGGTGGTCGCCCAGATGGAGCACACGGTGCTCGTCGGGAAGCACGGCCCCGAGCGGCTGACGGCGCTCCCGGGTTAGCTCGCGGAGCCCGCGAGCTCCTTCCGGGCGAGCCGCGCCCCCTCGACCAAGCTCGTGAGCTTCTTCCAAGCAACCTCGAGCGAGCGGGTTCGCAGGCCGCAGTCGGGGTTCACCCAAATCCGGCCCGGGTCCCCGAGCACCTTCGCCGCCCGGAGGATCCGGTCGCGGACCACCTCGGGGGTCTCCACTACGTCGCGGTGAACGTCGAGCACGCCGAGCCCCACCCCGCGGCGGTCGCCATACTCGTTGAGCAGCTCGAGCTCGGCGTACGCATCGTGGTCCGCGGTGTCGCGGTTCGCGAACTCGAGCGCCCACTGCGAGCACCGCTTCGCCTCGAGGAGCGCGGGGAACAGCGACCGGTAGTCGGAGAAGCAGATGTGCATCGAGAACTCGGCGTCGAGCCCCTCGGTCGCGGCGTTGAACCCGGCCGCAACAAGCTCCGCCTCGTCCGGGTGTGTCCCGGCGGCCGGCTCATCGATCTGGACGACCCGGCACCCGGCGGCGACGAGCGCTTGCAGGGTCGGTCGGAGCGCGTTCCTCGCGACCGCCTCGACGAACTCCCGCTGCGCCTCCCGTCGCGCTGCGCGGTGCTTCCATCCGGGTCGGCGTTCGAGGTAATGCTCGTTGAACGACCAGTCGGCGATGGTGTACGGGCCGGTGACCGGGAGCTTGAGCTCCCGCTTCGCGAGGCCCTTCAGGTAGCGGAACTCCTCGAGGTGGTACGGCGCGGTGAGCCCGACCGCGCCGGTCGCCGCGGCCTTGAGGTAGTACTTCTGGTCGAACGACCGGACGTGGCCCTCGAAGGTGAACCCCGTCATATGTCGCACCGCCGCCTCGTACATCTCGACGCGGCGCGCTTCTCCATCGTACACTCGGTCGAGGCCCAGCCCTTCGAGGTACCGGAGTCCGAAGAGGGAGCCCCATTCGCGGACGGTGGCCGGAGGAACCTCGGTCGACCGGTCGGAGAGGAAGAGCTTGAGCGACGGGTCCTCCGCCGGGAGGAAGTGGAGCCGCTCGTTCCACTGGGTGAGTTCCGTGTGCGCACGCGCGTCGAGCGGTGCCCCGCGCTGCCCGAGGAGCTGCCAGCGCGGACGCGCGAGGGAGCCGATCTCCTGGCTCGGGAAGAGCGGCTGCGTCACGAACTCCCTCCCGTCCGGCGAAGTCGGTCGCGGGCGGCGGGAAGCACACCCAGCTTGCGGGTCGCCGGTGCATACGGGAGCAGGTCGAGCGGGGCCCCCGGGCCCAAGTGAACCCGTGTCGGCTTGAGCCGAGCGACGGTCCCCTCGACGAGCCGAACGAGCTCCGCGGGATCCTCGAGGAGCGTCGTGCGAGGGTCGATGCAGCCGAAGCCGAGCCCGCACGGGGATGTGGGAACGGGGAGCTCCTCGGGTACGGTTTCCGCGAGGTCGACCCCGACGAGGCCGACAGGGAGAGAGGAGAGGAGCAGGAAGACCGGGGAGGCGTCACCGAAGAAGGTCCAGAGGGAGGTATCGGCGGGCCCGGCAGCCTCACCGAGGGCCCTGTACGCGGCGCGAACGCTCTCGGCAGCGGGACCCTCCGGAGGGCGCACCACGAGGAGCGGCTCTTGGAACTGGAAGCTCGCATACCCGAGCGTGCGAAGCTCGCGAAGCTCCTCCGCGAGGAGCCGACCGATGCGGTAGACGAGCGAAGGGAATGTCTCGCCGGACTCGTTGTCGAGCAGTCCCGCGAACGTGTACGGACCGGGGAGAACGGCCCGCGCTTCCGCGGCGCGGAGTGCCCCACCCGCAGCGGGAAGCCAACGGGCGATCGCCCCCGGGGTCCGTTCGGGCGGATGCTTCAGGATCGGTTGCCGGAAGAAGGTGTTCGTCTCGAACCAGCGGGTGATGGGCCCCACTTCGAAGCCGGGCCAGCCGGAGGCGAACGGGCGGAATAGATCGGGCCAGCGAAGGTAGCCGCCGGTGCGCGGAGCGAGACCGTTCTCCGCCTCGATGCGCAGCACGTCCCCTTCCGCAGCGAGGTACCCCGCCTCCACCTGCTCGGGGGTCGTCCGGCCCCGGTCGAGGTCGCGGGTGAGCGTTACTACGCTCTCCGGCCGGGGGAAGGAGCCGGTGAGGCTCGCTGAGACGTCCACGGAGGACGCGCGAACGAGTTTGGGCCTTAACCGTGTCGCCGCCGGCAGGCGAAGAAACCACGTTGCGCCGGCGACAACGTGGACTCTAGCCGGCGAGATTCTCCCCGACGATCCGGTCGAACTCGGCGGGCTTGGGTGGCCAACCTTCCCGCATGTACGCGAGGAACCCCTCACGCGTGGGGAGGAGCAGCGCCTCGTTCGTGCGGCGCTCGAGACCGATGCTCGAAACGTACCGATCGACAAGAGCATGGCGCGCGCCGAAGTGCGCCGGCAGCACCTCGGTGGCGTCGGGCAGGGCGAGGAGCTTCGTGCGCAAGCTCTCCCACAGCAGCTCGGGGTCCCCGTCCGCGAGGTCGGTGCGTCCGCAGGATCCGATGAGCAACGTGTCTCCCGTGAACACCCTTCCGGCGGAGCGCAGGGAGAGGTGATCGCGGGTGTGGCCCGGGGTCTCGAGGACTCGGAGCGCGTGGGACCCGAACCGGAGCTCCTCCCCCTCCGTCAGTCCTCGATGCGGGTACTGCGCGGGGGAGCGGTGGGAGAGGTAGATGGGCGCGCCCGTGCGCGCGGCGAGAGCCGCGTGACCCGCCCGGTGGTCCGCGTGCGTGTGCGTCTCCACGATCGCGCCGAGCCGCCATCCCCGGTCGGCGAGCAGCGCGAGGTACGGCTCAGGCTCGGCCCCGGGGTCGAGCATCACCGCGACCTTCTCGTCGACGTCGGCGAGCAGGTAGGCGAGGCAGCCGGTCTCGAGCCGCGGGAGTTGGAGGAGCAAGAGTCCGTCCGGGGCGTCGGGAGGGGCGTAACGGCCGACCTCGGGGGCAACGAGGCGCGCATACTCCTCGATCCCGCCCTCGAGCGAGGCGGAGCGCGGAAAGCCCGAGGCGCACAACAGCTTCGCGGCGCTAGCTCCCTCCTCGCCGTAGTGGCCGTACGCGACGATCCGGCGATCCTTAGGAAGCTCCTCGAGGCGAGAGGGAAGTTCTGCTAGCGGGATCGCCCGGTCGCCCTCGATTCGCGCATACGTCCGCTCCGCCGTGGGCCGGACGTCGAGGAGGAGAGGACGGTCACTTCCCGCCAGATATCGCCGCAACTCGTCGGCGCGGATCCGCTCGCACTCGCCCGGGCTAACGGTGCGAGGGAACGGGTGGGGCGGCTCGCCAGCCGATGGCATCGGTCAGGCTGTACGGTTGGGACCTTATCTCCCTCCGGATACGGCGCTCCTCCCGTCGCCGGGGTTCCGCCAAGAGTTCGTCGATCGCCGAACTTCCCGTTCGTTTCCGGGCAAATCGTTAAGTCCGATACCGGCGCTTTTCGCCGCCCTAGATGGGAGACGTAGCCCGGTCCTCCCCCCCCGACGCGGTGGACCCCTCCTCCGCCGAAGCGGAGGCGAACCAGACGGTCGAGCTCGGACGCCGGGCCGTGCGGCTCGCGCGGTTCTACCACGGCAAGTTCGAGACGGTCCCGTCGGTCCCGGTTCGCAGCCTCGAGGATTTCGCCGTCTGGTACACGCCCGGCATCGCCGCGGTCTCGGAGGAGATCCGCCAGGAGCCGGAGCTCTCGTTCGACCTTACCGGACGCTGGAACACGATCGCGATCGTGACCGACGGGAGCCGTGTCCTCGGCCTGGGGGACATCGGCCCTGAGGCGGCGATGCCGGTGATGGAGGGGAAAGCGCTCCTCTTCCGTACCCTGGGAGGCGTGAACGCGGTCCCGCTCCCCCTCGCGGTCAGTTCTCCCGAGGAGCTCGTGGAGACGGTGCTGCATCTCGCTCCCGCCTTCGGCGGGATCAATCTCGAGGATATCGCCTCGCCGAAATGCTTCCACATCCTCGAAGAGCTCGCGCGCCGGCTTCCCATCCCCGTCTGGCACGACGACCAGCTCGGGACGGCGGCCGCGACCGTCGCGGGACTCCTGAACGCCCTCAAGCTCACCGACCGCTCGCTCGGGGAGGTCCGGACGGTCCTGCTCGGCGCGGGGGCCGCGAACCTCGTCACCGCGCGGCTCCTGGTCGCGCTCGGCCACGACCCCCACCGGCTCACGGTGGTGGACCACAAGGGGATCCTCGACGCGGACCGGGAGGACCTCGACGAGCTCATGCTGCGTAACCGCTGGAAGTACAAGCTCGCGCTCCAGACGCTCGGGGGCGGCCGAAGGGGCTCGCTCTCCGACGCGCTCGTCGACGCCGACGTGCTGGTCGCCGCCTCCACGCCGGACCCAAACACGGTGAAGCCCGAAATGGTGCGCTCGATGCGGGCGCGACCGATCGTGTTCGCCCTTGCGAACCCTGTCCCCGAGATCTGGCCCACGACCGCGCGGGAGGCGGGGGCCGCGATCGTCGCGACCGGGCGGGGAGATTTCCCGAACCAGGTGAACAACTCCCTCGTCTTCCCCGCCGTCTTCCGCGGCGTCCTCGACGCGCGGGCGAGCCGCATCCCCGACGAGATCGTGCTCGCGGCGGCGAAGGAGCTCGCCCGGCACGCGGCCGAGCGGGGGCTCACGCCCGAGCACCTCCTTCCCACGATGGAGGAGCGGGAGGTGTTCCCGTTCGTCGCTGCCGCGGTGGCCACCGAGGCGGTACGGCTCGGCATCGCCCGCCGCAAGCTCTCGCACGAGGAGTTCCTCGCCCAGGCCCGCGAGCGGATGTCGCGACCGGCGGCCCTGTCGAAGGCGCTCACCGACGCCGGACTTATCCACCCGATGCCCGATGAGCCGAGGGAGGGAGTCGAGTGACGCACCCTGGCGGTTCCTCCGCTGCCTCGCACGGAGCCGAGGACCGGATCCGGCTTAGGCCGGCCCGCCGCGAGGACCTTCCGCACCTCGTGCCGCTGCTGCTTCGGCTGAAGCGGCTCAACGAGGAGTTCGACCCGCTCCTCAAGGTCCGCGCCGACGCCGAAGAGCGTGCGCAGGCGGTCCTGGAGGCGGACCTCGAGAACCCCCAGTCCGTGCTGCTCGCGGCCGAGGGAAGCGGGGCGGACCACGGGAAGCTCGTGGGCATCGTGCGAGCGACGGTGCGGGAGCGGCCGTTCTACACGCCCGAGAAGGAGGGCGTCATCCTCGACATCTACCTCCTACCGCTCTACCGACGCCACGGCGTCGGCGAGTACCTCCTCGAGGAGACGACCCGGCGGCTCGCGGAGCGGGGCGCGGGCATCGTGACCGCCGAGTTCCCCACCCAGAACGAGATTGCGGCGCGGTTCTACGCGAAACGGGGCTTCCGCCCGATCACCGCCCTCCACGCGCGGACGCTCTGAGCTTCCCCCGGGCTCCGGACCGCGACGGCGGTGCGGCCCCGTCGCGCACTTTCAAGTAGTGCCCCGCCTCGCTTCCCTCGCATGACACCGCGCGCGACTGCACCGTCAGCAGCCAAGTACCTCCGCCGTGGCAAGGTGAAGGAGGTCTGGGAGCTCTCCCCGAACGAGCTCGAGTTCCGGTTCACGAACGACATCTCGGTGTTCGACAAGCACATCCCGAGC
>JAKIWH010000009.1:0-34830 GCA_022750125.1 Thermoplasmata archaeon
AAGGCGCCAGATTCGAGATCTGGTGGTGCGTATGCATCGCGGGAGTTCAAAGGGAACGCGGGACGAGGAGTCCCCTCCGGAAACTCTCCCCCTCAGCGCCTCCCCCGCCGCGACGGTCGTTCTCGAGTTCGAGCTCGTCCGGGGCGGGAGGAGCGAGCTCCGATCGGTGGAGGTGCCGGTCGGCACCTTGTTGCGGGTCGCGCTGCGGTCGATCTCGCAACCGCCCGAGGGGAGCGCGGTGCTCCGGGGCGAACTCCCGATCCCCCTCGACACACCTCTCCGGGTCGCCGAGCGCCTGACGGTCGTGCCGACCTTCTCCGGTGGCTGACGTCTAACCGCAGCCCCCGAGCGAAGCGATAAACCCTTATGGCGGGAACAACGGATACTGCTCACGTCGTTGGTGTTGAGCGGGGATGCCCGGCGAGTGCGCGATCTGTGAGAACCTCCTCGAACCGGAAGCGCCGCACTGCGGGAGCTGCGGCTTTCCCGTCGCCCTTACCTCCGCGGCTGTGATCGCTCTCGGGCGAGACGAGCCCCCCGAGGAGTCCGAGGCTTCCTCCGCGCTCGGCGCGACTCCACCCCACGTCGAGGCCCCCGTCCCACCCGAACGGGCCTCGCTCGAGCGGTTCGCCGAATCGCTTCGAGGGTGGGTCGAGATACTGAAGCAGCTCGGGACCGAAGCCCGGGCGCAAGTGGGCGAGGTGCGCCAGGCGGCGCTTCTCGATGCCGAAGGCCGGAGCGGAGAAGCGCTGCAGCTTATCCGTAACGCCGCCTCCTCGGCAGCCGACCAGGCTGAGGAGTTGTTTACCCGGCGGCTTCTGGAGCTCGAAGAGAGGACGCAAGGGCTATCCGCCCAAGGACTCGACGCGGAGACGCCCGAGACGTTCGTGCGCCTCCGTGCCGAATTCGACGACGGACGGACCCGCGAAGCGGTCCTTACGCTGCGCAGCGAGGACGCTCGCCTCCAGGAGCTCGAGAGCTCCTGGCGCGAGCTCAAGTCGCTCCTCCTCCAGATCGACGAGCTCCGCGGGAGTGCCCTCTCGATCGGCGAGGAGTCCGCCCGCATCGACGCGGAGCTCACCCAGGTCCGGGAACTTCTCGCGAGGAGCCGTATCGGTGCGAACGAGATCCAGGAGGCGCACGCCGTCGCCGCACGTCTCCTCCTGTTCTTCCAGGAGGCGCTACCGGCGCAGCTTCAGGAGCAGCTCGACCGCCGCGCCGACGAACTCGCTCGCTTTGGCGTGGACCATCCCCCTAGCCAGAAGGCTCGCCAGCTTCACGCGGAGTCCTCGCGCCACCTGAGGCACGGCCGACTCGCCGAGAGCGCGCTCCGCCTGACCGAGCTCAAACGCGCGATCGCCGAGCTCGGGAGCCCGGAGTCGAAGAAGACCGGCCGTCGGACCACCGCGCCGGACGAACAGCAGCTCGCCTCGCTCCTGCAGAAGGCCCGGCACCTCGCGAGCCGCGTCCGCCACCTGCCTCCCGGTAGCCCCGTCGCCGAAGAGGCCGCGACCGAGATCCGCCAGGCGACCGAATCGCTGCGCGACCGGCGCTTGGACGACGCGGAGCAGGCCCTCACGCGGCTTATGCACTCCATCGAGTTGTTCGAAGCGAAGAAGGGGGCGTAGCGTGGGCGACCCGACGTTCGACGACCCGCTCGCAAGCCGTCTTCAGAAGCTCATCCAGCACGGAAACGCGCTCGTCGCGGAAGGCCTGCCCTTCCCAGCAAAACAGGTGCAGGAGCTCGTCGAGCAGTTCCGATCGCGGGGAGAGGCGGACAAAGCCGAGCAAGCGCTCAACCGGGCGGAGCGGCTGCTCGAGCGGGCGAGCTCCGACTGGCTGCTGCTCCGAGAACAGCTGCGGCGGCTCGAGGAGCTCGAGGAGCTCGCGCGCCGGTGTGGCCTGGACGTGGCGGAACTCGAGAGCCGTCTGGGAAGCCCCCGCGAACTGTTGCGCAAGAGCCGCCTCTCCGAGGGACTCCTCGAGCAGGCGAGCGGGATCTGCTCGAAGAGCCTCACCGTCCTCGGCGACCTGCTCCCGAAGTATCTCATTCCCGAGTCGCAGAAGCTCGCCCGGTCCATCCGCTCCGCGCGGGACCGCGGCGAGGACGTCGCGGATTCGTCGGACCGGCTCGGCCAGTTCGTGCGGACGATGCGGAGCGGCCAGCTCCGGGGCGCGACGCTCGCCTTCCTCGAGCTGCGCAAGGCCGTTCGCCAGATCCCCAAGGCGCCGACGCTCCCCCTCCCGCCCCAGGACGAGGAGGAGGAGATCCTCCGCGAGGCGCGCAACCTCGCTCGACGCCTGAACCGCATCAAGACCCGCGCGCGGGACGCTCCGAGCGCCGCCCGTTTGATGAGCGAGGTCCGAGCCGCGCTCTCCGAGGACCGGCGCTTCTCGACGCCCGAGGAGGAGATCGAGGAGCTCTGGAACGAGGTGGACCGACTGACCCGAGAACGGCTCGAGGCGAAGCAGACGGTCCCGCCGGCCGCGAAAGAGGCAGAGCTCGACACGACGGATATCCCTCCCGAGCTTCTCGAGGCCGCGAACGAGCCGCTCCCCGAGCTCCAGGAGCGGGCGGCGGCGCGCCGGTCGCGAAAGCCTATTCGAAACCCTTAAATACGCATCGAAAATCCTTTATATCAGTTGTCTCGCGCGGCCGGCCGGGGGGAATCGGGAGGCCACGCGGTGGGCGTGGTGATCGGGATTTCTCCGAGCGGATTGCTCACCGCGCGCTCTTCCAGCTCCTCGACGGTGCCCGAAGGCAGCGACCTGAGGACCGACGTGGGCGGCGTGCGCGGACGGGTGGTCAGGGTGTTCGGGCCGGTCGCCCGACCGTACTACTCGATCCGGCTGGCACGCCCACTCCCGCTCCCAGACGCGGCCCGCATCGTTGGGGCCGCGGTCGTGCGAGGCTAGGCTTTATGGCAGGCGAGGAAGGAACGGGAAACGCGCCCCGCGGACCGGAACCCCCTGTCGAGGCGGCGGTGCCGACCCGCTGCTCGAACTGTGCATCTACCCATCTCACCCGCGATTACGAGCGCGGCGAGCTCGTCTGCGACGAGTGCGGGCTTGTGCTCGAGGAGGCGATGATCGACCAGGGCCCCGAGTGGCGGGCCTTCGACGCGGAGCAAGGCGAGAAGCGTACCCGTACGGGTGCACCTACGACCCTCACGATCCACGACAAGGGACTCTCGACCGAGATCGGCTGGAAGAACAAGGACCCGTACGGGAAATCCATCCCGACCCGGAACCGGGCTCAGCTCTACCGACTGCGCAAGTGGCAGCGGCGGATACGGGTGAGCAACGCTACCGAGCGGAACCTGGCCTTCGCGCTCGCGGAGCTCGACCGTATCGCGAGCTCGATGGCGCTTCCCCGCAACGTCCGGGAGACGGCGGCGATGATCTACCGAAGGGCCGTCGGAAGGAACCTCATCCGCGGCCGGTCGATCGAAGGTGTCGTTGCGGCTTCGCTCTACGGCAGCTGCCGGCAATGCAACGTACCTCGCACTCTCGACGAGATCGCGAGCAAGTCCCGTATCGGGCGGAAGGAGATTGGCCGTACCTACCGGTTCATGACCCGCGAGCTCAAGCTCAAGCTCATGCCCACCCGTCCGCAGGATTACATCCAGCGGTTCTGCTCCGAGCTCAAGCTCAAGGGTGAGGTCCAGACCCGCGCGAACGAGATCCTCAAGGAAGCGACCGAACGGGAGCTCACGAGCGGTCGCGGTCCGACCGGGGTCGCCGCCGCCGCGATCTACATCTCTTCCGTGCAGTGCGGCGAGCGCCGCACCCAGCGGGAGGTCGCCGAGGTGGCGGGCGTCACCGAGGTCACGATCCGTAACCGCTACAAGGAGCTCACGGAGAAACTCAACCTCCGGGTCATCCTCTAAACCGACGGAGGGCCTTCCGGGTGGAGGAGCTACTCGAGACCGCGCTCGCGGCGGCGCTCACGAACGGCATCGTTGCCGCGGACGCACGCATCGTCGCTCCCGCCCGAGCGGAGTACCTCTCGGTACGGGACGGCGTGCCGACCGCCCTCACGTCGACGACCGGCTCCGGTCTCGGGGTCCGGGTCCGCACCGAACGCGCCTGGGGTTTTGCCACCGTAGGGGAGCTCACCCCGTCCGCGGCCCGGGAGACGGCCCGAACGGCGGCGAAGCTCGCACGCGCCGCGGGGCGCACGACGCGGGAGCCGCTCCGCCTCACGCGGGACGTGGGCCCGAGCTCTGGGCGGTACGCGAGTTCGCTGAGGCTCGACCCGTTCGAGGTCGGCCGCGAAGAGAAGCTCGCGTTGCTCACCGAGGCCGAGCGGGGGCTGCACGTCCATCGCTCGGTGAAGAGCGGGGAGGCGAGCTTCCGCGCGTGGACCGAGAAGAAATGGTTCCGTTCCTCCGAGGGGAGCGCGTATGCGAGCGAGATCACCCACGTGGGCGCGGGCGTGACCGCGACCGCGATCCGCGGGAGCGAGGTACAGCGACGGAGTGCGCCCACCTCGTTCGGGGGCGACTTCGGCCAGGCCGGCTGGGAGTTCGTCCGGGCACTCGACCTCGTCAGCCGCGCGGACGCGGTGGGGCGGGAGGCGGTCGCGCTCCTCGACGCCCCCGCGCCTCCCGAGGGACCTACGACCCTCGTGCTCGGGTCCGATCAGCTCGCGCTCCAGGTGCACGAGTCGATCGGGCACGCCACCGAGGCGGACCGGATCCTCGCCTACGAGGCGGGGTACGCGGGGACAAGCTGGGTGCGTACGGAGGACGTGGGCCAGCTGAAGTACGGCAGCCCGCAGCTCGAGATCGTAGCGGACGCCACCGTGCCCGGCGGGCTCGGGAGCTTCGGGTTCGACGACGAGGGGCTGCCGGCCCGCCGCGTCCCGATCGTCCATGAGGGGATCCTCGTCGGTCTCCTCTCCTCTCGGGAGAGTGCGGCCCGTCTCTCGCTCGGTGCGAGCGGAGCTGCGATGCGGGCCGAAGGGTTTCATCGCACACCGCTCGTCCGAATGACGAACGTCAACCTGAGCCCCGGCGACCACTCCCTCTCCGAGCTCCTCGAGGGGGTCAACGAGGGAATCTACCTCGAAACGAACCGTTCCTGGTCGATCGACGACAAGCGGCTCAACTTCCAGTTCGGCACGGAGTTCGGCCGGAGAATCGTGGACGGGGAGCTAGGTCCGCTCGTCCGGAACCCGATCTACGGCGGGATGACGCCGACCTTCTGGGGCTCGATGGACGCCGTAGGGGATCCGAGCACGTGGCACCTCTGGGGCGTCCCGAACTGCGGCAAGGGCCAACCCGGTCAGATCGGCCGGGTCGGCCACGGCGCGCCGGTGGCGCGCTTTCGCAACGTGCGGGTCTGGGGGGCGGGACGATGATCCCGGCCTCGGAGGCACGCACGATCCTGGACAGGCTCTTCGACCGGCTGCCGGCGAACGCGACCGCCGACGCGCGGCTCTACTCTTCCGGTTGGGGCACGATGCGGTTCGCTGTCGGCAGGATCCATCAACCCCACGCGGAGAAGCTTCGCGGCGCGTCGCTGCGCGTCGTCCTCGACAAGAAGGTAGCGACGGCCACGAGCGGCGACCTCACCCCCGCCGGACTCCGGGCTCTCGCCGAAGATGCCCTTGCCCTCGCGCGCGCAGCGCCCGAGGACCCGAAGTTTCCCCAGTTCCCCGGCGGGAGCCGATCGAGCACGATCGACTTTTCCGCCGCAACGGCGAGTCTTCCGATCGATCGTCAGGCGCGTATCGCGGAGAACATTCTCGCCGGAGCATCCTCTCCAGATTTTCCTGTGAGAGTAGCGGGCGTGCTCTCGACCGGCTACGAACAGTGGCACGTGGGCAACACTTCGGGCAGGTTCACCTCGACGCGGCGTTCGATCGTCGGCGCGAACGTGCTCGTCGAGCGGCTCGACCTCGACCCGCCCGGCTCCGGTTGGTCGGAGCGCGCGGTGTGGGATCATCGCGCCCTCGACGGTGAGGCGCTCGGCCGGGAAGCCGCCGACCGGGTCCCCCGGGTCCGGCCCGGCACCGCGAAGCCGGGCAAGTACCGCGTTCTTCTCGACGGCCCCGCCTCCGCGAAGCTCGTGGGGGAGCTAGCGTACCTCGGGTTCGGCGGACGAGGGTGGGAGGAGGGCTGGAGCTGCCTGCGAGGACGCATGGGCAAGCGTGCGGTCGCCCCCATCCTCAGCATCCGGGACGATGCGACCTCGCCGCTCTCGCTGCCGCAGGGAATCGACTTCGAAGGCACCGCGAAGCGGCGGACCCCGCTCCTCGACGGTGGTGTGGTCCGCGGGCCCGTGACCGACCTGCGGAGCGCGTCCCGGCTCGGTCGACCGCTCACGGGCCACGCACCGAGCCCGGAGGCGCCGGGGGGCGAGTACGGGGCGATCCCGACCCAGCTCATCCTGACCTCGACCGACCAGGGGAGTTGGGAGGAGCTCGTGAAGGAGGTCCGGACCGGACTTCTCGTTACGCGGTTCCACTACGTCCGGACCGTCCACGCTGGCCGCTCCATCATCACCGGCATGACCCGCGACGGTACCTACCGCATCGAGCGCGGCGAGGTGACCGAACCGGTCGTGAACCTCCGGTTCACCCAGAGTGTCCTCGGTGCGCTTTCCACCGCCCTCCTCGTCGGGAAAGCTCGCCGGTGCTACACGGGGGAGGACGACCGCGGAAACAGCTCCGTGAGCGCGGGGCCGCTCGCGCTGGGCGATTTCCGGTTCACCTCCGCCACCGTCTTCTAAGCGCGGCTCGCTAGGGTCCCCATGCCCCGGCGTCTTGCGCTCGCCCTGCTCGTCTCGGGAGAGGGGACGCTGCTCGAGGCGCTCGCGGAGGATGCCCAGAGCGGGCGGCTGCCCGCCCGGATCGTCATTGTCGTCGCGGACCGACCGCACGTCCGGGCGATCGAGCGCGCACGCCAACGCGGCTTCCCGACCGAAGTGCTCCCGTTGCGCGGCGCCTCCGAGGAGCGCTGGTCCGCGGCGCTCGACGCGCTCCTCCGCGCCCAGGGAGCCGAGCTCTGCCTGCTCGCGGGTTTCCTGTCGCTCCTGCCGGCTCCGTTCCTCCAGAAGTGGAAAGGCCGCGTTCTCAACGTCCACCCTTCGCTTCTCCCGAAGCACGGCGGCCGAGGGATGTACGGACTCCGCGTCCATGCGGCGGTCCTCGCAGCAGGGGAGGCCCGCACAGGCGCCACGGTCCACCTCGTGACCGAAGCGCTGGATGCCGGGCCTATTCTCGCGCAGAAAGAGATCCCCGTCGAGATGGGGGAGACGCCCGACCGGCTGCGCGAGCGCGTTCGCTCCGTGGAGGTGGAGGCGTTGACGGAGGTGCTGCGACGCTTAGCGGAAGGTCGGATCGTGTTGCCCATCCCCCCGGACACTCCTCGGATCTCCGAGTGACGCGTCTCTGCTTCCGGGGCGCATCTCCGCGGGGCGACCGGTTCGACCCTAGGCCGACGGGGAACGGGCCGGCGCTCGGCCGGGAGTGGGGCGGAGCGCCGAGAGAGGGGTCGGGCGGGATGGGAGCTCGAAATCGAGCAGGTGCCGGCTCGTCTTCGGCGGAAACGGTCGGCCCTCGGTCGCGCGCTGCACCACCTCGGCCTTGCTGAGCGCGGGACCCTCCCCCCAGCGGGCGAGGCGGATCCTCGGGTCCCGGTAGTCGAAGAGCCAGGCGGGGATACGCTCGGCCCCGAGCGCGCGCAGGGCCGCAAACCGATGATGGCCGTTCAGGATGACCCACGAGCCGCGGTCGACCCAGATGGGCTCGATGAGCTCACCAGTTCTCTCGAGCTCTTGGATGAGCTTCGCGACATCCTCGTCCGAGATCTCCTCGTGGATCCGGAGCCGCACGAGCTCGACGAGCTCGAACTTCGGCTCCGTCATGCCGCTCGACTCCCGCTGGGCGAACGGGCCCGCGTGAGCGTGCGGCGCACGAACACCTCGGTCATACGTCGACGGTAATCGGGGGGGAGGAACGTGTTGTGGACCGGCCGGACCCTTCTCGTCACTGCCTCCGCGACGGTCCTGACCTTGGCGTCGGTCAGAGCGGCCCCCGCGAGCGGGTCAGTGTCGGCGTCGAATCGGCGCGGGTAGGTCTCGAGCCCGCCGATCGCGAGCCGGACCTTCTCGGGGGACTCCTCCGCTCCCCACACGGCGGCCGCGACGCCGAGCTCGGGAAAATCGAACGAGGGGCGGACGCGGAGCTTCGAGTACGCTGCGCGCGCACGACGGGCATGCGCGGGAAAGTGGACGGCTACGACGATCTCTCCCGGGACGAGGGAGAGACGGAGGATCCCGTCGCCCGCGGCGTTGTAGAGATGCTCGACCGGCATCCGGCGCCTCCCCGACGGACCGGCGACCTCGACCTCCGCTTCGACCGCCGCGAGCGCCGGCGCGAGGTCCCCCGAGAAGGTGGCGTAGCACCGCTCCTTTTGCGGAACGACGTGGCAACGGTCCCCGTCCGCCTTGAGACAGAAGCCGAGGCTCTGTCGCCATGGGTAGGTCTGGTTGAAGAAGAAGCAGCGAGTTTCGAGGAGCAGGTTCCCCCCCACCGTTCCGCTCGCCCGCACGAGCGGGGTCGCCACCTCGCGGACCGCCTCGGCGACACCGGGGTAGGCGGCTCCGAACTCTCGATGCTCTTCGAGCTCCGCTAGCCGCGTCATCGCCCCGATCCTATCCGCGCTCACGCCCCGGAGCTCCGAGACCCTCTCGAGGGAGATCAGGTGGGGTCGAAGGTTGATGTGCATCTTGTAGTTCGGAAGCAGGTCGGTGCCGCCGGCGAGGTAGTCGAACTTCCCGCTCAGGGATCCCGCGAGCTCGAGCGCCTCCTCCACCGTCGTCGGCTCGTGAAGCTCGAACGGGTCGAGGTGCATCGCTACGTCCCTTTCCAGCGCTTGCCGTCCGCCCGGAGCCGCTCGATGCCTCGCCAGACCTTGTCGGGCGTCACCGGAAGGTCGTAGAACCGGACCCCGACCGCGTCGTAGAGCGCGTTCCCGACAGCGGGCAGTATGGCGACGAGCGGGCCCTCCCCGGCTTCCTTCGCGCCGAACGGCCCCTCCGGGTCGTCGGCGCCGACGAGGAGCACCTCCACCTCGGGCATCTGCTGCGGCGTGGGGATCTTGTACTCGAGAAGGGAGGGATTGAGGAGCCGCGAGCCCCGGTAGTTCATCGACTCGCCCATGAACTGGCCGAGTCCCATGTGGATCGAACCCTCGATCTGTCCCTCCACGGCGAGCCGGTTGAGCGGCCGGCCGCAGTCGAAGGCCGCCCACACCTTTTCGACCGCGAAGAAGCCTGTCTCGGGGTCGACCGACGCCTCCGCGACGTAGGCCGCGAACGAGTACGCGGGCGCCGTCCCGGCACGAGCCCCCTTGTGGGTGCCTCCCATCGGCGGCGAGGTGTACGCGCCGCTCGCTTGGAGCGCTCCGGAGTGTTCCATCGCCTTGTGGAGCGCTTCGAGGTACGAGACCCCCACGTCCGGCCTGTGCGCCACCTCGTACCGCTCCTCCCGCACCCGGAGCTGCTTCGCAGGATAGCCGGTAAGCTCGTGGGCGGCCGCGAGGAGGAGCGCGAGGAGCCGCTCCGAAGCCTGTCGGGCGGCGTTGCCCATCATGAACGTGACACGGCTCGAGTAGCTCCCGATATCGACCGGTGAAACATCGGAATCGACCGGAACGACGTGCACCCGGTCGAGCTGTACCCCGAGCACCTCGGCCACGATCGCGGCGAGGAGGGTGTTCGAACCTTGTCCGATGTCCGCCTGCATGCAGTGGACGGCGATGCCGCCGTCCATGTCCGCCTTCAGGTGCACCGTGCACTGCGGCATCTTCGGGGTGAAGTGGATCGGGCTGTTCGAGCCCGAGATGTAGAAGCCGCAGCCGAGGCCGATCCCCCGGCCGTAGGGGAGCTTTCGGAACTTTGCGTCAAACCCGCTCCGCTCCCGCGCGGCTTTGAGGCATGCAAGGAACGAAGTGGAGGTGATCCGGAACTGGGTGATGGTCGTGGAGTTCGGGGGTAGGGCGTTGAGGTTCCGAAGCTCGAACGGATTCATCTGGAGCTTCTCGGCGAGCTCGTCGAGCGCCGTCTCGATCGTGTAACGCACGTTGGTGCCGCCGTGCGCCCGCATCGCGCCCGACGGGGGCTTCGTCGTGTAGACGCGACGGCCGTGGTACCGGAAGTTCGGGACGCGGTACGGTCCCATCGCGAGCACCCCGTTGTAGTAGGTGGTGACCGTTCCGAACGAGCTCCAGGCCCCCCCGTCGATCACGGCGCTCAGGTCGTAGGCGAGCAGGTGACCTTCCGCGTCCGCGGCGACGCGGAGATCGTTCTGGGTCGGGTGGCGGCCGTGGTTCGTGAGGAAGACGTCCTCGCGGTCGAGGAGCATCTTCACCGGACGGCCGGTCTCGAAGGCGAGCGCGGCGCAGACGATCTCGTGCGGCAGCGGGTCCGATTTTCCCCCGAAACCCCCGCCCACCTCGGGTTTGAGGACTCGGATGCGGTGGAGCGGGATGCCGAGCACCTCGGAGAGGGCGCGGTGAAGGTAGTGCGGCACCTGCGTCGCGCTCCACACCGTGAGGCGACCGTCCGGCGTTGCCTCCGCCATCGTGACGAGCGGCTCGGTGAAGGCATGCGTGACGCCGGCGAAGTTCCCGCGGACTCGGACGGTGTGCGCGGCTTCGGCGAACGCCGCGTCGACGTCCCCGAAATGCTGGATCACCTCCTTCTGGATGTTCGAGCCGTTGAGCCCGCGGCTGTGGATCGGCTCCTCCACGGCCCCGAGCCCCACGTGCGGGTCGGAGTACTCGGGCAGCACCTCCGCGTCGACCCGGATCGCCTCGAGCGCCCGCTCGGCGGTGAGCTCGTCGGAGGCGGCGACCGCGGCAAGGATGTCGCCAATGTACCTGGTCTTCCCGACCGCGAGCGCCGTCTCGTCGTGGGTGATCGGCAGCACCCCGAAGGTAGTGGGGTACTTCTCCCCGGTGAGGACCGCCGCAACGCCGGGCATCGTGCGGGCCGCGGAGACGTCGATCGAGCGGATCCGGGCGTGCGGCCACGGGCTCCGCAGCAGCCGGCCGACGAGGAGGTTGGGGCGCGTCAGGTCGTCGGTGTACTCGGCCCGTCCCGAGACCTTGAGCGGACCTTCGACGTACGGGATCCGCGTGCCGAGCAGGCGGTAGGGGTTCGCCTCAGTCGCCACGCGGCTTCCCTCCGTTCACGGCGAGCACCGCTTCGATGATCTTCGTGTAGCCCGTGCATCGGCAAAGGTTTCCCGAGATGGCGCGCGCCACCTCCTCCCGATCGGGGTGCGGGTGGTCGCGCAACAGCGCGACCGACGTAAGGACGAACCCTGGAGTGCAGAAGCCGCATTGGGTTGCGCCGTGCTCGACGAACGAGCGCTGCACGGGGTGAAGCCCCTCTGCCGGCGTGACGCCTTCGATCGTGGTGACCTCGCGTCCCTCCGCGGAGCGAGCGAGCGTGAGGCAGCTCAAGGTGGGACGTCCGTCGAGCAGCACCGTGCAGCAACCGCAGGTGCCGAGATCGCAACCCCGTTTGGTGCCGGTGAGGCGGAGATCCTCACGGAGGAGGTCGAGCAGGATCCGTTCGTCGGGAACGGTCCGCTCCACGGCGGTGCCGTTTACCCGCGTCCTAAGGGGCCGAGATGTCATGCGCCTCCACACGTGCGTCTCCCTCAGCGGGAGGTGCCCGCGCCTCCGCTGCGCGGTGGTCGCGGATGACCTCCCCGACGACGCTCACGGCGATCTCCGAGGGTGTCTCCGCGCGGATGTCGATGCCGATCGGCGACCGAATCCGCCGGAGTTCGGACTCCGATAGACCAGCCCGGCGGAGCTCGGCGAAGACGTGCTCCCTCTTCGCCGCGCTCGCGATGAGCCCTACCTGTCCCGAGAATTTCCCGAGAGAATGGCGCAGCACCTCCGTGTCCTTCCGCGCATCGTACCCTAGCAGATAGAGGTGGGAGAACGCACTCGGCTCGAACCGATCCCAGAGCGCCTCGGCCGAGACTACCTCCCGGCGCTCGGCCTCGGGGAACCGGTCGAGGCTCACCCACTCGGGTCGGTCATCGGCCACCGAATAGTCGACCTCGAGCGCAGGAAGTAGGCGGGCGACGGCGAGCGCCACATGGCCCCCGCCCCAGAGGAGGAGGTTGGGGCGCGCTGGAACGTACTCCACCGCCACGTCGACGGAGCCTCCGCAGAGGCTGGGGAGTCCCCCCTCTTTCCACGCCTGGAGGTCGAAGTGGAGGAGTTCCCCGCGGTGCGTTTCAAGGGCGCGAGCCGCGGCCTCTTTCACCCGCTCCTCGAGTGCGGCGCCTCCGACGGTCCCGAACGAGTCGCCGGTGGGCGTGCGCAGGAGCGTCGCGCCTTCCTTCGCCGGCACGGAGCCGACCATCTTCACGACGGTCGCGCGGACGAACGGTATCCGCTGCTCCATGAGGCGGAGGGCCAACCGCGTCAGCGCCCGGTCCATGGCTCCTCCCACTCGCTCCGGGTCCGCACCATCTGCTCGTACTGTTCGGGAGTATTCAGGTTCGCGGTGACGCCGGGATCGCTCACCGGGACGCGGACCACTTGGGGACCGAGCTCCGGGAGGAGCGCACGCAGCGGCGCGTCTCGCGCGAGAGCGAGCACCCTCGGGCGGACTTCTGGACGGAAGAGCACCGGATGTCCCCCGCGGCCCTCGTAGGTAGGGACGAACCAAAGACCCAACGCGTCCGCTCGGAAGCGGTCGACGAGGGTCTCGAGTGTGGCGGCGCTTCCCAGCGGACAATCCACGGGCCAAAGCAGTATCGACGCACCAGGATCGGTGGCAGCGAGGCCCGCCTGCACCGAACCCGTTCGACCCGCCGCCCACTCCGCGTTCTCGACGATCTCGTCGGGCCGGTTCTTTGCGAGGCTCAGGCTCGAGCGAATCTCGACCGCGTGCCGGCCCACGACGGCAACCACCGGCGAGAATCCCGCTTCCCGCGCAATGCGAGTAATTCGCTCGATCGCGCTCTCGCTCCCCAGGCGAAGCAGCGCCTTGGGGTGGCCACCAAACCGGGTCGAGGCCCCTGCCGCGAGGATCAGGGTCGCGCTAGCTTCCAAGGTCACGCCCCCTCGGTTCGGAGCCCGCGGTCTGCGCACACGAGAGGAAACTCTGCGCACTTTTAAATAGCGTCGCCGGGTCCGCGCGCCGCTCATGACCCACGTCGTAGACGTGCCTCACTCCGTCCTTATCCCCCGCCTTGCGCAGGAGCTCCGTACCCGACCCGGCGTTGCGGCACCTGCGTGGGCCTCCTTCGCAAAGACCGGTACACACAAGGAGCGAGCGCCGGTGTCCACCGATTGGTGGTACACCCGGAGCGCCTCGGTACTGCGGAAAGTGGCCCTCACCGGCCCCGTCGGCGTTACACGGCTCTCCTCCGAGTACGGCGGTCGCCGCGATCGAGGCAGCGCTCCCTACCACTCGAGGAGCGGTTCCCGTTCCATCTCCCGCGAGATCCTCCAACAGCTCGAGGGCGCTGGACTGCTGCGCGCGGACAAGAACCGGGGCCGGCGCATCACCGCGGAAGGCGAGAAGCTCCTCGACCGCGTCTCCCGTGAACTCCTGAAATCGCTCGCCGAGAAGCGGCCCGAGCTCGCCAAGTATCTCTAGACGGGAGGAGGGACGCGTGGCGCAAGGGGAAGATTCCGAGCTCGCGGAGCTCCGCAAGCGCCGGATGCAGCAGATCCAGGAGATGCAGACTAGCCCCGGCGCGAATCCGTACCTCGCCGCGCAGCAGGCCGAGATGGAACGCCGAGACCAGGAGCGGGCCGAGCTCCTCCGGCGGGTCCTCACCCCCGAGGCGCGGGAACGGCTCGGGCGGATCCGACTCGCGAAGCCGGACATCGCCCAAGCGGTGGAGCAGCAGGTGCTCGGGCTAGCGGCGAGCGGCCGACTGCGCGGCCCTATCGACGACGCGACCCTCCGCGCCCTGCTCGAGAGGCTCATGCCCGATCGCCGCGAGATCAAGATCACCCGGCGGTAGGGAGGAAAGAGAGATGGCCAATCGTCGCAAGAGCCTCGCCCGGAAGTCCCGGCTCATCCGGGCCACGAAGAGCAACCGACGGGTACCCTCCTGGGTCATGCAGCGCACGAGCCGGCGCGTGACGCGCCATCCGAAGCGGCGCAGCTGGCGCCGCGGGCACCTGCATCTCTAGGGAGATCTCACCATGGCGAAGACATCCAAGACCCACGTCGAGGAGCTCGAGCGAGAGTTCGTCGTCCCGCTCCGGGCGAGCATGCACCAGCCGTCCCGACGCCGCCGCGCGGGCCACGCGCTGCGCACCGTCCGCAGGTTCGTTTCCCGGCACATGCACGGTGCCGAGGAGCAGGTCTGGATCGACCCGCGCCTGAACGAGTTCATTTGGGAACGGGGCATCCAGCACATCCCGAGCCAGGTTCACATCAAGGCGATCCGCTTCGAGGACGGCCTCATCGAGGTCGACCTGCTCGAGTCCACGTAGCGGGGCGCGGCGGGGGTCGGTTGTCCGTCGCACGGGCCCTCTACGCGGGGAGCCCGTACCTCGGGGTCTATCTTCGGGCGGGGGAGACCCACGCGCTCTTGCCCGCGAGCGCCCCGACGAGCCTCGAGCGGGAGCTGCACCGCGCGCTCGGGGTCGAGGTGGTGCGCACGACCATCGCCGAGTGCGACCTCCTAGGATCGCTCGCGGTGTTCACGAAGCGTGGCATTCTCGTGGGGGAACGGCTCGACACGGAGGAGCGGGACGCCCTAGCGGAGGTCGCTCCCGTGACCGAGCTCCTCCTTCGGCAGAACGCCGTGGGCAACGTCGTTCTCGCGAACGACCGAGGCGCCCTCGTCACCCCAGAGCTCTCGGACGACGCGCTCGAGCTGATCTCCGAAGCGCTCGGCGTGCCGGTCCGACGGGGGACGCTCGCCGGACTGGGAACCGTGGGGATGGCCGGCGTCGCGAGCGAACGTGGCGTGGTGGTGCATCCCAAGACGACCGACCGCGAGGCCACGGAGGCGGCGGAGGCCCTGGGCGTCCCTGTCTACCGCTCGACCGCGAACTTCGGAGTTCCCGTGGTGGGGGCCTGCCTCGTTGCGAACTCCAAGGGATTCCTCACGGGTGTGCCCACGACCCCTGTCGAGATCGTACACCTTCAGGAAGCGTTCGGGGCGTACGACTAGCGCCTCCGAAATCGGCGCGACGGGATCTGTAAGATGTAGCCGCGAGGCGGCCAGCCGAGCAGGTTAGATGCCGCGCTTGCGCTTCATGTAGCGCGTCGCGTAGCCCGCGATCCGGTTCGCGAGCTTCTTGTGCGTCACCTGGAGCTTGCCCTCCACCATGACGCCGAGGTCGGTGAGCTCGATCACTTTCTGCTTGTTGTGGGCGAACTCCCCGTTGAACTCCTCGGGGAAGTGGCGGATCAGCTCGATCGCGACCCGCTTGATGTAGGTCTGGCGAATGTTGCCCATCTGGGGGCGCCGACCGCCCTGCCCATATAGCGCTGACTTCCGCGAGGCACCACCCCGGGTTCCGGGGGTAAGGCTCGCCCGTTGGGATCTCACGCTGGTTCGCGGAAGCTGAACCGGAGTCGCCCGGATTCACTCCTGTCCCGGGGAAAGCGGGGCTTTCTGCCGCCGACCCATGGCGCGGAACGTGCCGTGGTTTCGTAAATCTGAGGAAACGGCAGCCCCAGCGAGCCCGCGGACCGATTCCCCGGCCCCCGCGGCCGGCACCCCGCTGACCGCGGCCCTCCCTTCCAAGCCAGGACCTTCCTCCTCGGCCGGGAATCGCTTCCGGATCCGGACGAGTATCGGGAGTCCAAGGATAGGGGCCATCGTCGGTGGGGAGGTAATCTCGGGCTCCGTCCGGCGCAGGATGTCCGTGCGGCTTCAGTCCGCCGACGATGGAGCCGTGCGACCAGCGCCCATCGAGATTGTAGAGATCACCCGCCAAAAGTCGATGAAGGTCGTTCTCTACCGGGGGCAGAATGTGGAGTCCTCCGAAGAGGCCACCCCGGCGTCCGGAGAAGTGGGCATGAAATTGAAGGGTATGCAGTGGAGCGAGCTGAAGCCCGGTGACTTGCTTCTCGGCTAACCTGACCCGCAACGCCCCGAGATCTTAGGACGGACAGCGTTCCGTCGGACGACCCAGCTCGGCTCCGGTCGAGGAAGCTCGGTCCTCACCGATCGGCGGGTCGACTCGTCGGGAAGTGCGCGTAACTGCTCCGAAGGCGCGCCTCCGGAGCCTAGAAGCTCGCCGGAGTGGGCTCCGTACTCGGCGGTTTCTGCGCTCGTCCAGTGGGAAGGCACAAATAGCCCACCCCGTCTAATTCTATCGCGTGGGGCTCTGCGCTCGTACTTCTGAGAGTGAGGGCGCAAGCGCTCTCCCGGTTCGGGCGCCCGGTTCCGGCTAGGTTTTTCTAATGTCCACCGACACCGAGAACCTCGCCTCCCCGCCCTTCCCGGCGCAGCGAGAGCGTCACATCCTCGTCCTCGACCTTTCGAAGAGCATGCTCGCGCCGCTCCCGGACCCGACGAACCCGGGGCAAGACCAGCAGAAGATCGAGGTCGCAAGAACGGCCGTCTACCGCATCCTCGAGAACGCGGCCACCACCGGCGCCGCGTTCGGTCTCGTCACCTTCACCGAGACCCCGCGCGTCGCCGTCCCGCTCACGGAGATGCGCCGGGACATCTTGCCCTCCGTGGAGGGGCTCATCTCCATGCTCCAGCCGAGCGGACGCTCGGCGATCTGGGACGCGCTTGCGCTCGCGGCCGATCTCTTGCGGTCGATGAACGGCGGGGTGCGGGGCACGATCGTGCTCGTGACGGACGGGTGGGACAACGCTTCCACGCGGTTCACCGTATACCATCCGGAGATCCCTGTCCCCACGCCAGGTCCGAAGCTCAACCTCACCGAGTATCTCCTGCCGCACAACTCGGAGCTCGTGCTCCGGGTCATCGGCATCGGGAGCGGGGGGGAGCGCGACAAGGGCGTCGACTCGGGTCGCATGGGCACCTTCCTCGGCGAACTCGAGCGGCGGAGCCGCGACCTCGCGCTCGCCTCGAGCTTCTCCTTCCAGGAGGTGGTGACCGGCTCGCAGCTGTTCAGCCAGATGGTGCACGCCTTCCTGGACGTCGGGTTCGAGGAGTCCCGGCCGTTCCACGAGTTGCATCCCGAGGAGCTCGCACGGCACGCCGCGAGCGCCGCGCGGGCGCTCAAGGACCCCGAGCAGCACGCTACGGTCGGGAGGCTTTCCGGTCCACGATCCCCAGAATCGACTGGCCCCGGGGGCGCCGGTAAGCCCGCTCCCTCCGACGGGACGCCGCTCGAGGTCGACATCGTCGAGACGCCGGGCGGTACGGCCCCGGCCTACCTTCGGGACCGGTACGGCCCCCTCGGCGTGGTCATCGAATCGTTCCTCGCGGGAGAGTACGACCGGGCGTACGACCGTCTCGAGCGCGCCCGCTCCATCCTCCCCCCCGTTACCCTCCTCTACTGGGAGGCGCGGATCCAGTTCGCGAAAGGCCAGATCGTCGAGGCGGCCCGCTCCCTCTTGCGCGCCTGGTCGGCCGCGGAGCAGCTCCCGAGCTCGGACCGGCCTCGGATCATCCGTAGGCTCGCGCTCCTGCAGGCCCGCATGCAGAGCGACCGCGAGACCGAGACCCTCGTGCGTTTCATGGACGAGACGGAGAGCCGTCTCGGCAAGGGGGACCCGAAGGTGAAAGAGCGGGTCCTCAATCTGTTTGAACGGCTGATGGACCTTCGCAGCACCTACCAGCTCACCCGGATCGAGGGGGCGGCGAGCAGCTCCGACGGCGCGGTGCGGCACGAGGACGCGGTCGAGCAGGCGTTCAGCGCCCTGCAGGACGCACGGCTCGAGAACCTCTCGGGGGACCCCGGCGTAGAGGGTGCGCTTGACTTCATCGAGATCTGCCTCGCGGAGATGCGGTAGGGGAACCCGGGGACCGATGCCAGAGAAGACCGGGACCAAGAGCCGCACCAAGGGGCCGGCGCGCAAATCCGAGGCGAAGGGACCCGCGGCCGACGCGGCGCGCATCGCGGTCGTGGGCATCCCGGCCTCCGGGAAGACCACCTTCTTCCGGTTCCTCTCGGGCCATTTCGGCCTGAACCTGCCCATCGTCTACGTGCCGACCCGCACGGACGGCTTCTCGCTCCCGCTCTACGGGGACCTCGACAGCGACGTCATCCTCGAGGAGACGACGTACGAGACCACCGACCCGACCGACCCCGAAGGAGGGATGGAGACGACGACCCGGCTCTACGTGAACCGGGCGATGGAGGACAAGAAGAAGCTCTGGGTCGAGCTCGCGGCCGGACGGGAGGAGCAGGGGATCCTCACGAAGTACCCGCTTCCGACGAAGTTCAACCAGTTCGTGGAGATGAAGCTCCACTTCCGCTACGGTCAGCCCGCGATCGGCAACGCCGTCTCGCGGCCGATGATCCTCCACACGATCGACGAGGCGGGGGGGATCATCTCCGACTACTTCACCTCCGACCGGCTCTGGATCGATTCCGTCGACAAGGAGGTCGACGAGAAGAGCTGCCGCGTCATCCCGCACTTCGACAGCTGGCGACCGGACCGCCGGGACCTCTGGCGGCGGGGCCTCACCCTCTTGGGCCACTTCGTTGCGGAGGCGGACGGCGTCATCCTGCTCCTCTCCCCCGCGCTCCCCTCGCTCCGCGACCAGGCGCAGCAGGTGAACCTCGCGCGGGGCGTCTTCCGCTACTGCCGCACGCACAACATCCCGCTCGTCCTCGCCGTCTCGAAGGCGGACAAGCTCCGCGAGTTCTACGGGGAGATCGAGCACGTCGTGAAGGACCGCGGCTACAAGAGCGGCTTCGACACGAACGAGTTCCTCGTCCAGCGGGACGGTGCCGGTCTCGGCACCATCCTGGTCGCGAACGAGGGCCGGGGCATCTCGACCAAGGAGGATGTCTTCCTCGTCTCCTCGGCGGTCTCGAGCGGCGAAGGGGTGCCGATGCTGCTGCGCGACTTCGGACTCTTCCCCGACGCTGAGCCCGGCGAGGTTCCCGGCGTACCTGTGATGGTCAACACCACTCTCCCCCTCGCGCGGGCGTGCGAGCGCGTGCTCGAGCGGAGAGCCACGAAGGGCGGGTGATGCCGGCGTCCGCGGAGGCCGCGCCCGCCGGAAGCTCGGGCCTCCCCTCCCCCGCGACCGAAGGACAGCCCGGCTCGGGCGCCTCGGGACCGGTCGCCGTCGTATGGTGCCGTCAGGTCGACAACGAGGCGGAAAGCCCCGGGTACACGACCGTCCCCGACGACTTCCCGGGCCGGCGCGAAACGCTCGAGGTGATCCGGCTCGTCGGGAACCTCACCATCAACGTCGCGGACACCCAGGACTACTGGACCCCGGGACCCCCCGCCCCGCTCTCCTACTACCCGAACCTGTTCCTCTATCCGGCGTTCGGCGGAAGGTACACGTGCGTCGGCCGGATGTTCCTCTCGACCGAGGACCGCCCCCGCCTCGGGATGAAGACACTCGTTCTCGATACCTCCCAGCTCCTCGCGACCGGCGAGTTCGGCCCCGCGCTCCTGCGTTGGCACGCGACGATGGCGGGCGCGCGCAGGGAGGGGACCCGGCCTCCCCCCGTGCCGGACCCGCGCCTCTTCCCCCTACTCGGTGAGGGGTTCCTCTTCCAGCGCGGCTCGACCGACCCCGTCCTGGTCGTCGCCTCCGCCGATTGGGACCAGGCGATGGAGGGGATCTTCGAGCTCGTCCGGAGCATGCCCGCCTCGCTCCTCATGCTCGGTGCGATCCTCGCCTTCCCGTACTTCCTTCCCCAAGCGAAAACGAACCTGCACGAGTTCTGCGAGCAGCTTCCCCTCGCGCTCGCCCTGATGCGGATCCCGGCGCTCGAGGCGACGGGGGACCGGCTCAAGAAGCGGATGCAGAGCTGGGAGAGCGCGCCGGTCACGCTCCGCAACCTCCTGGACGGGATCCCCGAGCCTTCCGGTAAGGGGAAGGACACGGTCCCGCTCGTCCTCCAGCTCGTTCGCGACCAGAACGCCTCCCGTCTCGGGCCGATCGCGCAACGGGTCGACCTCGTGGAGCTGCCGAAGCTCCGCGGGATGCTCGCGGATCCCGAGCGGCAGGGCGGCAAGGAGCGGCGGAAGGAGATGTGGCGGATCGGCACAGCGATGGAAAGCGCCGCCCTCCTCCTTCAGCGCGCACGTGGTCGGCACGTTCCCGTGAGCGTCGAGACGGCGAAGCGGGCGCAGTCGTACCTCCAGGCGCGTTTGCCCGCCAAGGGCGGCGAGCTGGAGGCTGACGCCGAGAGCGCGGTGGTGGCTCCCGAGACGAACGGAGCGGTCGCCGCGACGGGAACGACCGCGCCGACCTCGGCGCATCCGCCCTGGCTCATCAAGTCCGCCCCGCTTCCTCTCGCGCGCAGCCCACCCGAAGTGGTGCCGGTCTCGCGGAGCGACGACCCTTCGACGCTTCCTTCGGCGCGGCCGCCAAGCCCCCCCAGCGAGCGGGCGCATGCTCCCGGCCCGATTCTCCCCTCCGGGGTTCCCTCCCCGGTCTCCGCGCCGCAGCTTCCACCCGCAGACCTCCGGCGCGAGATCGAGGCGACCGTGAACCGGCTCCTCGAGCTCCGCGAGGCGGACGCGGTGAGCCGGCTCCTCCCGAGGCTCGCCCCCGAGCTGCTCGCCCGGGCGCAGAGCGAATCCGACGCCCGCAACGAGGCCCGGATGAAGTCCGTCCTCGAAGTGGAAGAGTCCCGCCTCTCGAGTGCGATTCGTGAGCTCGAGAGTCGCTGGCAGGCGAAGCTCGCGGCCCCCTCCACGGTGAGCCCCGAGCTCGTGAAAGCGATCATCGAGCTCGCCGACGCCCGCGTTTCGGTGCAGAGCACGGAGCTCACGGGACGGTTCAGCCAGCGGCTCGGCGAGACGGAGAGCCGTCTCACCCAGCAATCCACGGCGCTCCTCGCGTCGACGGAAAGCCGGCTTCGGGAGTCGCTCGTGAGCGCGCTCGGTGTCGAGGTGGACCGACGAGCGAAGGCTCTCCTCGAACGCGAGCTCGCGCTCTCCCAGAAAGGCGAGCCGGCGGGCAAGATCACCGAAGCGACACGGGCCGCGGTCTCGGCTCAGCTCGCAGCAGCGCTCACGAAGTCGCAGCAGGAGCTCGAGGCGAAATGGGAGGAGAAGCTCCGGCAAGCCGCCGGCTCGACGCCGCTCTCGGGGAAGGCACTCGAGGCGGTCAACGCTCTCATCGACCAGCGCGCGAACGAGGTGAACGTGGCGACGCAACGCGCTCGTGATGAGCTGCGGACCGCCGTGCTCACCCAGGCCGAAGCGCAACGCGCGGTCGCTACCGCCCAGCTCGAGGAGGAGCTCCTTCAGGCGATGGCGAAGGAGATGGACGTCCGGAGCGAAGAGCTCGCTCGGTTGCGCGACAAAGTGCTGGAACGGTTCCAGGAGGGGGACGGCCGACGGCTCCAGGAGGCGCGAGCAGCGGAGGAGCGCTCTCAGGCGATGTTCGAGACCCGAGTCCGTGAGCTCGGAACCAAGGCGGCCACGAGCCTCAAGGAGTCGGAGGGCCGGCTGCGCGCCCTCCTGGACGAGCGGGCGGCCACCCAGGAGAACCGGCTCAAGGAGGAGCTCGACGGCAGGATCCAGGCGCTCCGCGATCTTCAGGGACACGCGGACGCCGACCTTCAGGTCCGGCTTCAAGGCTACATCGACCAGAAGCTCCGCGAGGCGACCGAGGCGCACCGCGAGATGGTGGTGAACCTCCTCGCCCGGATGAAGGGGGAGGTGGTCGAATCTTCCCGGGACCGGGGCATCGACGCCACGCGCCTCGAACCGCTCCTGCGCGAACGGTTCCAACGGGCCGCAGACACGCTCCGCTCCGATCTGCTCCTGACGGTCGAGCGGAAGATGGGGGAAGCGGAGGACCGGCTCCTTCACGCGGGCGGCGAGCGGGTCCAGCGGCTCGAATCGGTCGACCGGAACATCCAGGACCAGTCGAAGGAGCTGCTCCGGATCGAGGAGGGGCTCCGGACGGAGCTCGGGGACCTCGAGCGGCGGATCGCTGTCCTCTCCGACCGGCTCGTGCCCGTGGTGCGCAAGAGCTGGCTACGGATCGCGGAGCTCGAGAAGGGCGGCGGCGGTTCTTCCGGCGATGTGGACCTCCGTCTCTCCCAACTCCGCCGCGAGCTCAAGGAGGAGCTCCGACGGCACGATGGCGAGATCGCGGACCGGGTCCGAGAGATCCGCGACCGGATGGAGACGACGATCGCCCACCAGGGGAAGGTTTGGCTCACCCTCATCCATCAGCTCTCGCAGCTCACCGAGGATCGCCGAAACCTCGCCCCGGGGATCCCGCTCGCCGCCGCGGCGCTCGCCCAGGAGCTGCCCGACCTCGAAGGAGCCCACGAGGAGTCCGAAGAGGAAGAGCGACCGTACCGCCGCCGATCCCGCCGCCCGAGCCGATCGGCTTAGACGGGTTCCTCGGGTCGCGCGCCTCGGCTTGGCTGCCCCTCTCACGCCCCCGTCAGCCCTATCCCCGTAAGCGACCTCGTAGCGGAGGTCCATGGACGACGAGCACCGCCACTGCAAGGTCTGTGGGAAAGTCTGCGACGTCGATGAGGAGGTCTGCAGCACGTCCTGCGCGACGAAGCGTGAGGAGAGGAGGCAGTCGAGTCGGAACCTCAAGTGGATGCTCTACGGTGGGATGGCGGTCATCCTCTTGCTCTTCGTCGCGTCCTTCCTCCACGCCTAGAGAGCGCTCGTTCGGGGTGCCGATGCCTCAGGGACGGGGGAGGACGCACCCTCCCAACCGCGCAGCGACGCACGGAATCGAGCAGGGGAGCCCGCAGGGCCTGCCCCTTGCTTCCGCATGGGAAAACCAGTGGCACGGCGCCCCGTGCGGCACGCAGGAGCCAGGGCGGGGCAAGCGAACAGCATGAGGGGAGAGACCTCGGTGCTCGGGGGCACCTTCGACCGGCTCCACGCCGGACACAAGGCGCTGTTGCGAGAGGCGTTCCGTGCTGCCCCGAAGGTGGCTATCGGGGTCACGACGGACGCCTACCTCGCCGACCATCCGAAACCTGCCGGCGACCGCATCGCACCGTACCGAGTACGAACGGCGCGTCTTGCGGCGTACTTGCGCCGGACGTTTGGAGGCCGTTCCTGGCGGATCGTTCCTCTCGCCAACCCGTATGGTCGCTCGGTCGAGCCGGGAGTCGACATCCTCGTCGCCTCGGTGGAGACGCGTCGAGGCGCATTCGCGGTGAACCGATTCCGTAATCGCCGCGCCCTCCCCCCGCTCGCACTGAGATTCGTCCCGCTTGTCCGGGGGACCGATGGCTTACCGGTGAGCTCCCGTAGGATCAGGGCCGGCCGGATCGACGCGAACGGTCGACATCGGGGACCGCTCGTGGTGGCATTGGACTGCCCGCCGAACGCGATGGGGGCTTTGGCGAGAGCCTTCGCGACCGAGTTCCCGGCCCTGGGGGTCGCTCCGGTACGGGCTCGCGTTCGCCCATCGCGGGCGTCGGGAAAGGGAGCTGGGAGGAGTTCGCTCCCCCGCCGAGCCGAGTACGGGGTGCGCCTCCGGCGCCTAGCGGGAGGCGCCCGGAGCCCCTTGCGCGGGGAGCTCTGGATCGTGGCTGTCGATGGGGCTTCGAGGCACCGGACCTTCCGTCTCCCCAACGCGAGCAAGCCGTCGTGGAACCGTGCTGGCCGAGAACTCCAGCGGCTCCTCCATACGGCGTTTCCTGCTCCGCAAAAGGTTCCTTCGAAACGCATATCCGCGCGAAGCCGGTAGAGCTCGCGATGGAGACGTACCTGCGCGTGACTTTCCACAGCGAGGGGGCGAAGCCCTCCGAGGTCGCGGACCGGCTCGTGGGCTTCGGCTTCCTTCCGACGCAGGGGAACTACGACTTCGTCTACGACTGGAAGTCCGCGGGCAACTCGGAGCAGCTGCTCGACCTAGCGGACGAAGTGAGCCGGCTCCTGCGTGGCTACCGAGTTCTCTTCGAAATCGAGAGCGTCTGAAGCGCGCGGCCGTCAAACCTTATATCGCGTGGGTCGGTTGAAACGACGTGCAGGTGTACCCGGTCCGTCCGTCGCACCGGGCTCGGCTTCGGGACGGCTCCCTGCTCGCCGTCGCGACGGAGCAGTTCGGCACCGCACGGGCGGACGGCCCCAAGGTCGTGGCCACCTACGGTGCGCTCGCCGAGCTGAGGGTCTGGGGCGAAGGGAACGCGCTGGCCGTCGAAGTGAGGATGGACCCGAAGGTCGCCGAGGAGGTGGCCCGGGAGACGATCCGCCGGTACAATCTGTTCCTCGAATCCGCGACGGGCTACTCTGCGAAGGAGCGGGCGAAGCGACTTCGCAAGAGCGGCGCGGCGGAAGCGCCCAAAGGCTAGTCGATGGCGGCGGGCCACCCCCTTCCCGGCACCGGCACCGAGTACGACCGTCTCCGCGCCACGGTCCAGCAGTACTTTCCGGTCTACGAGACCCGACTCACACCGTACTCCCTGGTCCTCCTCGTCCACATCGACCCGGCGACCCTGGAGTCGAAGTTCGATGAGCTCCGCCAGGAGCTGTGGGGACAGTTCTTCGTCCCTCAGCTCCGACGGGAGCAGGGCGAGTACCTCGTCGAGGTGGTGCGGCGTCCCAAGCGGAGCGCGTGGGGACCGTACGTCAACTTGGGACTGCTGCTCATCACCGTCGTCTCCACGGTCTCCGCCGGGGCGTTCCTTTGGCTCTCCTACCGCGGGGGGACGAGCCTCCACACGGCCGACTTCCTCTACGGCGGCCTCTACTTCGGACTCCCGCTCCTCACGATCCTCGGGATCCACGAGTTCGCCCACTACGTGATGGCCCGCCGCCATCACGTGGAGGCGTCGCTGCCGTACTTCATCCCGGTTCCGCCGCCGTTCCTCCTGTTCGGGACGTTCGGGGCATTCATCTCGCTCCGCGAACCGATCCCGGACAAGAAGGCGCTCCTCGACATTGGCGCCTCGGGGCCGATCGCGGGATTCATCGCCGCCATTCCGGTCACGCTCGCGGGCCTCTACCTCTCCGGGCACGCGCCGGTCCTCTCCGCGGCCAACTGCGGCCCGACCATTCTCGGCGTGAACTACGGGAACATGCTCATCGGACTGCCGGCGGTCTGGTCGCTCTTCCAGAGCCTGATCGGGATCAACCCGTCGAACCTGCATCCGCTCGCGCTCGCGGGATGGGTGGGGATCCTCGTGACCGCCATCAACCTCCTCCCCGCGGGCCAGCTCGACGGAGGCCATGTCGCGCGGGCGCTCCTGGGCGCGAAGTCGATGTACGCAAGCTGGGCCGCCCTCATCATCCTCTTCGGGCTCGGCTTCCTCTACCCGGGCTGGTTCTTCTTCGCCATCCTCGTCTTCTTCCTGGGGATGCGGCATCCCCCGCCGCTCAACGACATCACGCCGCTCGACACGAAACGGGTCGGGGTGGGCATCGTCGCGGTGGCGCTCCTCATCTCGGGCTTCGTCATCATCCCCATCGGGACGCCGACAGGACAGTTCGCGCTCCAGAACGAGTCCTCCGCCTCCGCGCCCCGGCCGCCGGGATTCGCGATGGCCGACAACATCAGCCTCACCATCGTGAACCAGGACGTCGTCCCTCGGGCGTTCCTCTTCACCGCTACGGTAACCGACGTGGTGCAAGGATCGAATCATAGTGCGACCGAGCTCACCGGCGCAGCGCTCACGAGCTTCCTCGCGAACTCTACGTGGGCGATCCACCTCCCGAACGGCAACACCACGTACGTGAACGGCAGCGGGAACTGGTCGATCCCCCGCGCGGAGTTCTCCACGATCCGCGCGATGGACGGTACCGCCACCCTCCAAGTGCAGTACGCGAACCCTCAGCAGGCGGTGGTCACGCTGCGCATCACGGCGAACCAGCTCTGCCCGCCCGGGGTCGCCTCCTCGTCCGAGTCGTTCACGACCCAGATCTCCTAGGGCAGCGCTCCCGCCCGCGCGTACACGCGGAACTCCCGCACGAGGCTCCGGTGGACGTAGTCGGGGATCGCACTGCGACGCTCCCAAGGTGCGCCGATCGGGTCCGCCCGCTCTCTCGGGACCGCGATGGCGATGCGAGCGTTGGGGGCCAGCCGCGATTCCCAGGCGGAGAGCACCCGCTCGAGAAGCGGCTCCGGAGCTTCGCCTCCGGTGCCCGCGGCGCGACCGTACGGGGGGTCGGTGACAAGCGCGCCGATGCTCCGGGGGGCGAACCGGCGAGCGGCGGTCCCCGCATCCTCGGCGAGAAGCTCTTCGGCGGACTGCCCGAGATGCGAGAAGTTCCTGGCGGCGCCGCGCACCATCTCCGGCGAACGATCCACGCCGACCACACGGGCGCCGAGGAGGGCCGCCTCGAGGAGGAGCGCACCGGTTCCGACGAACGGGTCGACCACGACCATCCCGGGTTCAACTCGGCCCAGGTTCGCGAGCGCGCGCGCTCGCTTGGGGGGCAGGCTCACGGGTCGCTGGAACGGGAGCTGCGGCATGCGCCGGGCCGCGAAACCCTCCCGGTCAACCACGGCGATTCGTTCCGCCACGGCGAGCCTCTCCCCCTCGAGCCAGACCCGGAACTCGCGGTCCGCGCGAGCGAGCTGCACCCTGCCCCCCCCGCTCCGATGCTGCTCCACGAGCCGGCGGAGCCGCTCCTCAACGTCGACGGGGGGAGGACCGAGCCACCGGAAGCATGCGGTCGGTTCGCGTCCCGAAATCGGATCGATGGCCGCCTCGAGGGGGAACGATGCGCGAAGGAGCAACTGTCGCAGGAGCCCCATCCGGCGGCCCAGTTCCCTCGCCAGCTCGGAGTGCCGCACCTCGCCGACCCGGATGTAGGGCAGCGGGGTCCCATCCTCCGCTTGGATCCTGTGGCCCCGAGTCGAGAGGAGCGCGTCGAACTCGGCGTCTGCGAGAGGAAGGTTCTCCCCCGAGAGTTCGCAGAGAAGCCTCACGGCGGGGATCCGGACCAGCTTGCCAGGTCGCGTTCGAGGTGCTCGGTGTGGCTACCGCGCCAGTAGCGGTGACCGCACGTCAGACAGGTGAACTGAGGGTTGAGACCGGCGGACTCTCGGATGCCGGCTTGCCCTCCGGAGGTCACGCGCGCTGCGGGGGCCGCCGCCACGAGCTCACCGTTGCAGCGCGTGCAGCGGGTGAACCGAGGGGTGCGGGGGAGCGACGGGTGCACGGCCCAGAGCTCGCGCAGCTGGTCGCGTACCTCGACAGCGCGGAGCAGGGTAGAGCGAGAAGCGCGAGAAGCCAGGCGGACATCCCGGGTGAGGAGGATCCGATGCGACTCCTGCAGCTTTGCTAGTACCTCGTCGTCGGAGAGTCCCTGAACATATTCGGCGTCCGTGCCCAGGATTCGAAGGTACCGCGCGAGTTTTCCCAGCATCTCGTCCACGAGCCAACTGGCCCCGGGGGCAACCGGAGCGGCGAACTCGGGCCCGCGGCCGGACCGGGATTCGGCCAAGGTTATCTCCCCCCGCTTGCGTCGCGGGGCGTGCGACTGTTCGGCACGAACGGAATCCGCGAAGTGGTGGGCGAGAAGCTCACGCCGGCGTTCGCGGTCGACCTAGCCGGTGCCATTGCGCGAAACCACCCGGTGGGCGCCCCGATCGCCGTAGGCTGGGACGGCCGGACCTCGAGCCCCGGGCTCGCGCACCTCGTAGCCGGCACCCTTGCGCTCTCCGGCCACGATGTCGTGGAGCTAGGTCTCCTCCCTACGCCGGCCTTCCAGTACAGCGTCGCGGCGGAAGGTGCCCAGCTCGGCCTCATCGTCACCGCCTCGCATAACCCACCCGAGTTTAACGGGTTCAAGCTCATCGCCGCGGACGGGCTCGAGGTGCTACGCTCCGTCGAGGAGGAGATCGAGGCGTCGGTCGCGAAGCAGCTCGCGGCTCCCGTCCCGTTCGACCGGATCCTCCCGATACGCACCGACCCCGCCGGAGCGAACCGGTACCTGAAAGCGATCCTGAGCTGCGTCGAGGTGGAGCGGATCCGCAAACGCGGATTCTTCGTGGTCCTCGACTGCGGGAACGGCGCCTCGGCGGTGACGAGCCCCGAGCTCCTGCGCCGACTCGGCTGCCGGGTCGTCACGCTGAACGGTCAGGTCGACGGAACCTTCCCGGGCCACCCCTCCGAACCGACGGAGGCAAATCTGTCGGGACTGCGCGCCACCGTCCCGGCGCTCGGCGCCGACCTGGGTATCGCCCACGATGGAGACGCCGACCGGGCGGTCTTCGTCGATGCGACCGGCCAGTACCTCCCAGGAGAGCGCGTTCTCACGCTGTTCGCGCGGAACCGTGTCCGACTGAATCGGGGCGGTATCGTGGTGACGCCGGTCTCGAGCTCCCAGAGCGTCGAGGACGTCGTCGTGGCGCTCGGTGGCCAGGTCACGTACACGCGTATCGGATCTCCGACGGTGACTCGGGAGATGCAGCGCTCGAAGGCGGTGTTCGGCGGGGAGGAGAACGGCGGACTCATCTTCCCCGAGCTTCACCTGGCGCGGGACGGTGCCATGAGCGCGGCCGCGATGCTGGATCTGCTCGCCCGGGAAGAGCAATCGCTCGCGGGCGCGGTGCGGGATCTCCCCGTCTACGCGCTCCGGAAGGAGAAGCTGCCCTGCCCGGAGCCTCAGCTCGAGGCGGTGATGAAGGGGATTGCCGAGTCGCTTGCCAAGACCGCGGACAAAATCGTAACCCTCGACGGCGTGAAGGCGTACCGGGACGGCGGTTGGGTCCTTGTGCGCCGGTCGGGTACCGAGCCTCTCATCCGCGTCTTCTCCGAGGCGAAGCAGTCGGCGGTCGCAGACCGGCTCGTTCGGGAGACCCTCGAGGCGCTCATCGCCCTACGCGACCGAGCTGCGGCGGGCCGCGCGTAGTACCGCGTTCCCGGTCCGACCGGGCTTAAGTGCAGCAGCCCCCCTCCTTCCCCGATGAGGCGGTGGGGCCTCCTACCGACCGCGATCGGCGCACCTGCGGTCGCTCTCCTCCTTCTGGTGACGGCCGGCGGGGCCGGGCCGAACAGCACGTCCTTCGGAGCGGATCCCCCCTCCCACGCCGCCCCTTTCGTGATCGATCGAGCGGCGAGTGGCGAGCCGAGAGTGGCCGCGGGAGCCCAGGGCGTAGAACCGCTCCCCGGGAAGGTCTACGCCCCGGTCGTGACCCCGCTCGCCGGGGTCGCGCAACAGTCGTCCGTAGCGATTGACACCGCGACCGGGATCGTCTACGCCCTGGCCAGCCACGGCGGATTCCTCACCGAGTCCAGCCTGGCGAACGGCACCCTTCTCGCGAGCAGTGTCATCGACCCGAACCCCCTTCCAGGGCTCGCCTCCTGGGTCGCCCTCTGCCTCGCGCCGGCCGACGGCCGGCTGTTCCTCTCGTTCGAATCCCCCGGCGGCGGCTCGGTGTGGGTCGTCAGCTCCACCAACCTGTCGCTGCTGTCCGTGATCCGAACCTTTGCGGACCCGAGCTTTGAACCCGGCGCGATCCTCTGCGATTCGAGTTCGGGCATCGTCGTGGTGCAAGGCGCGAACGACGGCGCGGTCGACCTGATCAACGCCTCGACGCTGAACGGGGCAGGCTTCCTCACCGTCTGCACGCTCTCGTGCGCGCCCGCCGGCCTCGTCGACGTGCCCGCCTACGGCTACATCGTACCGCTCGAGGGGGGGAATTCCACGCGCGTTATCGTGCCGGGATTTGCCTCCCTCGGCCCCGTCCTCTACTCGCCGTCTTCGACGTTCCGAATGGGCGCGGGCGTCTACGACGCCGCGGACAACGCCGTCTGGATAGCCAACCGAAGCCTCCCCACCAGCACGGACCTCGCGCTCTTCGATGCCCCGGGCCGAGGCTACGTCAGTTCGCTCCACGCGCCCGGTCCGGTTGCGGCGCTCGCCTTCGCGCCGCAGAAGAACGCCGTGCTCCTCGCCGACAGCACCGCTGCCGGGCCTCCGGACCGGCTCGATTGGATGAACGCCTCGACCGGGGCCCCGCTTGTCAACGACTCCGCTTCGCACCCACCGGGGACCGCGGGTCTGGCGGTCGTGTCTCTCGCGTACGCGACGGTAGGCGCCGCTGGCTACCTGCTTGCGATCGACCCGATCTCGACGGAGCTCTTCGAACTCGGGCCGCTCGGACCGCCCGAGTTCCTGTTTCTGCGGGCGCTCGCGAACGTCCCGACGGAGTACTCGATCACGACCGACCCGGACGACGGAGCTGTCTACCTCCTCCAATCGGCGACCGGCGACCCGACCAGCTCCGGAATGCTTCTGGCGTTGAACGGGAGCTCGGGGAACCTGAGCTGGAGCGTACCGCTCTCCGGGTTCAGCCCGGCCTCGGGTGCGATCGCGGTCGACCCGGCCCTCGAGACGCTCTACGTCGCCGAGTCCTCGGGAGCGGTCGCCATGTTCGATGCGCGGAACGGTTCTCCCCTCGGTTCGCTCAGCACGCCGCGCGGCACCGTGGGGGTCACCGTCGACCCGAAGCTCGGGCTGCTCGACGCGCTCGCGCAGCCCGTGGCCGCAACGACCACGAACGTGAGCGTGTTCGGCCTATCGGCATCAGGTGCCGTGCCGCTCGGGACGTTCGTCGTCTCGGGGCTGGCGGTGTGTGCCTGGACCTCCGACACCGCCGTCGGCGCCCTCGCCGTGGTCGATTGCGGGGGGGCTCCCGCCCCGGATCGGCTGAGCTGGTTCTCCGAGCTCGACGGAGCCCCGGAGGGATCGGTCCACACCGGGACCGCGCCGTCCGGGGTCATCGCCGACCGCGCGGGGGTGCTGTACGTGGCCAACCTCGGGACAGAGAACATCACCATCGTGAACGTGAGCGGCCCCACGGTGCGCTCCGTCCTCGCGGGCGTGGTCGAACCGGAGTACCTCTCCGTCGACCCCACCTCGCAGCTCCTGTTCGTGACCGGGCCTCTCTCCGCGTCGGTCCGCATCGAGTCCACGGCCAACGGGGCCTCGCTGGGCTCGTTCCCGCTCCCGAGCAGCGCCGGCGCCGTCGCCGTCAATCCGGGCACGGGCGAGGTGGTCGCAACTGCCTACCTCACGGGTCAACTCCTGCTCGCCCCGCTCCTGGCTCCTCCTTCCCAGGTGGGGGGAGTGTCGGTGCGCGCTTCGAACGGCTCCCTCGCTGTGTCCTGGGGCCCGGTGCCTGGTGTCGCCGGCTACCCGGTGCACAACTACTCGGTTCGCCTCTCTACGGCGGGTCCCGCCGGACCGTGGACGGTGGCGGCCATCGTGACCGCAACGGCTACGAATCTCAGCGGGCTCAACGACGGCACCACCTACACTGTCACGGTGGCGGCCGCAGGGGAAACGGGCACAGGTCCCGCGTCCGCGCCGGTGTCGGCAATCCCCGTCGGGAGCCCGTACCCTCCCACCGCGGTCGCGGTGAAGCCCGGGTCAACCACCTCCCTCAACGTGAGCTGGGAAGCCCCCATCTCAACCGGTGGGAGCAATCTCACCGGCTTCCTGCTCGCCTGGGCGCTCGACGCGATCGGCCCGTGGGTCAACCTCTCCGAGCCGCCTACCCCGACGGCAGCCACCTTGGGCGGGCTCGCTGCCTCCACGGAGTACTTCGTCCGGGTGAGTGCTGAGAGTGCGGTCGGAGTCGGGAATCCATCCCCGGCCGTGTCGGCTCACACTTCGAGCGTTTCCGTCCCGACCTCGGGCAACAGCTCCGGGACCGAGGCAATCGAGCTCGCGGCGCTCGTGCTCGGCGCGGCCGTCGTTTCCTTGCTTGGGGTCTACCTCTATCGAAGGAAGAAGCGCTCGCAGTCGCGCTGACGCCGCGGGCCTCGCCGCACTGCCCAAGGTCGCCCGCACCTCGCGGAGCGAGCGTTGCCCAGAGGCGGCGCGGCGTCGCCGAGCTCAGCTGCGGGAGCTCGATCGGATGTGACGCACGAGGGCTTCGCCGAGGTCCGTCAGCTGGTACACCTTGAGTCGTTGGAGTTTGCGTTGGACGCGGTAGCGCTCGACCCGAAGCGCGCCGCCGTCGACCAGTCGATTCAAGGCGTTGGAGACAGCTGGCTGCGTCGTTCCTAGGGCCTGCGCCATCCCAGCCTGGGTGAGCGACACGGGCGCGGTCTCCGAGCGGTCGAAGCGGGGTTGGCTCGCGATGTGAAGCAAGAGCCGGGCTGAGATCTGGAGCTCTTGCTCCGTCGGCTCGAGGCGATCCACCCACCCTGAAACGTGCCCGGCCTCTACGGAACTCTTGGAACTCCGCGTCCTCCCTTCGGTGTCCGGATCGCCGCGTTCGGTCGCGCGGCCACGGGCCGTGGGAAAGGAGGCGTCCGAAAGCCCCTGCGCTTGAGTATCTAGCATCGAGGCCTCAAACTGTCCGGTTCGAGGGAGCCATTCCCTCCGCAGGGCCGAGCCGAGGTCGCCGGCGGTTCGGCGCATCTCAGAGAGTCGTCTCTTCGGAAGGCTCGACCTCTTCCGACGCGTCCCATTCGGTGGCGGAGATCTTTGCTACCAACCGTCGACCGCGTTCCACGCGCCTGCGCCTCGAGAGCACTCCGACCGCGCCGAACGAGGCTCCGAGCAGTAGGGAGGTCAGGCCGAGAACGCTGAGCACCGTGGCGAGGCTCACTCCTAGCACGGAGGCATGAGCGCCGGCGGAGACCGGAACGAACGGAATCGTCACGGTAGCCGGCGTCGGAGCTGCCACCGAGACTGCGCCCGAGGCCGCACGGTAGCCGCTCAAGGAGGTCGAATAGGAGTAGTTCCCGCTCGACACCTGGAACTGAATGGTGGACGCGCCGTTCGACCACCGGGTCAGTCCGTCGCCGAGCTCGATGGTTAGGCCCGAAGTATCGCCGACGAGCGTCACCGACCAGTTGGAGCCGGTACCGAGCCCTGAGGTCCGGAAGGTGAGCGGGACGAGGTGCAGGAGCGGCGAGAAGCTCACGTTTACGAGGACGGGCGCGCCGTTCACGGTCACGGTGCCGCCCGCGGGCGACGAGAATCCGCTCACGGCAGCGACGGTGTACGAGAAGCTGCCGCTCGGAACGGAGAAGACCACCGTCGAGGTCGACGAGGTTCCCAGCGTCTGATTCAGCAGCACGCTCCAGGCGGTGCCGTCGGGCAGCCCGGCGGCTACGAAGCTCACGTCGTACACGGGCACGGCGCTCCAGGCGACGGTGATCGTCGTTGGTAGACCATTCACGATCACCTCCCCGGATCCCGGAGACGCCCTCCACCCGGAAACGGCCCCGACCACGAACGCGTAGGTTCCGTTGGGCTCGACGAACGAGAGGCTTGAGGTCATGGAGGAGCGGGAGGTTCCGGCGAGGGTCACCGACCAGGTCGTCGGAGTGGGCAACCCGGTCTCGGTGACCAGCACCTCGTAGGTGACCGGCGAAAACGTGATCGAAATGTCGCGTTCGGCACGGGCGATGATCGCGGTCCCTTTGCTGGGTGCGGACGTGTAGCCGTCCACGTGGCCGGTCGAGAAGAAGTAGGCGCCGTTGGTTAGAGAGAACGCGATGCTCGAAGAGGTCGAGCTCCTGGTGACACCGTCCACCGAGATGTTCCACGGGGTACCGTGCGGGAGGCCCAGCTGAGTGAACACGAGGGGATAGGCGGCCGACGGGGGGGTCGGGAGCGCGGTGACGTTCGCGCTCTCGGCGTTCATCACGTAGAGGTAGCCGTTGAAATTGTCGTACACGATGGCCCACGGAAGCAACCCCACGCTGGCCGTTCCTTCGACCGTCGTTCCGTTCAAGATGGTCACGTTGGTCGAGCTCTGGTCGGCCACGTACACCCAACCGTTCCCTGCGTCGTAGGCGGAGGCGTACGGGGAAACGAAGCCCGTGAACGTCTTCACGAGGGTGGTTCCGTTGATCACCGAAACGTTGTTGTTGCCCGGGACGTAGATGAACCCGTTCTGGGCATCGAACGTCGCGCTTCGCGGGTACCAACCGACGCCCACGGAACCGACGATCGTCGTACCGTTGAGCGCCGTGACGTTGAGGCCTCCCTGATCCACCACGTAGATCCACCCGTTGTTGGGATCGTACGTGGAGGCGATCGGGCTCGAACCCGCCGGGCCCGCCGGGATGTAAACGGTCTTGATCAAGGACGTGCCGTTGAGGAAGCTCAACGTGTTCGAGAACCAGTTCTCGACGTAGACGAAGCCGTTCTTAGGGTCGAAGGTGGCTGCGTTCGGATAGTTGCCGACGCTCACGTTCCCGACGATCGAAGTACCGTTCAGGAACACGACCCGGTTGGTGCCGTTCACCGGCACGTAGACGTAGCCGTTTCGTGCGTCGTAGGCAGTGGTGGTGGGGTTGGGGCCGACCGCTACGGAACCGACCGACTTCGTCCCGTTGATCACCGTGACGTTGGGAGAGCCGCTGTTGGAGACGTAGACGAACCCGTTCGTCCCGTCGTACGTCACCGAGACGGGAGAGCTTCCGGCGCCGACGGTCGCGATAAGCTTCGTCCCGTTGATCACGCTCACGTTGTTCGAACCACTGTTCGCGACGTAGAGGTACCCGTTCGTCGGATCGTACGCTGCGCCCTCCGGCCAGCTTCCTACGTGGATGGAACTCGAGTTTCCGGCATGCGGGCCAGCCTGTCGCATCCCCGGTAGCTGGGGGGTTGGCGGGTGTGTCTCAGCTGGGGGGCGAACTACGGTGGCGGAAGCAAGGGGCAGCGCTCCAAGCAGAAAGGACGCCGTAACCAGCACCGCGATCAGGAGGTGGGCTCCGGCCGGAGGTGCCTGGTATGGGCCGGACGAGAGCCGAACGCGGGACATGGAGGGAGGTGGGGCAGCCCGCT
>JAKIWH010000009.1:34862-37994 GCA_022750125.1 Thermoplasmata archaeon
GACTCGAGGCTTGCGAGCGGTTCTTGTCGCCTTCGTGCGGGCCGCTCCCGAGCCGTCCTTTGGCGTAAGTCGAACGGGATTTGGGCGGGGATTCGACGCCTCTGGCTCCGCCGGGAAGGATTCCGGAGTGGCGGGAGGTGGGCCCCCGGCCACACCGTCGGGCCACGTTGGTTGAGTCCTAGGAAGCTGGTGAGCTCCTGCGAACCACCCTCACGATCAAGCCGGCCGCCTTGCTGGTCGATTCGCGCCGACGAAGCTAAGGTCGCTCCGGATTCTACCGTCAGCCAGGGCGCGGCATCCTAGTACGCGGGCCACTTCAGGGGATGGAGAGCTTCCCGCTTTAGATCCCTCTCCGGCTGAGCAAGTGCCATCGCCCAAGCTCGAAGGTCACTGGGTCTTCTCCGCACGGCTTCGCACCTGCTGGGACCCTTGGAGTGTCTTGGGCAACAAGGGCCCTCCTCGAGCCGGGAGTCCGTAGGTCTTTACTCGCCGCCGCTTCCCCGGAACATGACGACGTTCTACCTGCAGGACCCCGCCGTAGACGAGCCGCCGGAGTGCGTTGGAGACGGCTCCCTGGGAGGTGCCGAGCGCCTCCGCCATCCCCTCCTGCGTCAGCGACCGGGGCGAAGCGCGGGCCGTGGGCTCAAGCCTCGGCTGTCGGGCGATGTGGAGAAGAATGCGCTTGGAGATGGCGAGGTCCTCCTGGGTCGGCCGTACGTCCGCCGCGTTTGCCCAAGCAGGTATCGTCGATCTCGGAGGAGTAGAGGGACCCGAACGAACTACCGGTCGTTTGCCTCCAAGCGGGCCAGAGGTCCCCCCCTCGACTCGTGCGTCAGCTTCCCGGCGATTCGCGTCCACTGCCCGTCCGCGCGCTAGCGCCGCGTGCTTTCGTTCGAAGATCGAATCCGGGCGTGCTCTCGGGTGGCGAGGGAGGTAGGAAGAGACATCTCAGCGCCCCGCCGCGAGTTTGGGTTCCCTATCACGGTCCTTCTCCCACTCCGGGTGTGAAAGCCAGGCGGCCAAGGCCTTACCCCGCATTCTCTCCTTGGCCCTGAACCGGTACGCCAGCATCGACACAGAAAGCATTCCGACTACGATCACCCCGATCCCGATTTCGGCGACCCAGCCCGAGAGCGCGAAAGCCCCCCCGTGCGTCGGCGTCGTGCGTGAGACTGGTACGAACGGGACCGTCACGGTCGCCGGCGCCGACCCCGAGATTATCACGGCGCCAGATGCGGCACGGTAGCCCGAGAGGGAGGTTGAGTAGGTGTAGTTGCCCATGGACACATTGAACCCGATCGTAGGCGCCCCATCCGACCAGCGGGTCAGAGCCACCTCAATGGTAAGACCGGAGGAGTTCGCGGAGAGCGTCACCGACCAGTTGGTGCCGTCGGTGAGCCCGGAATTGCGGAACGTGAGCGGAACCAGGCCGACCACCGGCTGGAAGGCGACCGTGACGCTCACGGCCTTCCCGTCCACCGTCACATTCCCGGACCCATTCACGGAGTACCCGCTCTGGGATCCCACCGAGTACGTGTAAGTGCCGTTCACCTCGGAGAACCCAATCTCGTTGGAGGAGGAGCCGCGGGTCGACCCGTTGAAGGTGACCGACCAGGAGGTTCCGTAGGGCAATCCGGTTTCGGTAAGGGTCACCGAATAGGTGGACTTGGTAATCGGAGGAGGTGTGAAATGGACCGAGACGGACTGGCCAGAGCCGCCCACGCTGACCGGACCCGAGGCCGGGCTTGGAGTGAAACCGCCCACCGAACCGATCACGAACGAGTAGGTTCCGTTGAGCCTCGCGAATCCGATGGTCGCGAAGCTCGAACTGTTCAACGTCCCGCTCAGATTGACGGTCCAGGTCGTCTGCGATGGCAGTCCGGATTCTACGAATAAGACCGGATAGTACGTCAACTGGGTGAAGATCGCCGATTCGGTGGCTACCGTCCCGTTGACGGTGAAAGTGCCACCCGGCGACGAGTAGCTCTTGTCGGTGGCAGCGACGGAGTAGGAGTGGATCCCGTCGGGCTCGTTGAAGGAGAGGGTGGTAGTATTGGAGTAGATCGAAGGACCGCCCGTGATGTTGACCCACCATCCCGTACCTGCGGGCAGCCTGAACTCTGTGAAGGTCACCTGGAACCACGTGAGGATTGCCGTGATGTTGTTGGAGCTCCCGTCGCAGACGTAAAGGTAGCCGTTCCCGCTGTCGTACGTAGCCGACTGCGGCCCGGCTCCAACGGTCAACGTCCTGACGAGCTTCGTGTTGTTGAGGACGCTCATGTTGGCCGAGCCCAGGTTCGGTACGTACACGTCACCATCGCCGCTGTTGTAGGTGATTGACCAGGGGTTGGTGCCAACCGTGACAGTACCTACGACGGTCGTCCCGTTGACGATGCTGACGGTGCCGTTGTCGTAGTTGGTAACGTAGACGAATCCGTTCCCGGTGTCGTAAACCACGGAGAGCGGGCCGCCCCCGACTTTCACCGTCCCGACCAGCTTCGTGCCGTTGATCACGCTGGTGTTCCCGGAAAAGTAGTTCGGCACGTAGACGTAGCCGTTCCTCTCGTCGTACGTTCCGTAGTGCGGCGCCTTGCCGACAGTCACCACCCCAACGACCTTCGTGCCGTTGATCACGCTCACGGTGCCGGGAGTGTAGCCGGTAGTGTAGTCCGGCACGTACACGAATCCATTCTTGGGGTCGTAGGTTGCTGAGAGCGGCCCACTCCCGCTCGCGAGACCCACGGTCGCGAGGATTCTCGTACCGTTCAGGACGCTCACATTGTCGGAACCATCATTGGGCACATACACGTAGCCGTTCCCGCTATCGTAGGTCGCAAACTCGGGGGTGCTGCCGACGGGCACCGTCCCTACGATCGACGTCCCATTGATGATGCTCACATTGCCGGAATTGTAGTTCGGGACGTAAATGTACCCGTTCCCGCTATCGTACGCCGCAAAGTAGGGGCCGTTCCCTACGTTCACCGACGCGATAACCTTGGTACCGTTGATCACGCTGACGTTGTTGGAACCGTAGTTCGGCACGTAGACGTAGCCGTTCCGGAGATCGTAGGCCGCGTACTGTGGGAAGACCCCGACACCGATGGATGGCGGGGACCCGGTCGAGGGATGCGC
>JAKIWH010000009.1:38004-38530 GCA_022750125.1 Thermoplasmata archaeon
CTCCCGCGTGGCTCTGATGTTGGAGCGAGATGGGCCGCGCATGGGAGGGGGAAGCAGCCGAACGAAAGGTCCCGCTGCCACTCAGCAAGAGCGCGAAGACGACGCCCAGGGCCAAGAAGGCGACCGCGGACCCACGCTGCGGGTAAGCCTTCCGAACTTGGGTCCGTACACTCGTCATTGGGCGGCGAGGGGGGATTCGAGCGGTTAAACTCTCGTCGTTTATACACGGAGATCTTTGCGATGCAGCCCCAAAGAGTAGACGGAGGGTCCCGGTACCGGGGTCACAGCTGGAGTCGCCGGGACGCCGCGCCGGCGGATTGTCGTGGAGTCGGTCGGCCGGAGGAGTAGAACAGCTTCGGCCCGGTGCCCGTTGAGCCAACGAACGGGCTCGCCAAGTCCGGCGGCCGATCCAAGAAGGGACTGAAGCACTTTCGCCCGTCTAGCATCCACGGTGCGGATGCCCCCGCGTTCTAGGAGCGACCGCATCGGTCGATTCTCTTCGAGTCACGTCACAGCGCAGTAGTCC
>JAKIWH010000143.1 GCA_022750125.1 Thermoplasmata archaeon
GTGCCAAGGGACGGGTGCCAAGGACGGGAACGAGCTCGAGACGTGCCCGCAGTGCGAGGGACGCGGTCAGATCCGCCGGGCGACCACCCGTGGCTACAGCCAGATGATCACGATCTCCGAATGTCCTACGTGCCACGGATTGGGGAAGCGGATCAAGATCCTGTGCCCGGTCTGCGAGGGCGTGGGGACGCTCCGGCACACGCGCCACCTTCAGGTCTCGGTTCCCCCTGGAATGGAGGACGGATCGGTCCTTCGACTCTCGGGCCAAGGGGGAGCGGCGGCGGCGGGGGGCAAGGCCGGAGACCTCTACGTGCAGGTGCTCTTCGAGCCCGACACCCGGCTCCGGCGCGAGGGCCGCGATGGGTACACCGAGACGACCGTTCCGCTCCCCATCGCCCTGTTTGGCGGCGAGGTCCGGGTTCCTACCGTGACGGGAGAGGCGATGCTGAAGGTCCCCGCCGGCACGCAGCCCGAGGCCCAGTTTCGCCTGCGCGGCGAGGGGTTCCCGGTGTTCCGCGGCGGCAGTCGCGGGGACGTGATCGTCCTCGTCCACGTCGAGGTCCCGAAGCACCTCGCCCCGCATCAGCGGGACCTCCTGAAGGAGGCGCTCGGAACGGGGGCCAGCCCGACGTCACGTGCCAAAGGAAGCCTGTTCGGACGACGCGGGTAGGCCAATGGCCTCGAACGAGGGAAGCGCACCGGACCACTACTTCACCGAGCGGCCACGCTCGCCGTCCTCCCGTCGCCAGCTCCGATTCCTCTTCCAGGGCTCGGTCCTCGTCTTCGAGGTCGACCGGGGCGTGTTCGGCTCGTCCGGCCTCGACCCTGGCACGGCGCTCCTGATCGAGTCCCTTGCCGTCCGACCCACCGACCGGGTCCTCGACCTCGGCTGCGGATGGGGACCGGTCGGGATCGCCGCGGCGAAGGCGGCCCCGCTGGGGCGGACCACCCTGACCGACGTAAACCGCCGGGCGATCGGGCTCGCTCGACGGAATGTCCTTCGGAACGGCGTCACGAACGCCGACGTGCTCCCGGGCTCGTTGTTCGCGCCGGTCCCCGACCAGAAGTTCGACGTCATCGCGACCAATCCCCCGTTCCACGCCGGACGCGAGCTCGTCCTCCGGATGCTCGCCGAGGCCCCCGACCATCTCTCCGACGACGGCCGACTGCTCGTCGTGGGCAAGGGGAGCCAAGGGATCCTGTTCTACCAGCGGTGGCTCGCTGAGCACTGGGCGAAGAGCGTCGAGGTGCTCGCGCGCGGGAGCGGCTACCGGGTGGTCGAGGCCCGCCGCCGTCCCGTGAGTGTCCAGGCGTAAAGCCGCCCAACATGCCGGAGGTACCGGCCGACCTCGCCGGAGCCGAGCTTGCTCAGTCCCGCGCTCCGGGGGGCGAAGACGAACGGGACCTCGACCGCGGGGGACGGCCGACACTTCACGAGGACTTCGAGGACGATCTTGTACCCGACGGGCGTCAGGTTTCCTCGGACCAAGACGTCCCGTCGGACCGCGAAGAAGCCGCTCATCGGGTCCTTCACGGGAGTCAGGGGGCGGGCGAGGAGCGCGCCTCCCCACGAGAGCATCCGACGGCTTCCGATGAGGCCGGGCGACGCTCCGCCCGGGACGTGCCGGCTCGCGATCGTCATTTCGGCGCTCCCCGCCAGGATCGGCTGGATCAGCGAAGGGAGAATCTCCGGTGGGTGGCTGCCGTCGGCGTCGATCCCGACGATGACGGTCCCGCTCGCGATCTGCATCCCGAGGA
>JAKIWH010000076.1 GCA_022750125.1 Thermoplasmata archaeon
CAAGTTCACGCAGAGGGTGCACGCGAGAAGAAGGCGCCCGAACGGGAGGTCGGCGAGTTCGTACTGCTGGAGTGTCGTGTAGGTGATCGAGATCGAGGTGTCGGCGAGCGCCGTCGCTCCGATGAGGCTGATGAGGAACGGCGCGTGGACGATGTAGAAGAGGAGAACGAAGAGTCCCGCGAACGGGCCGAGGAAGCCCGCGAGTCCTACGGTGAGCGCCTTTCTCCAGCTCTTGAGCAGGAAGCCGAACCCGGTCTCAAAGCCCGCGAGGAAGACCACGAAGAGACCGCCCAGGGTGATGATCGAGTTCGTGGCGGTCGGCACCGAAAACCCGACAACCCCGACGAGGAGGAGTCCTGCGAGGATCTCGAGCGCGGTGATGGGGAGCGAGGTCCATCGGGCGAGGAACGCGGTCACGACGATGGCCGAGAACAGGAGGACGAGGTCTACGTCCAGCGCGTTCAGGACGACCATCGTAGGGGTTGGAGCCTCGTCCGCGGCTTGAATCTAGCCCGACAGGTGCAACAGGGCGGCTCCGGACGCTACTACGACGCTCCCGCTGTCGCGAAGCCGACCGCTCACGGAGAGATCGGAGCGGGGCGGGTGGGTCCGGGGGGGCCGCCGGGACGGAACCGGTAGCGGAGGAACAGAAGATCCGCGGCCCGCTTTACCCCGGCGAGAGAGCTCCATAGCGGAACTTCGGGTGCGAAGGTCCGCCCAGAGACTAGCCCTGGGCGCTCCGCTGGGGAGGCACGTCCCGCAATCTGGGAGGCGACCGTGAGGAACAGCTCGTCCAACAGCTTCTCCGAAAGGAACTCTCCCATCAGGGTAGGCCCACCTTCGAGCAGCACACGGTCGGCGCGTCCGGCCTGCTTTACCGCCGTCAACACCGAGCTCGCTCGGAGGTGGTTGTTCCCGTCCGCTTGGTGGACCGATACGGAATCGGGAAGGCGTTGCCCCCCTAACCGCCGAGCTCCGTCCTCGGTTGTCACCACGAGGGCCTTGACCTCGCCCGAGCTGAAGACGGGGAGGGAAAGATCGAGGTCGCCTCGGGCGCTCACGACAACGTTGAGCGGCTCGCCGCTGCGGCCCAGCGAGCGCCTCAGCTCCCCGAAGCTCGAGGCGAGATTGGGGTAGATGTGTCCCGCGGTCCAGAGGTGATGGGGGACCGATCGAAGCGTGCCGGCCCCGACGATCACGGCATCGGCGACCGAGCGGAGGATCCCCATCACCATCCGGTCGTGCGGATTGAACCCCGTGATCTCCCCGCCACCCGAGCGGCCCTTCGGGTTCAGCGATACGACGCCGTCGAGCGTCGACGCAAAGTTGGCGTACACGTAGGGGGCGGACCCCAACCCGCCCAAGCGGAGCCGGCCGTACAGCGTCGCGAGCGAGCTCGGGAGGGGGAGTAGCTCTCCCTCCGAGGGTTCGAGTAGGGTGTCGAGGGGGGCGAGCGGGTTCACGGAAAACTGCCGCACATCGTCAGAAACTCCGTGCGGAGGGCGGCCGATTTCGCGTACTCCCCACGCCAGAAGCTCGTTCGGGTGTACGGGGCGGCCTCCCGCACACCCCGCATCTGCGTGCAGAGATGGTGCGCATCGACGTAGACTCCTACCCCGTGCGGGCCGAGGATCGCCTCGAGCGTGTCCGCGACCTCGTGCCCGAGCCGCTCCTGGGTCGTGAACCGCATCCCGCACAGCCGCACGAGGCGGGTGAGCTTCGAGAGGCCGATGATCTGCTCGTGGGCGATGTAGCCGACGAACACCCGGCCGAAGAACGGCAGCGCGTGGTGCTCGCAGAGGGAGTAGAACGGAATCGGGCCCTCGATCACCTGGCTCAGCGTGCAGTCGGGACCGCCGTGGCACTCGGTCGCGAAGGTGGTGACGAGCTTCGGGTCCCCGTCGTAGCCCGCGGTCGAGTCGATGAGCGCCCGGACGAACCGGCGCGGGGTCGCCTCGGTCCCGGGCGCGTGCATCTCCATCCCGAGGGCAGCGAACAGCTCGGCAACGGAGCCCTCGAAGTGCCGCAGCTGCGCCTCGGTGAAGGAGCGCGGCCGAAGCGCGCCTCCGGTCCGGCGGTCCCCGTTCGCCGAGACCGGCTTCCGCTTCCGCGTGGGCATGGGGCGGGGCTACCGTGGCTCCCTAATGAGGTTACGACCGGGAGCTCAGGTGTAGCCGTCGAACGCCTCGGCGCGGATGTTCCTCTCTTCGATCCCCGTCTCCCGGAGCATCTCGTGCACCCCCGTCACGAACCGGGGCGGACCCGCGACGTAGTACACGGGGAGCGGGTCGTCGTCGATGCGCCGGGAGAGCATCGCACGGTCGATCTGGCGGCGCTCGCCTCCCCAGGAGTACCGCGAGTTCTCCATCGCGGTCATCGTCGGAACCATCTTGAAGTTCGGGTTGAGCCGCTCGAGCCCCTCGAGCTCTTCGTAGAACGCCGCGTCCTCCATCCGGCGGTTCGAATAGAAGAGCACCATCCGGTGGGGGAGCTGACGTTTCGCGCCGTCCACGAGAATGCTACGGAACGGCGTGATGCCGATCCCGCCTGCGAGGAAGACGGCGGGCTTGCTCGCGTCCTCGTGGAGCACGAGCTCTCCGTAGGGGCCCTTCGCCGAGATCTTCGCCCCGACCGGCATTTTGGCGAGCTGCCGCTTGAAGGCCGTATCGCGCATCCGCGTGGTGAGCATCAGGCTCTCCTCGTGTGGGGCGCTCGCGATCGAGAAGCAACGGGTCGTTCCTTCCGCGTCCGTCTCGGTCGGGTTGATGAGGGAGTACTCGAGGAATTGGCCGGCCTTGAACGTGAAGCCGCTCGGCTTTTCGAAGTGAAAGGCGTCGGTGCGCTCGGCGATGGTCCGCCGGTCTAGAAGCCGGCTCTCGAAGGTCGTTTCCACGATAGCTGCGGCCATGGTATCCCGTGCGCCCGACCGGCCAGTCCCTAATGAGACCGGCACCTGAGGCCGAGGTGGGAGCCGGGCCTCGAACAGAGCGCTCCAGCGCTCCTTTCGGACCGTCGAGGTCTCGAAGGTGTCCTGCTCGAGACCGGACTCGAGCCCTAGGCAGGATGAGCGTTCGCAAGCTGGCTTGCCTCTCCGCCCGCCGAAACCTCCTCCACTTCGAACACGGCGTGCACGATGCCGAGTTCGCTCGACATCCGCTCCTTGAGTTCCGCGACGACGGTCATCGCCTCGAGGACGGTAAGCCGGCGCGTCGCGACGTGGGCCGTCATGCACACAAGGCTTGAGCAGACCGACCAGACGTGGATGTCGTGGAGCTCCTCCACCTCCGGCACTCCCCGGGCGACGCGGAGGATCTTGTCCACGGAGAGGTGGGCGGGCATCCGTTCGGAGAGGCTCGACCAGGCCTCTCGGAACAGCGGGAGCGACTCCACGACGAGCACCGCCGAGATCGCGAGCGCGGCTGCCGAGTCGACCCAGCCGAGCCCCGGACGAAGGAGGAGGAGCGCCGCGTCGATCAGGAGCAGGACCGTGATCGCGAAGTCGGCGGTGAGGTGGAGAAAGACGCCGCGGAGGTTCATGTCCCGAGTCTGCCGCGGGAGCCTTCGGAGGTTGAGCGCTGCCGCCGCCCGGAGGATGATGGTGGGGACGGCGCCGAGCAGGATCCAGTACGGGTCGACGGACCCAGCGAAGCTGCCCGCCGGCGCCCGGAGGGTGACCAACGCCTCGTAGCCGAACACCAGCCCCGTGCCGAGCACCAGGCTCGCGTTCACGAGCGTGGCGAACACCTCGGTCCGGTGTAGGCCGAAGGTATGTTCCTCGGTCGCCCCGCGACTCGCTACGGCGAGGGAGAGGAAGGAGATCGCAAAACCAAACAGATCCGGGACGTTGTGGACGGCGTCGACGGCGAGAGAGAGGCTCCGCGCGAACAGCGCAGAGACGCCCTCGACGCCTAGGATGACGATCGAGAGGAAGAATGCCCATCGGAGCGCCGCGAGGACGGCGCGCTCCGCCTCCCCCTCGCCGTGCGCCTGATCTGCCAGGAGCCCACCTCCCGACCGTTCGACGGGGAAAGCGCAGATAAGTGGTCGCTCGTCGGGTACTCCAAGCGCTTCTGCCTGGGGGGGAGGAGCTCCACGTGCCTACCGGACGGGGGGCGGTCCGTCGCCGGGGTTCCCTAGCGGGACCTCCGGAAGGGCACGGGGGAGGGACGGTCCCGCGGAAGTCTCCACGGGTTTCGGTCTCTCGGGCACGAACCGGAACCGGGCGACCACGGGGAGCGCAAGCAGCCCGAGACCGACGACCACGATCCCCACCCCGGCGATCAGGTAGGTGCTCCGGAGTCCGAGGGCGATCGTGGCAAGACCCCCCGCGTACTGCCCGACCGGTACAAGCCCGAACGAACCCACCTCATCCGCGGCGAATACGCGTCCCAGGATCCGGTTGGGTACGGTCCCCTGGACACCGGCGAGGAACATGGTTTGGACCATACCGGGGAACAGTCCGAACAGGAACATGTCCCCGAGCGCGAGGATCGGACTGTGGAGGAGCGGGAGCGCGACCACGCTGAGGCCCATTGGCACGACGCAGATCGCGATGAGCCGCCCGGCGTGCGGCTCGAACTTGCTACGTCCGATGAGGTAGGAGCCCACACCCCCTCCGATGCTCCCGACGGCGAAGAGCGCCCCCAGAAACGCGGTGCTCGAGCCGAGGTAGTCGAGGGCGTAGAGCGGCAGCTCGACGAACGCGACCGCGTTGAGGAAGTTGATGGCGAGACTCCCGAGGGTCAGGGCGAGGAGCTCACGGCGCTCGCCGAGGAACCGGTATCCTTCGACCGCGTCCGCGAGAAACGAGCGCCGCGGCGTCGTTCGCGGCTCCTGAAGCTCGAGGTTCAGCCGGAAGAGGCAGACGACGCTCGCGCCGAAGAGGGAGATCGGCAGGAGGAGCGCGACCACCGGACCGACCGAGTCGGTGATCGGGCCGACCGCGACCCAGGTGACGACTCCGACGGCGACGGTGAGACCGTAGATGAGGCCGTTCGCTCGGCCGAGGGAGAGCGACGGAACGAGTTTCGGAAGAGAGGCGTTGAAAGCGGGCCGGAAGATGGTGGCCGCCGCGGTCATGGCCGCCCAGAGCGGGAAGAGCAGCAGCACCCAGACCGGAAGGCTGAATCCTGCCGGCCCAGGGCTTCTGATCGCGGCGGACGGGCGAAAGAAAAGGAGGAGCGCCGCGCCGGCGAGCGATGCCAGCGCCGCCAGGCTCACGAGCCGCAGGAGTCGCAACCGGTTCACGCGGTCCGCGAGCGTTCCTGAGACGAGCGCGGCCCCTAGCGTGGGGACGGTCGCCGAAAGTCCGAGGAGCGCAAGCGCGAGCGCAGCGAAATCCGCCCCGCTTCCTGCCGTAGGATAGCTCCGGACGATCTCGCTCGAGAGCACGACGAGCCCTGCGGTAGGGGCCGCGAAGGAGAAGGTGCCTGCCAGGAGAAACAGGAGGAACCGCGGGTGGGCCCGAAGCTCGTCCAGGAAGGCCACGGGGCCGCCGCCGGGCCCCGAGCCGTCGACCGGCGCATAAGAGTTCCGGCGAAGGCCGGCGATGCGCGGCTACCTTGGGCGCTTTCTCCGTCAGAACAGCAGCGTCGCGGGCGGGCAAGCGGCTATGTAGCGAGAGCCCGCTCGCGGCCCGGGTTCGTCGTGCGCCTCCTCCACCAGGATCCAGCGACCGGCCTGCTCCGACTGCGGATCGAGACCCCGAGCGACCTCTGGCGGGTGGCCCGCTTGCTCCGGCCCGGCGAGAAGATCGGCGCTTCAACCACACGGCGCGACCCTGAGGCGCCAGAGGACGCACCCGCCGCCCAACGCGACCGTCGTCGCATCTGGCTCGTCGTGCGTGCAGAGCAGGTGGAATTCCACGGCTTCTCCCACCACGTTCGAGTCACCGGGCCCATCGTCGAGGGCCCGTTCGATATCGGGAGGCACCACACGCTCGACCTCGCCGAGGGAGAGGAGTTCACCGTCCAGAAGGAGAGCCTCTCGGGGGGAGAACGCTCCCTCCTCGAGGAGGGGCTCGAATCGAGGGGGGAGCCCACCCTCGTCGTAGCGGCGGTGGACTGGGGGGACAGCGCCGTCGTCCGTCTGCGAGGGAGAACGATCGAGCCCGTGGCCGAGCTCAAGCGGACCCTGCCCGGAAAGCGGTACGCGAGCACGAGCCGCGAGAAGGAGCGGGGTCAGCACGTCGACGAGGTGGCGACCCTCCTGCGAGGCGAGGTGGCGGCAGCAGCGGCCGTTCTGATCGTCGGCCCGGGGTTTTTCAAGGAACAGGTAGCCCACCGCCTCCACGAGCTGCTTCCGGAGAGCAAGAGCAAGACTCGAGTCTTCCCCGCAAGCGAGTCCGGACGGGCGGGGATCGAGGAGCTCCTGCGCTCGGGTCGGGCGAGCGAGGTGCTCCAATCGAGCGTGGCCGCGGAGGAGGCCGCGCTCGTCGAGTCGCTGCTCACGGAGCTCGGCGGACACCGCGCCGCCGTCGGGGTGCGCGAGACCGCGGAGGCGGTCGGAGCTGGTGCGGCGGAGACGATACTGGTCCTCGACACCCTCCTTACCGAGCCCGACGCGTCCCGTATCCTGGACGTTGCCCGATCGGCGCGGGCCCGCGTGTTCATCGTACGCGAGGACGGCGAACCCGGTCGACGGCTGCGCGGGATCGGCGGCATCGCCGCCCGTCTGCGCTACGAGTGGCGCCCGTCGGGGTCGGCGCCCTAGGGAAGCGCCTGGACCGCTTCGCGGAGTTCCTCGAACCGCCGCTTCAGGTCCTTGAGCGCGTACCGGAACGCCTCGCGGGCGCTCAAGCTCCCGTCGGTCTCGAACCGGAGCTGGAAGTGGGTCTCGTCGAGCTTCACCTCGAGCGAGCCGTGCTCGCACAACCGCTGGCTTCCGACGAGCAGGAGCGCCTTCTCCGGGTCATCACCGCCCTTGTAGGTGAGCTTCCCGCCGCTCCACTCGAGCAGCCCCGAGGGGGAGGTCTCGGCGAGGTTCTTCAAGCAGCTCTCGGTGCAGCCGGGCTTCTTCGAGATCTTCACCTCGGCCTTGGGGTAGAACCCGACCGCTTGGGCCACCTGCCACTTCGCGTGCTCCCGCGCCGTGCCGAGCACGGCGGTGGCGTACGCGAGGAGCGCCTGGCGCGCCCCGAGCCGAACGATCGGCACCTCCGGCTCGAGCGTCGCGAGCGTTGGGTCCCCGAGCGGCAGGAGGTCCCGGGCGTAAACGGTGCACGGGCCTTTCTTGTCGATCGAGTACATCACCTGGCAATGGGGGCAGCCCTCCCCCTTGCAGGTGCACTCCGACTTCCGCCGGAACTGGCCGAGATCGGTGGGAACTGGAAGAAGTCCGAGACGGAGCGCGATCGCCTCGTCGAACATGCTGGTGGAGGAGTCGTAGTCCTTGCCGGACGCCTCGTCCCGGATCGGTCCGAGGTGGAACTCGACATCCTCGATCGCGAGCTTTGGAACATCCGAGAGGAGCGTGCGTCGGATCGCGTTCACCTGCGAAGCGGTCGTGCCCGAAAGGTCCGCTCGCAACTTGCGCTGGCGGAGCTCCACCGCCCCGAGCTCCATCCTAGACCCTCCGTCCGCGACGTCCGCCCTTCGGCTTCGTGCCGTCGTGCGGAACGGGGGTGACATCCTCGATGCGGCTGATCTTGACGCCGGCCCGCGACAGGGCCCGGATCGCGGCCTGGGCACCTGGACCCGGCGAGCGCGCACGGTTACCTCCCGGGGCGCGCACGCGCACGTGGAGGGTGTCGTACCCCTTCTCCTTGATCGCCGCCGCAACCTGGTCCGCGGCTTTCATCGCAGCGTACGGGCTTGACTCGTCGCGCGCGGCCTTGACCACCATGCCGCCCGTCGCCTTGGTGAGCGTCTCGGCGCCTGTGATGTCGGTCACCGTGATGTGAATGTTGTTGTAGCTCGCGAAAATGTGCGCGATGCCTACCTTTCCCATGGTCTAGCCCCCTTCGCCCGGTGGTCCACTCGGTTCGCGGGGCGGCGAGGAAAGTTTCTCTCGAAGCGCGACGCGCACGGGGTGCGCCTCGTCGAGGAGAGGGCTCGAAGTGGCGTAGCCGATCGCGTTGTCCGACTCGGCGGGCAGGAGGTATCCGGGGCGCGTCATCTTGCGCTCCCCGATGGCGAAGTGGCCCTGCACGATGAGCTTGCGCGCCGCGAGGGGAGTCAGGGCTAGCCCCTTCTCCGCAACGACCGTCGCGAATCTGCGCCGAAGGATCTGGTCCGTACCGAGAGCGAGCACATCGTCGAGGGTGGGCGCGCCCGTGGGCAG
>JAKIWH010000077.1:0-2849 GCA_022750125.1 Thermoplasmata archaeon
AGCTCGCGCGTGATCGTGGCGATCAATTCCGACCCCAACGCCCCGATCTTCCGGGTCGCAGACTACGGGATCGTCGGCGACCTGTTCGCCATCCTGCCGCCCCTCACGAAGGCCATTCGGACCGCGCGCGGACTTTCGGCGTGATCGCGCATCGAGTGCGTTAGCGTAGGTATCGCCCGGTCGCGAACCCGCGTGCCGGGAAGCCCTCCGCGCGCGAGAAGGCAAGGATCTCGGGAGCAAGCGCCACCGTTAGGGCGAACCTCGACGACCCGTTGGGTCGCGCGCCGCTAGGGCTTCGCAATGGAGAGCGTGCCGGAGCCCTGGTCCGCTATCACGAGTGCCTTCAACGCCGGGTCGAACGTAAGGGCCACCGGAAAGCCTCCCACCGAAACGTTCCCGACGACGGCGTTGGTCGTCCCGTTGATCTTCACGAGTTCGTTCGACCCCACCACGTAGATCATCCCGTTCGCGCTGTCGAAAGCGACCCCCGTGAGCTCGCTCGTTGTCGAGAAGGAGAACGAGATCTCCTTGAGCCATTGGGCGTTGTTCGCGTTGTACACCTCAAGGTAGCCCTGGCCGACCGCGGGGTCGTCGGAGAGGACGTAGAACTCGGCCGTGTGCGGATTCACGGCCGTCCACGAGGTAGCAAGGCTCCCCGTCGCGTTGTGTGCAACGATCTTGTTCGAGGTCGCGTTCACGACGAAGATCCCGACGGTGCCCGAGTCGGCGCTGTAGGAGAAGGACGAGGCCGCGACCAGCACCCGGCCGTTTCGCGCGTCGAACGAGACCCCCGACGCCGACGCAGGGTAGCCTGGGGAGCCCACCCCGGTGAGGGCGAGCGTCGCGACGGTCGCGTTGGTCGCCACATGGTAGACGGTGAGGTTGGCATCCGCGTTCGCCGCGTACAGATCCCCGTTGCCCGGGTCGTACGCCAAGGCGACGGGACCGTGCGAGTCCGAGATGTTACCGAGGATCGAGTTCGCGGCGCCGAGTACGGTGATCTTTAGGCCGTTCGGGGCAAACACCTTGCCCGTCCCCGGGTCGTAGGCCATCGTCGGACCGGCGTACCAGCCGGTGCCGCCCTGGAACGAACTCCCTCCGAGCCCCGGCAGGATCGCGACGGTCTTCAGCGAGGTCGCGTTGAGCACGTACATTTTCCCGGTGATCTGGTCGAGGACGTACAGCCGGTGGTTGTATCCGTTGTAGAGGATGTTGTCCGGGGCCGTTGCCAGTTGAACGGCGGCCGTGAACGTCGCCGTCGCCGGGGAGAACGCGTGCAGCACGGCGGTCGAGGAGGAAGTCAGGTAGTTGTAATCCTCGGTCAGGTAGAGCGCGTGGGTGGCGCCATCGAAGGCAATCGCGGTGGACTGGTAGGAGACTGTCGTCGCTCCCACCCATCGCCAGGTGGAGGCATTGAGCACCGTGAGATTGGAGCTCGCGACGACGTAGACGAGATGGTTCTGCGCATCCACCGCGAGGTCGACGGGGTTGGCGGTGGGGCCGATCGGGGTGGAGGTGATCTTCACCGCCGTGGATCCGTTGAGGACGACGACCCGGCTTGCCGGACTCTCCGCGAGGAAGAGGTTGTGCGTTCGTGGGTCGAACACTATTCGTCCCGGGCGATTCCCCACGCTCACGGTCGTGAGCACCTTGCCGGTGGCGCTGCTCACCACCGTCACGTTGCAGTGCGTTGCGGTGGAAGGGCAGGAAGCCCCGTTCGAGACGAAGAGCTCTCCGTTGTACCGGTCGTCCGCCACCCAGGTCGGGCCGAGTCCAGCCGGGAGGGAGCCCGTGACCTTGTCGGTCGTGGCGTTGATGGCGGTCAGATTGTTCGAGCCGGAGTTGGCAGCGTAGACCGTCCCGTTGAGGGGGTTGAAGGCGACACCCGTCGGGGAGATACCCACTGGAACCGTGCTCAGCAGTTTCCCGGAGGAGCCGTTCACGACGGCGACCCGGTTCGTGGAGGTGACCGCGACGAACAGTCGGTTGCTCGCGGGGACAACAACGAGACCGGCCAGGGTACCGCCGAGGTACTGCTGGGAGACCACCGTGTTCGACGAGACGTTGACCCCGAACAACGAACCCGCCCGGTCCGCTACGTAGAGCAGTCCATTCACCGAGTCCCAGGTGACCGCTTCTGGGACGGGGAATCCGTGCACTACGTTGCCCGGCACCCGTTGGTCGGAGACCAGGAAGAGCGTCGACTGGACGGAAGGCGAGGTGACGGTCACCGCGGCCCCTGCCGCCGGGGGGACCGAAACAACCACGACGAGGGCGAGGAAGGCAATGAGTCGCAACGGGAAGGCGATGGTTCCCCGGCGTCGCATGCTGGCTGGCCCGTAACCGGGCGAGGTCAAGAATCCTAGGGAAAGGTGCTAACGAACCTGTGGGGGCAGGCTAGAGTTCCTCGAAGGCGTCGAATCCGTCCCGGGCGAGCTCGCTGAGGCGGACCCCCTCCTCCTTCCGGATCCGGTCGAGCAGCGCGAGGAGGTTCGGTTTCGGACCCCCCTCGGCCGCGAAGCGGCGATGCAGCAGCTCCGTCGCCAGCCGAGGATAGATGCTGTAGAAGCGTGGGTTCCACTTCACCCGGTCGAGCCCCTCGAACTCCCGGAAGTCCGCGAGCACCCCGGAGGACTCGAGCCGTTGACCGTACGAGGCGAGCGCCGAAGGCCCGCTCGACTTCGAGGCGCGCGCCTCGAGCGCGGTCTCGGCGGCGAGTATCCCGGTGCGAACGGCGTAGTTCATGCCTTGGATCACGATCCCGTTCGAGAACACGAACCCCGCCGAGTCCCCGCAGACCATCCAACCGTCGCCGTAGAAGGCGGCGGGCCGGCTCGCCCAACCCGAGG
>JAKIWH010000077.1:2859-8245 GCA_022750125.1 Thermoplasmata archaeon
CGGATGCTGCTTGAACTGCTCGATGAGCTCGTGCGAGTAGGCGCCGGTCCCGAACAGGGATCCGATCTGGACGATGAGCCCGAGGCTCAGCGTGTCCTCGTTCGTGTAGAGGAATCCGCCCGCCATGACACCGGGAGGCCCCGCACCGAACACCCACTCCTCCGCGTGGCCCTGCCCCTTGCCCAGTTGGAACCGTTCCTCGATCGCGCCCGCGGGGAGGCGGTACACCTCCTTGATCCCGAGCTCGGTCGACTCCGCCGAGAGACGCGCCTCGGGGCGGATCGGGGTACCGAGCGAGGCCCGGGAGTTCGCCCCGTCGCAGAGGATGGTGACCGGCGCGCGCATGGTTTCTCCGGACTGCACGACGCCTCCGACCCGGTTTCCCTCCCACGCCAGTCGCTCGACGGGGACTTCCGAGACGACCGTCGCCCCGGCTTCCTCGGCCTTGCGGGCGAGCCACTTGTCGGTCCTGGCGCGAAGGACAGAGTGCCCCACGTAGGGGGGGCGATCCCAGTCCGGCGTCTGGAAGATCGTCGACACGGCCCGGTCGCGGCTGAGGAACCCAAACCGCTTTCGGACGATGTGCCGCTCGAGCGGCATCTCCTTCCACCAGTCCGGGAGCAGTGCGGCGAGGTCCTGGCCCCAGAGGATCCCGCCCGAGAGGTTCTTGGCACCGGGTTCCGCGCCCCGTTCGAGGAGGAGGACGTTCGCGCCCCCGCGCGCTAGGCGCAGTGCGGCTGCCCCGCCGGCGAGGCCAGCCCCCACCACGATCGCGTCAAAGTCATCGGGCATGCGGTCCGGTTCGCCGTACGGGAGGACGAGCTTTAGGCTGGCGCGCCGGCGCTACCGATTCGTGTACTTCTGCGCGGCGGCGTCGATGAGCCGCTGAAACTCCCAGGGCTTGGGCACGCCGCGCCAGACCTCGTTCGCGATCGGGTTGTCTCCCTCGGAGCTGACCTGGATGTTGCCGAGACCGAAGATCCGGTCCATGCCCGTCTGATGAACGTCCACGGCGCGCACTTTGATCACCGGGATTTCGTCAAAGTCGCGGCTGATGATGCCCTTGAGGATGATGACCCGGTTCGTCGTGACCACGAACACCTTGCGGGTCCACTTGATGTACTGGACCAGAAGGAACACGAGACCGACCAGGAGCAGTACCAGCAAGAGCAGCTGCACGTAGTGGAGCGCGGACGAGGACAGATTCCCCACCGCGGTGAAGCTGCTCGAGAGGTACGGGATCGCCAGGGCACCGGTGCGCATGTACGCCGCGTCGAGGAGTACGGCGACGACGACCAAGAAGAGGATCGGGCCGGGGAGATAGATGAGGGCGCTCGACCGGGACTCGCGGAGCACCGTCTCCCCCGGCGAGAGGTAGGCTGCCTTGATGAGCTTCGGTTTCGGGGTGTAGCCGGGAACTACGATCGGGGCTGCCATCAGCGCCGCACCGGGGTCCGGGCAAGATAAACCCTCCTGCGGTCCCACGCCAGCGCTGGGGGGGGCCATATAGGCCCCACCGCTCGACCGCGGGCGTGGGGATTACCGATTGCCACGTGCACATCAACCCGCTCTGGGAGATGCGACCGGAGGTCCGGGCCCGGATGGGGCGGGGTGGGTCGGTGGAGGAACTCGAGCGGTATCTGCGGGATCCTTCCGCCTTCCTCGGCTACCTAGACCGGTGCGGGGTCGAGCGGGCGGTCCTGGTGAACTACGTGAGCCACGAGGTCGTGGGCTACACGGAGAAGTCGAACGAGTTCGTGCTCGACTACTGCCGGGCGGACCCGACTCGGCTCATCGCCGTCGGCTCGGTGCTTCCGACCCACCCCGATCCCGCCCGCGAGGTCGAACGACTGCACGCGGCGGGTCTCCGCGGGCTCAAGATCCATCCTCCCCACCAGCTGTTCGCGCCGAACGGGTACCTTTCGGGGGAGCTGCCCGGGCTCCGGGCCATCTACGAGCGCTGCGAGACGCTCGGGCTCCCCGTCATCTTTCACACCGGTACCTCCGTGTTCCCCCGGGCACGGAACCGCCTCGCCGAACCGCTCCTCGTCGAGGACGTCGCGGTGGACTTCCCCCACCTCACGATCGTCCTCGCCCACGGCGGACGACCGTTCTGGACGGAGGAGGCGATGTTCCTCGTGCGGCGCTTCCCCCAGGTCTACCTCGATGTCTCGAGCGTGCCCCCCTCTCGCATTCCGAAGTACTTCCCCGAGCTCGAGCGGGTCGCGGACCGCGTGCTCTTCGGCTCCGACTGGCCCGGGCCCGGGGTTGAGGACATCGGAGAGAATCTCCGGGAGTTCCGCGCCCTTTCCTTCCCGCCCGCGACGATCGAACGGATCCTCACCGAGAATCCAGAACGCGTCTTTCCCCGTGGCGGCGCGGACGTGACCTAGCGCGTCGCAAGGCGGGGCGCGGCCCACCGCCGCCTGCCGTCAGTTCAAATACTGGATGCCGCTCCCGCCGACGTGCCGCCCAAGCCCGAGGTACCCGCGGTTCCCGCGCCCGAGGAGCCCGGTCCGGGGGAGGAGGAGCTCGACGCGGCGGTCCCGGTTCCGCCCGAGGAGGAGCTGGCGACGCCTCCGCCCGCGGTCGAGGTGGTCGAGGGGGGCGTGGACCTCGGACGCCTTCCCCTGCCCCGACGGAATCGTGGGGAAATCTTCGGCATCGCGAGCCGGCTCATGGGGGCGGCCCGGATCCAGGTGATGTGCGAAGACGGCTCGAGCCGCATGGGCCGCATCACCGGGAAAATGAAGAAGAAGATGTGGATCCGCGAGGGGGACCTCCTCGTCATCCGGCCGTGGGGTTTCCAGGAGGGCAAAGCGGACATCCTGTTCCGCTACAGCCGGACGCAGTCCCAGTACCTCTCCCGGCGCAACCTCCTCCCCTCTACGATGGACCTGTTCCAGGACACCGAGGCGCCCGCGGGAGCGGCCCCGGCGAGCTAGGCGGCCCTGGTGGTCGACCGGCCGCTTTCGGCCCGCGAGATACGGGTCATCGAAACGAACGCGATCGCCCTGGGGGCGACGATTGACTCGCTGATGGAAAACGCCGGCCGAGCGGTGGCCGAGGAGGCGGTCCGGAACCTCCCGCCGGCGCCGGCCCACGTCGCGGTGGTCGCCGGCACGGGAAAGAACGGGGGGGACGGGTTTGCCGCAGCGCACTACCTCGGTCAGTGGGGGTACACGCCCCAGCTCTGGGTCGTTCGCGCTCCGGCCGAGATCCGTTCGGGAGCCACGCGCCGCTGCTACGAGCGCGTCGCCCACCACCACCCCACCCGCGTCGGAATCCCCACGGCGGCCGAGCTTGCTGGCTGCCCGCTCCTGCTCGACGCCCTGCTGGGGATAGGACAGGCCGGAGCGCTGCGGAGCCCGTACCGCGAAGCGGTCGAGGCGGTGAACGCTAGCGGCGCGCCGGTACTCTCCATCGATATTGCGTCGGGGCTCGGAACTGACGTTGCCGTCCGCCCCAGGTGGACCGTGACCTTCACCGCCCCGAAGGAGGGCATGAGCTCCGAGAACTCGGGGGCGATCACCGTACGGGACATCGGCATCCCCGAGGCCGCGCGACGAGAGGCAGGCCCGGGGGAGTTCCACCTGTATCCCGTCCCTCACGGTGCCCGCTCGGTTCGCGTGGTGGTGGTCGGAGGGGGCCCGTTCGCCGGAGCCCCAGCGCTCACCGCCGCGGCCGCGCTGCGCGCGGGCGCGGAGCGCGCCACGATTCTCGCTCCCCACCCGGCCGCCGGGAGGATCCAGGCGTTCTCGCCCAACCTCGTCGTGCGGACGGTGGGCGAGGAGCACTTTCGACCGACCGACCTCGAGCCCCTCCTTGAGGAGCTCAAGACCCAACACCCGGCCGCGTTGGCCCTTGGGATGGGTGCCGGTCGGGATCCCGAGACGCTGGCGCTCTTCTCGCGGCTCGTGGCAGAACTCGACCGGTCGACGCCGGTTCTCGTCGATGCCGACGCTCTCGAAGCGGCCTACTCCACTCCCCCGAGAGCCGGCGGGGCACCGTTGCTCCTTACCCCGAACGAGGGGGAGCTCCATCGCCTCTTTCCCGAGCTACCCGAGGCGACCGAGGCCCGCATTGCCCTCCTGCGGGCCCACGCCTCCAAGCACGCCGTGAGCTGGCTCGCGAAGGGGGAACCCGATGTGATCGTCGCGGCGACCGGGAGCTACGTGAACCGCCACCACACGCCCGCGGCGTCGGTCTCCGGCGCGGGGGACGTCCTCGCCGGGGTCGCCGCGTTCCTCCTCGGCTCCGGCCTCTCCGGGCTCGAGGCGGCTCGGCTCGCCTCCTACTGGGTCGGCGACACCGGCAGAAATGCTCAGGAGGCGATGAGCTTCGGCGTGGTCGCCACCGACCTCCTCGAAAGGCTCCCGCTCGCGCTCAAGCGAGGATTGGACGGGATCCGCGAGACGGGCGGTTAGCCCGGGCAGCGCTCGAGGGGGGCTCAGCGGATGCGGGTGACCCGGAACCCCTCCGGGAGCGGAGGGTAGCGGAGCCCCAGGGACTCGAGGCTCGCGACGATGCGCCGGCAGACGACGAGGTCCCGGAACCACTTTCGATTCGCCGGAACGACGCACCACGGTGCCCACCGGGTGCTCGTCTTCGAGATCGCCTCCTCGTAGGCCGCCACGTAGCTCCGCCAGCGCTTGCGCTCGAGGAGGTCCGACTCGCGGAACTTCCAGTGCTTCGTGGGGTCCTCGAGCCGCTCGTTGAGCCGGCGGGCCTGCTCCTCGCGGCTGATGTGGAGAAAAAACTTGAGGATCGTCGTCCCCTCCTCGGCGAGCCCGCGCTCGAAGGCGTTGATCTGGTCGTACCGCCGCTCCCAGGTGGCGCGAGGGATGCGGCCGTGCACGCAGGGGAGGAGGACATCCTCGTAGTGGCTGCGGTTGAAGATCACCACCTCCCCTCGCTCCGGGGTCTCGGCGTGCACACGCCAGAGAAAGTCGTGCGCCGCTTCGAGGGCCGTGGGTTGTTTGAACGAAGCGACCCGCACCCCCTGCGGGTTGACCCCCTCGAAGACGGCGCGAATCGTCCCGTCCTTGCCGGAGGTATCGATCCCTTGGAGCACGACGAGGAGCGAGAACCGGTGGTCGGCGTAGAGAAGCTCCTGCAGAGGTTCGAGCTTTCCCTTGAGCTTCTCGAGCGCCTTTCGGGCACCCTCCTTCCCTCCGTCGAAACCTGCGGTCTCCTCCGGGTCCCAGTCGGCGAGCCGGAGCTGCTGGTTCGGTCGGAGGAGGAACTGCTTCAACAGCCGGGGCATTCCTCGAACTTCATGGCGGAGGGTTGTGGGCAGCAGGAGGGACGACCCCGACCTTGGGCCGGTTCGACCCTGGGTGCTCGCCGGCGACGAGGGATACGCTACGCATACCGGATCCTGCCC
>JAKIWH010000078.1 GCA_022750125.1 Thermoplasmata archaeon
GGTCCTTGCGGAACATCCAGTAGTGGATGCGCCACTCGCGGCCGTCGTAGAGGGTGGTCTCGTCCCGTTCCGTCTCGAGGATCCCCGTGTCCTCGAGCATGTAGAACGTATCGCGGTCGTCCGGCTCGAGGACGTTGTCGATGATCCGCTCGTTGAACCCAAAGAAGTTGAGCACGTGGGCCGCAATGGTGCGGGCGTCCTCCGGGCGCATCCCGTCGTGGCCGACGCTCCGGCGGATCGCCTTCGCGAGGGAGTCGTGGTCCACGGGACCGGCGAGCGCGAGGACCTCGTCCTGGGGCAGCCCCGCACGGGTCTGGCGGACGTCGTTGGAGCTCCGCAGGGGGACCGGGTTGCGCAGCGTGTAGCCGCTACGGGTCCCGGACCCTCCGAGCGTCCTCCGGTTCCGCTCCATGACTGAATTCATGCTAACCCTCCGTATAAGAATCTTCGCTATTTTGCTCGTCGGCGCAGCCCCTGCGGCGGCCTGCCGGAACCGTCGCGGGGGGCCGCCGGAATCGCTCCGGTACGTGGGCATTCAGAGTAGCCCATGCGCGGGGCCTGCGCGCCTTGCCGTGCTAGAGGTTCACGCGGCACGTCCCTTCCCGGTGCGCGCGACGAGCTCGACACGCGCCGCCCACTCCTCACGCTCGATCCTTCCCTCGACCTCCTCGAGCTCGTCGTGCCCTGGAAGTTCGGAGCGGGCGAGGTACACCCGGGCGAGTCCGCCACCGCTCGGGCCTTCCCAACGCTTCCCTTGCCGTTCCCGGGTGCGGAACTCGTAGTACTCGGGCGAGGGCAGGAACCAAAGGAGCGAATCGTCGGTGAATCGGGGCTGACCAGGCTCCGCCCCTTGGATGTGAAGCCCGAGGTGGCGGCTCACGGCGGCGGGAAGGGCAAACACCCGCTTTTCGGAGAGACGTGCGGAGGCGAGGAGCCGGCGACGGACCGTTTCCACCGGCAGGAACTCCTCGGCACGGCTCGAGGCCGCCACCCGGACCACCCCTGGCCCGCGGGAGAGGAAGGCGATCGTGCGGGCCAGCGTGCGGCTCCGGCGGGGTTCGGTGTCGTCGAACTCGATGAGCTCGGCCACCTCCCCCGGCAGCTGGAGGTTCAAGTAGGTCGGATGGGCCGCTCGAAGGACCACGTACTCCATGGGGGGCCGCAACCCCGAAGAATCCGGGGCCGCTATATGGAACCCTACGGCGCGGCGGGAGATGGGGTACGCGGTCTGCGCGGGGTGAGCTCGGCGAGCACCGGGAGAATGCTCTCAAGATTCTCCGCGCGCACTACCGCATCGGCCGCGCTCAGGACCTTCGGGTCCGAGCTGTTGAACGCGATACCTGCCCCCAAGTACGGGAAGACCCGCGCGTCGGCACGACCGTCCCCGACGTGTGCGCACTCCCGCGCGGAGAGCCCCCACCGTTCGAGGAGTCCCCCCAACCCGGCGAGCTTGTCCGGTCGGAGCGGTCCCGGGTCCTCTAGCCGACCGTCGTGAATCCGGGTGATCGAGGTTCCGCTGTACCCGTCGAGCGAATACCTCCGAACGTACCACGCGCAGACGTAGTCGGGGTTGTGGGTGAGGAGCGCCACCCGCGCACCCTTCGCGTGGAGGGCGCTGACCGTCTCTGCGATGCCTGCGATCTTTGGGGCGCGCTCGAGGATGGCTTCAACCTCGTCGACACGGTGGCCCCGAGCGAGGCGAAGCAGGGACCTCAGGTGCTCCTCCTCGCCTTTCGTGCCAGAGAGGAACTCGGCGTTGATCCTGCGAAACTCGTCGGCGCGACCCAGCTCGGCGGCAATGAACTTCCAACCGTGGCCCCGGGTGAGCGTCCCGTCCACGTCGAGGCTTACAAGTTTCCAGGGATAGTCGCCCACGATTACTCCCGCTGGGGGCGGCGGGAAGCCCCACGAGAACCGAGAAGGATCCCTCCGACCCAGAGCCCCACCAGTGCGACTGCGGCGAACGGTGCGGCGCGCACGAGGGCAACGGGAGCGAGGGGGAGAATGGCCCCGAGCGCGAGCACGCCGACGAGCGTGAGCACTAGGCCGAGCATCACCCGCCGCTGACTCCGTCGCAACGGGCGGAGGTCAGGATCGGAGGGGGCCGACGTCGCCACGGCAGCGGGACCCACCACCTTCCTTAACTCCGGCCTAGCGGGAGTCCTCCTTGGCGCGGAGAAGCTAAGTAACGTATCAATATACCGATATTGGAAAAGCGATACGATGTGGCACCTCGGGATGTTTGGCGGGAAGCGACGGGGATTGAGGATGTGGGTGCTGTTCATGCTGCGCTCGAAGCCGCGCAACGGCGTCGAGATCATGGACGAGATGGAGGGGATGAGCCAAGGGTGGTGGCGCCCCTCTCCTGGCTCGGTCTACCCCCTACTCGATGAGCTGCGGAAGGAAGGGTACCTGCAGAAGCGGGAGGACGGCCGGTACGAGCTCACGGCGAAGGCCGGCGAGGAGCTCAACTGGGGAGGACCACCCTGGATGGGTGGTCGATGGGGCCACTCGATCCAGAGCGCCGTCGAGGAGATCGGAGCCCAGCTCTCCTTCCTCGAGGAGTCCGCGCCGACGGCCGCCAAGGAGCTCGAGGTAGCCCGCGGGGAGCTCCATCGGCTCGCGGAGCGTCTCGAGGCGATCTCCCGCGGGAGGCAGCCATGAGCTCGCGAATCGGCGGGGCCATCGTCGCCGAGGACCTCGTCAAAGTGTACAACGGCAAGGTCCGCGCGGTCGACGGCGTGAGCTTCAACGTGAGCCCGGGGGAGGTGTTTGGCTTCCTCGGCCCGAACGGGGCCGGCAAGACCACGACCGTCTCGATGCTCTCGGCGGGGCTCCGACCCACCTCGGGCCGCGCCATGATCGACGGGCTCGAGGTGAGCAAGGACGCGCTCGAGGTGAAACGCCGGATCGGCGTCATCTTCCAAGAGTCGACCGCCGACGGGGACCTCACGGGACGGGAGAACCTCGAGGTGGCCGCGGGGACGTACGGGATCCCCCGCGGCGAAGGGAATCGGCGGGCGGAGGCGCTCATCCACCAGATGCAGCTCTCCGACGCGGCCGACCGGTTCGCGAAGACCTACTCGGGCGGGATGCGCCGACGGCTCGAGCTCGCGGTCGGGCTCGTCCACCGCCCGAAGATCCTCTTCCTCGATGAACCGACGCTGGGCCTCGACCCCCAGGGACGGGCCGGGTTCTGGAGCTTCATCCAGAAGCTCAAGGACGAGACGGGGCTCACGGTGTTCGTCACGACCCACTACCTGGACGAGGCGGACACGATGTGCGACCGCATCGCCATCATCGACCACGGCAAGATCGTGGCGACCGGGTCGCCGAACGAGCTCAAGGACAAGCTCGGCGGCGACGTGGTCACCCTGAAGACCGCCGAGGGCGCCGCCGACATGAGCGCCGTGCTGAAGCCGCTCGCCGGCGTGGTGAGCCTCCAGAAGCAGGACGGGTCGTACCGGGTGAAGTGCGCGAGCGGAGAGACGCTCGTCCCGCTCGCCGTGGAGGCGTGCGCGAGAGCCGGTGCCGGTGTGACCGGGGTCACCGTGAAGCGACCGAGCCTCGACGAAGTGTTCCTCGAGTACACGGGGCGTGAGTTCCGCGAGGAGGAGGGCCCGAGCGCCACCGATCGGGCCGTGATGATGCAGCGGGTGCGGGGCGCCCTCGGAGGCCGCCGCTAATGCTGCGCGAGCTCGGCGCCCTAACCCGGCGCGAGTTCCTGAAGATCAGGAGGAACCCGCAGGCGCTGTTCACGTCGCTCCTCCTGCCGCTCCTCTACCTGCTCCTTTTCGGCCAGGGGTTCAACATCAATCCGGCGGCGGCGCTCCCGCCGGGCACCCCTCCCCTCGTCGCGCACCAGGTGCTCCTCGACTACTTCCGCGGCGCCCCGAACTACTACTCGTACTTCGCGGCCGGGATGGTCGGGTTCGTCGCCGTCACGGCGACCCTCTTCATCGGGGCGAACGTCATCTTCGACAAGCTGTTCGGCATCTTCAAGCGCACGCGCGGGACCCCCGCGCCCTCGGCCGCCGTGTTCGGCTCGCGGCTCATCGCGGGCTCGGCCCAGCCGATCGCCCTCGCCTTCTTCGTGCTCGGGCTCGCGCTCCTCTTCGCCCACATTCCTGGGCTGAGCGGGCTCCGCGTCACCGCCCAGGTGAGCGCCCTTGGGGTTGTCGAGGTGTTCCTGGCGATCGTCCTCCTCTCCCTCATGTTCGCGACGCTCTTCCTCACCTTCGGGATCCTGCTCGACGTCCCCCAGACGTACTTCGCCGCGGTGAACCTGCTCAACCTTCCGGTCCTGCTCACGTCGGACGCGCTCTACCCGTGGGGCTCGATGCCCGTCTGGCTGCGCACCATCTCGCAGTACAACCCGGTCTCGCTCGCCGTGAACGTGCTCCGGGAGACGTTCTTCGGTGCCGGTCAGTACCCGTTCGGGCCCGGGGTGTACCTGCTCGGCCTCCTCGGTTGGACGGCCGTGCTGATGGGGATCGCGATCTTCCTCGTGAGCCGCGCGCTCCGCCCCCTCGAGTGAGCCCGCCGGGGGCTCCTACCCCTACGTCTCGCCGGGAGGCTCGCGCTTGCCAGGTCGCTGCGCCGGGAGCGGTGGCCGTCCGCTCGGGGCTGCTTTCGGTGGTTCGGGAGGCGCGGGTGTGGCAGGCGGTTCCGCCCCGTTCGAGTCCGGATCGAGCCAAGTCCGCATCGCAAACCGGGGGTCGCCGATGGTGAAGTCGAACTCGGGGGTGATCGCCCGGGTCCGGCCGCGGCCGGGGCGGAGCGACGGGACGCGCGTGTACAGCTCCTCCCGCGTCGACGGGTCCGCTTCCCAGGCCCGGAGCGCGCCGATCGGCGAGATGATCGTCGTCACGAGGCCGACGGCGGCCACGATGGTGAACTGGACGGTCGTGAACACGTGGAGCGTGAGGAGAGTGACCGCCATCGCGAGTTCGACCGCGCCCCGGCTCGAGATGAGGTAGCCGACGGCGAGCGCGTTCGGCTCGGACCACTTGAGCGTCCGGGCCATGCCGTAGCCGGTCACCACCTTGGTGAGGAGGGCGATCGCGAGGAGGACGACGAGCAGGAGTACGTTGAGCGGGCTCTCGAGGAGCCTCAGGTTCATCTCGATGCCGACGAAGGCGAAGAACAGCGGGATGAAGAACCCCCACGTGACGGTATCGAACACGAGGCTGATCGAGCGGTGCGCCTTGAGGCCGGCGCTCTCCCGGGTCACGAGGAGCCCTGCGTAGAACGCCCCTACGACGAAGGTGAGCCCGAGGTACTGGCTGAAGAGCGACGCGCCGAGGACGATCACCATGAGGATCGCGAAGCCGCTCTCGCGGGTCCTGAGCCCCTGCTGGATCCTCTCCTGCGTGCCCGCCCACCAGTGGGTTTCGCGCAGGGTGCGCAGGCCCATGTGGATCGCGAGCATCGCCGAGATGAACAGGGCGACCGAGAGGCTCGCGATCAGGATCGCCGTGAAGCCGTTACTGGTGCCGGTCTGGACCTGGAGGAGCACCGCGAAGACGCTCAGCGCCACGAGCTCGTTCACGAGCGCGCAGTTCATCACGAGCCGGCCGAGCGCGGACTTCGTGAGCCCGAACTCGATGAGCATGATCCCCATCACGGGGAGCGCGGTGATCGAGAGGGTGAGGGCGAGGAAGAGGGCGGTGACGAACGGCGTGCCCGGGTACAGGAAGTGGATGGCGGTCGCCATCCCCACGAAAGGTACAGCAAAGATGAGCACCCCCATGACGGCGTTCGGCGCCCCCATCCGGTAGATCTGCTCCGGAACGATGTCGAGCCCTGCGAGGAAGAGGATGAACACCGTGCCGAGCGTCTGGATCGCCACGAGTTCGGGGCCGAGGCTCGAAAGACCGATGTACGGACCGAGCAGCGTCGGTCCGAGCAGCACCCCCACGAGCAGCTGGCCGACGAGCGCCGCCTGGCCGAGCCGGTTCGCGACCTCGCCCGCGACGACCGCGCTCGCGAGCAGGAGCGAGAGGTCGATGATGAACTGGGTTGTGGAGGCCATTCTCGGGTGGCCCGGGCCATCCGTCCCGGTACCTCGGGAGGGTGCGCTCCCGCCCCTTTAACCTGAGCCCGGCATTGGATATCGGGGCCGTCGGTCGCGGGAGGGGTAGTTGGGTAGAGGGGTCTCACGGGGGCGGAATCCCGCTCGGGCCCCGCCCAAAGAGCCGCTGGACTCCGCGGAGCAACGGGTCGCGCGGGAACAGCGGGGCCGGGAGGAGCTCTTCGACGTCCGTCGGGAGATGGGACTCCCCTTCCTGGCGTTCCGGGTCTCGAACCCCCTCCGGGGGACCCGCTACACCGTCCATTGGCCCGCGCACCCCGCCCCTTCGCCGCTCAGCTGCGACTGCGCCGACTACGCCCACCGCGGGCTCGGGGTCTGCAAGCACATCGAGGCGGTCCGCCTCTGGGCGAAGGAGCACCCGGACGAACTCGAGGTGGTGGCATCGCCGGGCGATCGGATCGCCGCGACCGCGTTGTGGCAGGAGATCGACCGACGAGGCGCCAGCCAGAGCGCCCGGGCCTACGGGCCGGCGAGCCTTCGGTGGGCAGAACGCCCGTTGCTAGCGTATCCGAAGTAACTAGGCTGCTCCCGCGGAGCCCGTGGGGCTCGCGCGGGAAGCAGAGGGGAAAAGGTTCGGCCGGGGGGACCGAGCGGAGCTTAGGTGCTCATCCCGGGGGCGCCCTTGAGGGCCTTGATCTTGTAGTACTCGGGGTCCACGATGACCTCCCCGTTGACGCCCATCGTCTCGATGCTCTTCAGCTGGATACCGCTCGAGGCCTTCGCCGCCTGCCAGTCGGGGATGGGGATCGAGAACTTCTTCTCGACCTCCGTCCGGTAGATCGGGCCCGAGTTGTACGAGCAGAACGGGATGATCCGTCCGTCCGGTACCGAGTAGTGGATATCGCAGCGCATCAGGCGCTGGATATCGTAGTCGTACGCGTCCTGGAAGTGCATGTTCCCGATGTAGAGCGTCCGCCAGGTGAACTTCGCGAGGGCTTCCTTGTTCCCCTCGGTGAAGATCCCCGCGATGACGCGCACCGCGTTCTTCTCGTTGATCCCCTCCGGGGCTTTCGCGAAGTCGAAGTACTTCGCGACGTCCCGCATGAGGCCCGCACCGGCGACCGCCGCGCCGAACCGCGCGAACCGAGCGTCCCGGTACTTCTCGATGAGCTCCTCGACATTCTCGAAGAAGCCGTCGACGTCCATGAATCGGGGGAGCGGCGTGATCTTCTGCCCGTCCTTCGAGACGAAGGCGAAGGTCGCGCAGCCGCAGCCGGGGTGCGTCGTGAGGGTCATCTTCTCCTGACCCTTCAGGATCGAGACGAGCTCCGAGATCGGGGCGACCGACGGAACGGGGAAGAAGTCCGACTTCTCGAATGGCCCGTCCGTGCACAGGATCCGGACGAGGTCCGACTGGGTGAACCTCATCTGGAACCGGTCCCGGTCGGGGATACGCGCGGTGAGCGCGACCGGCTGGAAGTTGACGCCCCGGACCACGTCGATGTTGTCGATCGCGAACCGGACCGTGGGCCAGATCTCCTTCTCGTTGAACCCGCCGACGAGGGTGGGGACGAGCACGACGCTCAACGGCTTGTCCGGCTTCCCCTCGAGGAGCTCCTCGGGCGGGGAGTGGGTCTCCCGCGCCGCCTGGATCGCCTTCTGCTTCACCTTGAGGAGCGGGACGCCCCGCACCTTCCGGTACATCTCGTCGTCCAGGCCGTCGAACTGAAGGTAGAGAGTGTGCAGGCCCGCGTTACGGGAGGCCTGGGCGAAGCCGGGCTCGTTCGCCATGCGGATCCCGTTCGTGGCGACCTGGATCTGCTTGAACCCGAGCTCGCGCGCCATCGAGCAGGACTCGATGAACAGCGGGGAGAGCGTGGGCTCGCCGCCCGAGAACTGGACGGCGACGCCGCCCACGGGCTTCTGCTCGCGGAGCGTCTTCAGCATGAAGTAGATCTGCTCGCGGGTGGGCTCGTAGACGTACCCCGCGGCGTTCGCGTTCGCGAAGCAGACCGGGCACTTCAGGTTGCAGCGGTTGGTCAGATCGATGAGCGCAAGCCCCGTGTGGGACTTGTGGTGGCTGCACATTCCGCAGGTGGTCGGGCAGCCGCGGA